>NZ_JBXWOE010000004.1:0-268119 GCF_059610725.1 Ruegeria sp. CDSC045
CTCCAGCATGTACTACGCCCTTGATCAGCTCCAGTTAAAGCTGAAGGGAAACAGTAGCTTACCTGTTGGGAATGGTGCCCGGGGGCGGAATCGAACCACCGACACGAGGATTTTCAATCCACTGCTCTACCCCTGAGCTACCCGGGCACGGATACGGCTTTTACCGTTGGGTGGAGGCGTTCTATGACTTGCTACTGGCAGTGTCCAGAGGCTTTTTTACATTTTTTCAATGTGGGCGCGGCATCTCAGTTTCAGTTGAAGAAACATCCTGTTCAACGTCTTCTTCACGCTGCGAAGGAACCGCGTAAGACCCGTTCAGCCACTTGGCCAAATCAATGTTTGCACAGCGTTTCGAACAAAAAGGACGGAATTGAGACACCGTTGGTTCGTGACAGATCGGACAGCTCATTTCAGCACCTCCGCAAGGGAAATCCGGCCGCGTTTGCGTTGCAACTCATAGTGACCCAACGGGGTCCATCCTGCCAGAATCGTCTCGATCGGATCAGACTTGAATGCAGATCGCAAAGCGGCTTCGAAACCGCGCCGGTCTTTCTTGGGCATTGGAGCGAGGTCGAGCGTGATCTGCCCCCCCAACCCACGGACACGCAATGCACGTGGCAGTGCTTTTGCGCAGGCGAAATTGGCCTTGGTTCCGGCGGCCATCGAGGTGTCTGAACCCGTGTTTACATCTACGGCCACCAGGGCGCGGGTGGGCTGGATATAGATGTGTCCGCCCCCGGCCAATGGTTCTGATATTCCGCCCGCCTGATCCAATGCATCCAAGACACCATGCGCCTCAAAGGCGCCGGGCTCGGTGACGACCTCGGCCGGGTCGGTCCAGTCGCGCCAGGCCAAAACATGCGGCCCATCACCTGCGAGCAGAACCTCAGGCTCGGTACCGGGATCGTTCATCACAGCATCGGCATGAGCCAGCATGACGCCGATATCTTCAGCAATCTCTTGGGCATTCTCGCCCTGACAGCAGGACCGCAGGATCAACCCGTGTTCGCTGCCCGCCATCGCCTCATGTGCAATTTCCAGCAAGCGGTCGCGTTCATCCTCATCCCGGATACTGCGCGAGATATTCAGGCCAGGCGCATCCGGTGTGACAATCGCAAAGCGGCTTTTAAACAGCACGCGATCCGTCACCGGCAGCGCCTTTCCGGGTTCGACAAAACCGGTCACCTGGACCAGCTTGAGCTCTCCGGGGGCCAATCCTTTGACCTGTCGCAAAAAGGCCTGGCCGTCCGGCGTGGCCAGAAACATCCCACCCTGCCCCTTGACCGGGCGATCCGCCCGCGCCCGGTAGATAGTACCGGGTGCCGGGGCTTCGGAAGCAATCAGGAAATCGTCAAGCTTTCCGTCCACCATCAACGCCGCTGCCTCGCGGTTGTTGATGTGGTCTAAAACGATGGTACGCCCCTTCATAGTGCCTCGCGATACAAAGGATAGCCGATGCCCTGCAGCAAAGCGGCAGTCTCGGATAATGGTAGTCCCACGATGCCGGTAAATGAGCCGGAAATCCATGGGATGAACGCCCCTGCAGGCCCCTGGATTGCATATGCACCGGCTTTGCCTTGCCAGTCACCGGTTGCCAGATAGGCATTGATCTCAACATCCGACAGGCGCTTGACCTTGACCTGAGACACCACATCGCGTTGCGATATGCGGTCGCCGCGCCGAACCGCAACCGAGGTAATCACCCGGTGCCGCCGTCCAGACAGAGCGTGCAGAAACTCGGCCGCCTGACCTGCATCTTCAGGCTTTCCCAAGATGCGCCGACCCAGCGCAACCGTAGTGTCAGCACACAGCGTGACATCATCGCTTTCGGCGGGAACTGCTTGCACTTTGGCGCGTGTGATCCGGTGGCAATAAGGCACCGGCAACTCACCCTTCAAAGGCGTTTCGTCAATGTCAGGGGCACGGATCGCGTCGGGCTGTACGCCAAGCTGCGCCAGCAGGTCCAGCCGCCTTGGGCTGCCCGATCCAAGAATAAACGCCATGTGTGGGGCGTTACTTAAAGCGATAGTTGATCCGACCTTTGGTCAGATCGTAGGGGGTCATCTCGACTTGAACTTTGTCGCCAGCCAGAACACGGATGCGGTTCTTGCGCATCTTGCCTGCCGTATGTGCGATGATCTCATGGCCGTTTTCCAGCTCGACCCGAAACGTCGCATTAGGCAGGAGTTCCTTCACGACACCGGGAAATTCGAGCGTATCTTCCTTGGCCATGTTGTCTCCATAATTACGTTGCACCCGCAGAATCTACGGGGATGTGCGCCTAAATGAGCCTATTTGGGGCTTATTTCAAGGGCGTATTCACCTAAAGAGAGGATATTGTGACTGTTTCGACTCGACCGCACTGCTCGTCCCAATGGGCGCGGTTCAACACATGGCCATCCCGGCGCACATTGGCGATCGTTGTCAGGTCGACGTCGGCATAGGTCCAGCCAGGTTGGTTCAGCGCACCCTCTGCTAACACTCCGGTCGCGGGAAAACCCTTGTCAGGTGGACCAAAAATACCACCCGTTCCTGTATTCATATCCACCGCATCGGACCATTCGTTTTTGCCCACCAGAGACGCCATGACCGTAACACATTGGTTTTCCAGCGCACGCGACATAGCCCCGATGCGGACACGCCAGTACCCTGCCAACGCCTCGGTGCATGAGGGAACCAGGATTATGTCCGCCTCACTTAGGGCTCTGCCCAGCAAGGGGAATTCACTGTCATAGCAGATCAGGATTCCGATTTTTCCAAGTGGGGTATCAAACAATTTTAGTGGTCCGCCCGGCGCGATATCCCAGTCTTCGCGTTCAAAGCGGGTCATGATCTGTTTGTCCTGATGGTCAAACGTCCCGTTCGGAGCGTAGAGCACAGCCCGGTTTACCGGACGGCCTGACCCGTCAATCACCGGAGCGGATGCGCCCAGGATGTAGGTCTCATGTTCTTGAGCCAGACGCGAATGCAGGGCCTGCACGTCCCCCATCCGATCTGAAACAGCACGGATCGAGCGTTCCAGATCACCCGCTACTTCGGCCCCGTCCAGCGTCGACAATTCCATCGCGCCATATTCAGGGAAAACCAGTAGTTCAGCCCCCTGCCCGACGGCGTCTGAGACCCAATGGGCCAGCTTATCCTCATACTGCGCCCAGCTATCGAGCCAATCGAGATTATAGGCGGCGGTGGCAGCTTTCATGGAGTAACTTTCATTGCGCTGGTTTGGCGAACACTAGTTGAGGGCGCCCTGAAAAGTACAGGAACATATGCGCATATACCGGCCCTGCAAGGGATTGTGAGTTGGCATCTCAAGCCTGAAATGGCTAAATAAGATTAGGAGAGTTGCGATGCAAAACCGGGAAAGTTTCGAAAAGTTCTATTACACAAAGGTTGGCATGGGAGAAGCCTGCGGTTGCGCCGAACGGATTATCGACGTGTACGAATTCAACCGAACGGGTGGAGCGCTATCAAAATCAACTCCGAGACAGCAAAGGCGGAAACGCCGGTCAATCAGGGCTTGGGCCGTAAAATACGGCCTTCTTGGGCGCAAACGTCAGCCATAAAATCTAAGCCGTGATATCCATGACCCAAAACTGCAACGGCTTCAGCGTCTCGCCTTCTTCGCCGATATCCCTCCACGAAAACTGCGCAACAGCGCCAGGCAACGGCTCATACTTCCGCGCGCTCCAAAAAGCATCCAGCGGGCGGTAGGTATCAGGCCGCATCGGGTGATCGGTCGTGCGTTGCACACCGCAAAAGGCGCATTTGGTGAAGCCAAAGTTGCGCGCATGGGCTTCGCGCAGGTCAAAGAACCTATGCCCCACGCCCTGCCCGCGATAGTTGGGCAGCAAGACGGATTCGGCGCAGTAGAAGATCTGGGACAAATCCAGCCCAGAGCCATCGAAGGCCGCCGCGAAATCGGCGGCATGGTCGACTAGCGGGGCGCCGGTCGATGCGCCGATCAGACGATCCCCGTCAAAGGCACCAACAACGATGGCTCTGTCGCTGTCACGGTAGGATTGCAGGTATTTCCGCTCGTATTCCAGATCGCCGTCATAAAGATACGGCCAAGCCCGAAACACCTCGATCCGCAAGCGAGCGACATCATCCAGAGCTGCCTCAAGCGCCGCCCCGGTCAAGGCGCGAACGCCTGTGACCTCAGCCATTCGAGACCTGCTTGGTCCAGTCGGCCAGGTTGTAATAGGTGGTGACCCGCGTGATCTTGCCATCCTTCAGGTCAAAGAACGACCCGGCTGGTAGGCGGTAGGTCTGCCCGTGTGCTTTGGGCAGGCCTTCATCCGTCTCAAGATAGGTGCCGTTCACGATGAATTCAGCGGCGGCACGGGTACCGCCCTCGGCCGCGAACACAACGATATCGGTGAGGTTCTCGCGATAGCAGCGGTTCATGTGGTCACAAAAAGCTGCGAATTTCTCTTTGCCCACTCGTATCTGGCCTTCGTTCACATGATGGGCCACATCGTCGGACAAACAGGCCAGCATGCCGGTTACGTCCCCGGCGTTGAAGGCTTCGAAATAGGTTTTGACGGTTTCGTTCATGGTCACTCCGTTGGTTCGCCCCAGCGGTCCTTCAGATGCTGAATGATCTGATCGCGGGTCTGTCGGTAGTGATGTAACTTTTCCTCGCGGCTTTCGCCCAGCCCGGTAGGGTCCATTATTGGCCAATAATCGACATCCAGATGAAAAACCCGCGTCAAATCCAGCGCACGGCGCTGGCTGGCCGGCGACAGCGCTACAATCAGATCGAACGAGCTGAGGTCGTCGCCCCATTCCTGCATTTCATCAAACGACCGGGACCGGTGACGTGAAAGCTCGACGTCGATTTCATGACAGACCGAAATGCAAAAGCCATCGATCTCAAGATCGTTGTGCACCCCGGCGGATTGCACATAGGTGCCGGTGCCATAAAACTTCTTCATGATGCCTTCGGCCATCGGAGATCGGACCGAATTGTGGTCGCAACAGAACAAGATGGACTGCGGCAGAGACGTCACCCGTCACCCCCCGAAATGCAATACGCAGATCAACGTAAACAGGCGACGGGCTGTGTCTGAATCAACTTCGGCCTTGCCTTCCAGCCGTTCCTGCAACACCCGACTGCCTTCGTTGTGGATACCGCGCCGGGCCATGTCGATGGTTTCGATCTGGCTGGGCGGCAAAGTCTTTACGGCGTCGAAATAGCTTTCACAGATCTGGAAGTAGTCCTTGACCACCTGCCTGAATGGTCCAAGGGACAGATGGAACTCGGCCGCTTTTTCTTCGGCTTCGGTGGCAATGTCGAAGACCAAACGCTTGTCACGGATCGAGAGTTGCACATGATACGGCCCTTCCGGAACCACACGATCATCGCGTTTGGGCAGCGCGAAAGCGTTATCCTCAAGCAGATCATAGATTGCCACTTTGCGCTCCTGCTCGATCTCGGGTGTCGGCGGGGGCAAGTTTCTATCATCCAGTTCGATGTGCGAAATTCGGGTCATGGTCGTTTGGTCCGTTCAGGTCGGGACAGACTTATCCCAATGGAAATAAATGGGCAACGCAGTGACGGGCCGTCCGACGAAAATCGTCAAAGCGGGTGTTCGGACGGATCTATTCCGTGTTTGCGCAACAGCGTATCGACCAGTGAACCAGAGTTGATTTGGCGGCCAAGAAAGATCTTTCGGAACCAGGATCCAAAAAAATGGACAGACATCTGTTGGTCCCACTTCAGAAAATCCAGTTTGGAAAGGTCGGGGTCATTCCAAAGGCCGCGATATCGCAATGGGATAGGATAGAGGACCGACCTGTGCACAGCCATCTCATGCTCTGGTGTGCCATAAAGAAAGTGAAACAGCATGGGCGGACCAAAGCTGAAAATTGGCAGGCTCCAATAGGTCGACCCGTTGAACATTTGGCTGTAGGTTTCCTTATGCTCTTGTGTCCACCATGGCGGCACCAGATCGCTGTCAAAAGCATATTTGCACATGGCTTGCAGCCCCGGACTGTCGCTGGGCAACGCAAGTACACCGTTCATGATCCGTTGTTTCTTGAGGTTCGCATTCGGAAAAAGATACCCGTTCTTTGTCTCGAATGGCCGGACCGCATAAGCATCCGCATCGGCCCAGATATAGTCGGTTTTTTGCATCAACTGCAGACGGAAAAGATCTGCATGAACGGCCACGGATCGGGTTATCGGATCGCGGTAGATCTCGGGAGTATCATAAATTTCGCGGGCATTGCGCGGCTCGATATAATCCGGAATGTCTTCAAGATCGCCATAGTGATAGACGATTGGCTTCTGGTCGACATCGGCGAAGGACTTCAGGCACAGATGTTCCAAAAAGCTAAAGCGCTTACCGATCCAGAGGGTCGCCACACGTTCCAAATCAACCTCCTTTAGATCCGGTCGCACACAAAGAGCGCCGCAATTTGCCCCTTGATTTCAAGCCCTATCGGGGAAAATCGGATGAGGTAATTGCAGGTGTGACCCTCTGACCATAGGTGATCAACCGTTCAATCGTTTCAACCGTGCGGTCACGGACAGCCCGTGCGCCTCGAGGCTTTCCGACTGCGCAAGTTGCTCTGCCGCTGGCCCGATTGCCCGCAGGGCTTCGGGTGTCATCTGGCTGAGAGTCGTGCGTTTCAGGAAATCCATCACACTCAGACCGGAAGAAAAACGCGCCGACCGGGCGGTGGGTAGGACGTGATTAGGCCCACCAACATAGTCCCCGATTGCCTCGGGCGTGTACTGACCAAGAAAGATTGCACCTGCGTGAATTGTCTTTTCGCTCAGAGCGACGGGATCTGCGACGCATAGCTCAAGGTGTTCCGGGGCAATTCGGTTCGACAGAGAGGCTGCCTCATCCAGACTGCCCACAGTGATCACCGCACCAAAATCGCGCCAACTGGCCCCGGCTATGGCCCGGCGTTGCAGGGTTTCAAGACGTTTTTCCACGGCTTGCGCCACGGCCCGTCCAAAATCGGCGCTATCCGTGATCAGAATGGATTGAGCACTTTCGTCATGTTCTGCCTGGCTGAGCAGGTCCAGCGCGATCCAATCCGGATCGTTATCCTTGTCGGCAATGACCAGAATCTCGGACGGGCCCGCAATCATGTCGATGCCGACCTTGCCAAAGACACGGCGCTTGGCCGCGGCGACAAAGGCGTTTCCGGGGCCTGTGATCTTGTCCACCGCTGCAATGGTATCTGTTCCATAGGCCAGTGCCGCAATCGCCTGCGCCCCGCCGATGCGATAGACCGTAGTCACGCCTGACAGGCGCGCGGCCAAAAGGACCAGAGGGTTCGCCTGACCGTCTGGGGTGGGCACGGCGATGGCCAGACGCTCGACCCCTGCAACATTGGCCGGGATCGCGTTCATCAGAACCGACGACGGATACGAGGCCAGCCCTCCCGGCACATACAGCCCCGCCGCAGACACTGCGGACCAGCGCCAGCCAAGGGTCGCCCCGGCCTCATCCGTCCATTGGTGATCGGCGGGCATCTGTTTCTCGTGATAGGCCCGGATGCGTTCGGCTGCCAGTTCGAGCGCCTGACGATCCGCGTACGAGACCAGCGCAATGGCGGCGTCGATTTCCTCTGCCGAAAAAGCCAGCGTATCCGGTGTCAGCTCTAACCGGTCGAATTTGGCCGTCAGTTCGATTACCGCCTCATCCCCACGGACCCGCACATCGTCAATGATCTGCGCGACGATGGCATCCACATCCGGGCTGTCTTCGCGCTTGGCCGACAGCAGGGTCTGAAAAGCCGCGTCAAACTCGGGCGACGTGGTGTCTAGAAAAACGGGCATGATCTGGCACTCCGTGGCGTTTCACCGGGTCATATCGCCGGGATGGGCTGTCCTCAACCCTCAGTCCACCGGGTGCAGCGATTTGCGCATCTCAAAACAGGATATGCTTTTGCGCGCCGCGCAGCCGCCAGTCGGTTTCCAGCCATGCCGGATATAAAACGCCTGGGCCGTCCGTGTCCCCTCAAGCTGTGCCTCGGTGCAACCGGCAGCGGCCAGTTCCTGTTCCAGCCGGGCCAACAACGCGCTTCCCACCCCAAGACCGGTATGAGCCGGGTCGATATAGAGCAGCGTGATCTCGCCGCCCTCACGCAATCCGCCGACAGCCGCAACCTGACCTGCGCGCTCGGCCAGCCAAATCTGCGCTCCGGCCTTGATCCAACCCCGAATGGTCTCCGGGTCTTTATTGGCCGTCCATTCCGCGATGGCCTGCGGATCATCGCCATGATCCGCCCGGCACAGCTGCGTGATCGAACGGATCAGTACGCGGCTTAAATCAAAGACATCAAACACGGTCGCGCGGCGCAACATCAGACCAGCGGGTGGTTCTGAGAAGGCCTGCGCAATACCGCGCTTATTCTGCATGATGCGGCGCTTGCCCCGAAGGCGCCTGATAGGGGCGGGTTACATCCTTGAGCGTGACGTCTATTGCCTCGACCGATAGACGGATCGCGCCATCTCCGGCCAATGTCAGCAAAATCTGACCCGCGCCGTCTTCGCCGGGTTCAAAATCGACCGAAAGCAAGGACATCACCAAATCCTTCTCGCTACGGTCGATACCCTGGCTGGCCACGGTTAGAACGGAAGCGAACACCAGCACAGACTGCACCCTTTCGAATGGACGGCCCCGGCGCGTGGCCGCATCCTTGTCCTCCCAGCGGAAACGGTTCAGCAACAGGCCAAAGCGGCGCTGCGACGGATGCCAGGTCATTTCGGATACGGGGAACACCGCATCCTGTGTTAAAGTCGAGATCACCTGAAGGTCATCCCCATCCTCTGCACCCAGATTCAGTGGAGCCTCACGCCCATCGTGGAAACTTGCGTCTGTCATTGGTCTTTGATCCGTTCAATTTTGGCGCCCACGCCTTCCAGCTTGCGCACAACATGCTCATACCCACGATCCAGATGATAGACCCTGCTGACAGTTGTTTCACCTTCAGCAGCCAGCCCCGCCAGTATCAGCGAAACCGAAGCGCGCAGATCTGTCGCCATAACCGGTGCGCCCTTCAGACGTTCGACACCAGTCACGGTTGCCGTGCCACCGTGCACTTCGATATTCGCGCCCATCCGCACCAATTCGGGGGCGTGCATGAAACGGTTCTCGAAAATGCGTTCTTCGAGCACCGAGGTACCTTCGGCCGTGCACATCAGCGCCATCATCTGGGCCTGCAGGTCGGTCGGAAAACCCGGGAACGGCTCGGTCACGACATCCACGGCTTTGACGCGCCCGTTCTTGCGGGCGACCAAAAGACCGTTTGCTGTTTCCGAGACATTCACGCCCGCCGCATCCAGTTTCCCGGCAAATGATTCCACCAGAGACATCCGCCCGCCCAACAGTTCGACTTCTCCACCACAGATCGCCGGCGCCAGCATATAGGTGCCCAGCTCGATCCGGTCAGTCACAACCTGATGGGTGGCACCATGTAACCGGTCTACGCCCTGAATTTCGATGGTCGGCGTGCCTTCACCAGAAATCTGGGCACCCATCTTCCGCAGACACTCAACCAAATCGACGATTTCAGGTTCGCGCGCCGCGTTTTTCAGAACCGTTGTGCCTTTGGCCAGCGTGGCCGCCATGACAATGTTCTCGGTCGCGCCCACGGATGCAAATCGCATCTCATGCACGGCACCTTTCAACCCGCCCACAGCTTTGGCATGCAGATACCCGTCCTTAAGCTCAATCTCAGCGCCCAGCGCCTCGAGCCCTTCGACGTGCAGATCCATCGGACGCGCGCCGATTGCACAGCCTCCGGGCAGCGAGACGACCGCCTGCCCGAACCGCGCCAGCAAAGGACCCAGCACAAGGTTTGACGCGCGCATCTTTCGCACGATGTCATAGTCCGCCGTCTGACTGGTCAGGTCGTGGCTGGACATTGCGATCACCTGACCATCCTGCAATGACGACACCTCGGCCCCCAAGGACTGCAGCAAAGCCGTCATCGTCTTTATGTCGCTCAGCCGAGGCGCATTGGTCAGCGTCAGCGGTTCTTCGCTGAGCAAGGTCGCCGGCATCAGCGTCAGACACGCGTTTTTTGCCCCTGCAATCGGTATCTGACCTTTAAGCGGCCCGTTGCCTGTCACCAGAATCGAATCCATCTGCTCTTATCCCTCGTCTTTGTCGGCTTTGCCGTTCTGGGTTGCCCGCGCCTTAGCCTGCGCCTTACGCCGCGCCATATTCGCCTTGAGCGCTGCTTTCAGCCGCTCTTCGCGCACATCGCCGGATCTGCCGTGTTTTTTAGGTGTATTTTTATCTGCCATAACCTTTCTCTACAGGAGGCGAAAAAAACCGTCCAGACACCCTTGCGCCGCGTTTCGTTTGAGTCTAATCACCCGCCCACAGCGCTGCTGTAGCTCAGAGGTAGAGCACTCCCTTGGTAATGGGCAGGTCCATTCCAAATTGGTGTGTTCGAACAGTGAGTTAGCGGGGCGAGGTAAAAACTAGTAGGGCATTAGTAGGGCATATGTGCTGATGCTTTGAAATGGATAAGCTGCTGTAGCTCAGAGGTAGAGCACTCCCTTGGTAAGGGAGAGGTCGAGAGTTCAATTCTCTCCAGCAGCACCATCTCATCTTTGCACCTCTGGTTTTCTTTGAAGCTCCGAAACGGGTGGGCAAATGACGTTGAGATATGCCTTGTTTCGACAATATCGCACTGGCTCCACCGAAGCTGACCTACGTAGCCGACCATGTACAGCTAGGCTGCCGCAAGTTTTGTCCTGACCATCTCTCGCATATCCCTAATCCGGGGCAAACTGTCCACGCAGCCAAGCTTTGAACAGGTCGACATCGATATGCGAAACGTTCAATTGTCGGGCCGCTGCCTCGAAGCTGCGTAACCAACCATGGGTATTGGGTTTGATCTAATCTAGAGACAAATAATTTTTGTGGTAGATAGCCTGTTTTATCATTTTCACTTGCGGCTCAGGTCGCGATACAAGTTTTTGAATTGTCTCAAATCCGAACAGGGAATCTGGACTTGATCAAACCAGACGTCTCATCGACGAAAGTCAGGATTGCCGCATTCGTGGCCAATCCGGCGCTTGGCTTCGACTTCGTGGCAAACGCGGCCGGTCCTGGCGTTATTGCAGGTTCCAACGTCGTTCATCAGACAAAGGGGTCGGTGGCACCTTGTTCTCGGGAATCGCTTATCGACCGCTCACCTAGCGGATCTGTTTGTTTGGATTTTTCGTACACTCGGAAGGAATAGAAGATGAAAGTAGGGTTCATTGGACTTGGTAATGTCGGCGGAAAGCTTTCAGGCAGCCTGTTGCGGAACGGAATCGACCTGACGGTTCTTGATCTAAACCGCGACCTGATGGAAGCGGCGGCGGCCAAGGGTGCCAAGTTGGCAGAAAATGCCGCAGCATTGATGCGTGATTGCGATGTCGTCATCACCTGCCTACCCTCGCCTGCCGCATCGGACGCTGTCATGCAGGAGATGCTGCCAGAGGTGAAAGAAGGCAAGATCTGGCTGGAGATGTCTACCACTGACCAAGCCGAAGCCGAACGCCTTGGCGGTATCGTCATCGCCGCCGGTGGTGCCGCAGTCGATTGCCCGGTATCTGGCGGTTGCCACCGCGCCGACACTGGAAATATCTCGATCTTTGCGGGCTGTGACCGCTCAACGTTCGAGCGAGTTCTGCCGTTACTGAAGACAATGGGACGCCGTATCCTGCATACCGGTGAGCTTGGCAGCGCCTCGATGCTCAAGGTACTTACCAATTATCTGGCCACCGTCCATCTGGTCGCCAATGCCGAAGCGTTGGTGACGGCGAAGGCTGCAGGTATGGACCTGAACACAGCCTACGAGGCGATCAAAATTTCGTCCGGTAACAGCTTTTCCCATGTTACCGAAAGCCAGGTAATCCTGAACGGTTCGCGCGATATCTCATTCACCATGGATCTGGTGAAAAAAGATGTGGGCCTGTTCCAGAGTATTGCCGAACGAAACAATGTGCCGCTGGAAGTCTCTCCCTTGATTTGCCAGATTTTTGACGACGGCATTGCACGCTATGGCGATCGCGAGCTATCGCCCAACATTATCCGTCGGTTAGAGGACGCCACCGGTCTTTCCATCCTTGCCCCCGGCTTCCCTGCGGAAATGGCGGATGACGAACCAGAAGAGCCTGGATACGAGGTGATCCCGCAGGGTTCGTCGCACGTCTCAGCCGGCAGCTAGAGCCCGTTTCGGCAGCCACGAGCAAGTTGAGGGCAGGTATCATACCTGCCCCAACGGCCAATGATCAGGGGCTCAATGCCCTTTGAACGGCGTCGCACCAGCTAACTCGGCCTCGAATTGCGGGACTGTATGATGCAATGCGCAGAGCAAAAAATCCGAGGATGAGGCGGATATACGATAGGGACGAAGGTCCGAAAGGGCCGTATTGACATTGGGTGAGGGCGTCGGATGCGGACTGCCGACAGCCCAAAACTCATTTCCTAACACGCCCTCTCTGTGATCCCGACACACGCCCGTTCTCACCCGTCGAGCATAGCGAGAACAGCGTCACGATCGGACAGAACCAGCAGCAAAGCGATATCATCCGGTTGTAGCTTTTCGAGTATCATTGAGGCGGCTTGTTTGGGCGAAGCGGCTCTGAGTATTTGTTCTGCACCATACCCATGTTCCAACGCTGTCCTTTCGATCAGATCAGAAACTTCCCCCGACTCGCGGCCTCTTAGATACCCTTCCAACTCGGTTGCGACGACCACGTCGGGTTGGAAATTCAGCGCTGTCGCGGTTACGTCCCGGATATCCTGATCCGATCTGTCCCCCGCATGGCTGAGCATGATGAAACGCCGTTTTGCTGGCAAGCTCGACAGTGCATCGCAAACGGCGGAAATCGAATGCGGGTTATGTGCAAAATCCACAAAGACCCGTGCCCCGTTGTATCGGAACTCGTTGCAACGGCCTGGATTATCCTTGGCGTCTGGTTTGAACCCGGCCAACCCATCCCGAGCCGCCTGAACGGGCAAATCCAGCGCCAAAGCCAGGCACAAGGCCGCCAGCGCGTTCAGGATATTGTACTTCGCTGCGCCGCCCATGGTCAGGGGGACATCGGAAACTGCGATCGCCACCTGTTCCGCTGTGCCGTCGAAAAAGACGATATCTCCCTGCCGTATATAGGCGCAGCACCTGTCTGAATCGCGCGCCTGGCGGATCAGGTCGTTCTGCGCGTCCAGCGAAAACCACCAGATATTCGCCGAGGTATTCTCCGCCTCGGCACGGACAAAGTCGTCATCGGCATTCAGGGCCAGCACGCCCCCTTCGGCCAATGTTCGATGTACGGCGAATTTGGCCTGGGCCAGTTCCGGAACCGTGTTGACCCCGTATTGGCCCAGATGGTCGTTGGCTACATTGGTGACAGCCGCCGCCGTGGCGGCGCGGGTCGGCAGACCCCGGCGCAGGATGCCCCCACGGGCGACTTCAAGACAGGCAACCTCCAGCCTTTTATCGCGCAGCAACATCCGCCCGCCGCCGGGGCCCGAGTAATCGCCACGGTCCAGTATATCATCGCCCACGCGGACAAACTCGGTCGAGGTTAGCCCAGCGACCTTGCCCGAAGCGCGTGCGATAGCCTCAAGCAGCCGGGTCGTAGTGGTCTTGCCGTTGGTTCCGGTGATGAACGCGACCGGGATATCATGCAGCGCAGACCAGTCCACCTCACCCGGGGTGGGCAGCCCATCAACAGGCCAAGTCTGACTGCCTGTACCATGCCCGATCGACACCTCGTCATCATCGCAAAGGATATCCACGCCATGCGCCTCAGCCGCGGCGATCAAGGCGATCAGTGCGGGATTGGCTTCCATTTCCATGACGCCTTTGACATCCGCAACCATCTGATCGAAATCTCCGGGCTCGGATGCCAGCAGGTCAGCGGCACAGAAATGCCAGGCGGTTTGCGCAGCGAAGATCGAGGAATAGAGTTGATCCATTGGCGCCGAGATCGCCAAATTGACGCCACCGGTAAAGATGCGATGGGTCAGATCCTGATCCTGCCAGCCAAGCGCATCCAGCACACGACGCGCGTGGTTCTCCCACAGGGCGGTGACCTGCGTGGCATCAATTTCGGTGAAAAAAACGTCCATTACCGCACCGGGTCGATCCCACAACAGACCCGGCCCGGTCAGACGCCGGGCGTCATCCACCTGAATATGGTCGACGGTCGCGCTTTCTATTGTCAGCGCGGTCTCAAGCTCTTCGATCCGGTCCATTCCGGTGCCTCCGCTCAATCCGCGTCTTCGCTGATTTCACGGGCAAGACGCACGCCACGCTCATCCCGGATCAGGTTCTGGTCGCCTTCGAACATATCTTCGAACGAGGTTTCTGCGGGGGCTGCCACAGGTGCGACCTCGGGTTCTTCGCCATCAGAATTGAAATAGATGATCTGTTTCCAGCAGCGCGTTGTGTCATCACCAAAGATCACCAAGAGATCGCCCTGTCCGGCCTGCTCCAACGCGGCACTGACCGCTTCGACCTCGTCGGGGATGACCGTGATGGCTGCGGCATCCACGCCGTTGTCGATCAGGGCTTGACGCATCATCTGCGGCACCTCGTCATGCCCGCGTCCGCGACGGCGGTCATCTGCCTTGCAGATGAAATGATCAAAATGTCCGGCTAGGGCGGCGGCCCCATCGACAATATCTTCGTCGCGCCGGTCGCCAGGCATCGCTACAACGCACAGCCTGCGGCCCTTGATCTCTAACTGATCGGCCAGCGCCGCCATCGCTTTCAGCGCGGCGGGGTTATGGCCATAATCGAGGATCACCTTGAAGGGATGTTCGTCATAGACATTCATCCGTCCAGGTGCCTGGAAATAGCTGGTGTCGAAGGTGCGCAGCCCATGACGGATATTATCCAGATCCACGCCGAAACTATAGGCCATCGCGGCGGCGAACATCGCATTCTGGACGTTGAAAATCGCCTTGCCTTCCAACGTCGCCGGGATCAGATGCGACCACAGAACCGGGATATGAAGCCCGTTGTCATAGATGGTCAGCATGTCACCATTCATGCCTTTTTCAAGCACGATAGCCTTGCCGCCGGCCTTGATATGTTCCTTGACCAAACTGTGCGCTGGATTGGTCGTGACATAGAAAATCTGATCCGCTCCGGCGTAGTCGGCCATTTTCAGACAGTTGATGTCATCGGCATTCAGCACTGCAGTATCCACAGCGCTTTCAACCACCACGCGCTTGACAACGGCCAGCTCCTCGACCGTGTTTATGCCGCCGAGACCCAGATGATCGGCCGATACATTCAGACACGCCGCCACGTTCGACCGCTGATAGCCCAGACCGGACCGCACTAGCCCGCCGCGTGCGGTTTCCATCACCGCGAAATCGACCGCCGGATCACGCAGGACGATCTGTGCGGATTTCGGTCCCGTCATGTCGCCCTTGACGCTTAGTTTACCGTCCACATAGACGCCATCGGTCGAGGTCATCCCAACGGTCTTGCCGCTGGTTTTCATGATGTGACCCAGCATCCGCGAGGTCGTTGTCTTGCCGTTGGTACCTGTGATCGCCGCAATCGGTATGCGGGTTTCCTCATTGGCGGGGAACAACATGTCGATCACTCTGCCCGCCACGTCGCGGGGCTGACCTTCGGACGGCGCCACGTGCATCCGAAAGCCCGGGGCGGCGTTCACCTCGACGATAGCACCGCCGATATCCTTGTAGGATTTGGTGATGTCGTCGATCAGAAAATCCACACCTCCCACATCCAATCCAACCGCCATGATGGCGCGTTCGGCCATGTCACGATTGTCAGGATGCACCACATCCGTCAGATCAATCGCTGTCCCCCCCGTCGACAGATTTGCCGTTGAACGGAGATAGAAGATCTCGCCTTCCGACAGCACCGTTTCTTCGGTCACGCCCGCATTCTCCATCAGGCGTTTGGCCTGATTGTCGATTTCCAACATGGTCAGCACTTTCTCGTGTCCGATGCCACGGCGCGGATCCTGGTTCACGATGTCAACCAGTTCGGCAATCGTGTGTGTGCCGTCGCCAACGACATGTCCGGGGACACGCTTGGCCACCGCAACCAGTTTGTTGTTCACAACCAGCATTCGGTGGTCAAAACCGGTGATGAAGCTTTCCACTAGAATGGCCCTGCTCCGAGAATGTTCCTTGGCTTCGGCAAAACCGGCCTCGACCTCGGACTCTGAATTCAGATTGATCGAAACACCGCGCCCATGATTGGCGTCGAGCGGCTTGACGACAACAGGAAACCCGATACGTCCCGCTGCTTTTGCCGCCTCGCGTGCCGAATAGACCATGCGCTGCTGTGGTACCGGCAGACCCAGATCGTTCAGCAGATTGTGGGTATCTTCCTTGTCGCAGGAAATCTCGACCGAGATATGTTTGGTCTCAGAAGTGATGGTAGCCTGGATGCGTTTCTGATACTTCCCGTGTCCGAACTGCACCAGCGAGCCAGAGTTCAGCCTGATCCACGGAATGTCCCGCTCTTGTGCCGCCTTGACCAACGAGCCGGTCGAGGGGCCAAATTCTTTGCGCTGCGCCCGCAGCACAAAGCTGCGTAACTCATCATCCCAGTTGAAATCCGGATCAAAATCGTAATCCACCTGGTCCTTGAGGGAGTGTGGCAACAGATGCATTAGCAGACGCATCGCCAGCTTGCCCGCATCCAGTCCGACATCGCGCTGGCGGTACTCATAGACCATGTTGTACTGGCCGGGTTCGCCAGTGCCGCGCGTTCGGCCAAAAGTCACATCCGTACCAGCTACGTTCTGCACCTCGATAGCGCAATGTTCCAGCACATGACCCAGCCAGGTGCCTTCATCTTCGCGCAGGCGGCGGATGAACCCGCCGGGTTCGCGATAGGAACAGCCATGTTCTGTCAAACCGGGAAGTGCCGCGACCAGAGCGTCGATAAATTCCGAACCAATCTTTGCCGAAGGCCATTCTTCCAGAATACCCAGATCGATAACGTGGCGAATAACCGGAAAACTTGCCCAAACATTCGGGCCGACAAAGACGTTGGTCGAAATTATTTTCATGAGGCACCCTGTTGGTTAGTTTTTATTTTCCCCCGCCGGCGCCCTCGTCCCCGGACAGGTCCGGCAATGTACAGAACGCCATATGCTCATCCGGCGGAAACGCCTGGCGAGCCGTCAGATCATAACGGCACCCTTCGCCCAGAACGTCAAGCCGAAGTCCCAGAAGGCTCAACGCCTCTCCGCGACGGGCATCCCACATCGATGAATGCGTCAGATGGCTGGCATCCACCACAGTGACCGTTCCGCTGCCCACTACCTCAAGGACGTTATCGGGCCCAATGAAGGCCGCCGTGTCTTCGTCAACGCCCAGCCCGATCAGGAAAGGGTTGAAAGATGAGGCGGTTAACAGGCGCCCCAGGCGGTTACGCTGCGTGAAATGCTGGTCAATGATGACCGCATTGGTCAAACCCATGCCCGGGGCCAGAGTGATATTGCCTTCAGCCGGGGCCGAATTGCTGCTGCCGCCTGCAACCATATGCTCGGACATGACCGACGCCCCGGCTGAGGTTCCCGCAATCGGTATCCCCGCCGCATTCCGGCGCCGGATTTTCTGAGCAACAAGCGTGCCACCCAGAATCGCCGACAACCGAAGCTGGTTCCCGCCGGTCATGAATATCCCAGTGGCGCGGTCCAACATCTCGGCATAGTCGGGATTGTCGCAATCGGCGCGGCGCGAGATGGGCAGGAACTCAACCTGACCCGCTCCAAGCTCAGAGAAAATGCGGTTATAATCCGGCCCTGTTTCTTCCAGCATCGAGGCTGTCGGGATCACGACAATATCCGCATCGCCGCCGCCGGACAGCTCCACGAATTTGCGGTGAATCTGCATTTCCTTGACGCGGTCTTCGCCACCGCCGATCGGGATGATGAACCCGCGCGGGGTCTCTGCATCAATGGGTGCAGGGCACATATCTTAACTACCTTCCGGAGCTATAGCGGGCAGCCACCGGGGACCGCGCGGACGTTCAAATCTGTTCATACATGCCGCGCCGGGCTATCTGGCCATCGCGGACATGCCATTCCCCCCGGGCCATCACATGCCGCACAGCGGTGTTTTCGTCAAGAACCACCAGATCGGCGTCCATACCCACTTTCAAACGGCCCTTTCGATGTAGCCTGAGCAGATCGGCGACATTAGAGGTCATCGGAGCAAGCGCATCAGACAGAGGCATTCCTTTATCGGTCAGGTCGCGCAGTGTTTCAGGCAGAGTGTCGGACAACCCCACACCAAACCGTGTCAGATTGCCCTCACGGTCAAAGGCCGGCAGGCAGCCACCCCCGTCAGAGCTGATGGTGAACCGGTCCGCGCGGCCACCTTGATCGCGGAATTGGATATAGGCCTCGGCGGCTGATATGCCCGGCTCGATATGCTCGCATGGGAATGCGGTCGCGTCGATGTAACATCCGTGCCGCGCCAACGCGACAGCCTGTTCAAAGAGGGGTTTGTTGCGATTGACATGAGTTGGATTGAAGACGCGTGCGGGGATTTCGCAGGTCGCGATTGCCTGTTCCAACATCGACAGGCCCCTGTCGCCGTCGCCCATATGGCAATGCACGATCCCTGCCTTGCCGGTCATCAGGCCCGCGACATGCGCCTCACTTGCGATCCGCAGAAACTCGTCCAGTGTCGGTTGGCTTGACCGGTGATCACTGATCGCCAGCTCCCCAACGCCGATAACCGGATCAAGGAATACGATATCACCCCGGGCGGAACCGGTCAGGGTAGTCAGTGGGACGTGATAGCCACCAGTGTGACACCAAGCCGAAAGCCCCTCCTCCCGCAGCCCATAGGCCTGCTGCACCAACGTCTGCGTGTTGCGGGTCAGATCGTCCGTCCCCAACACCCCGACAACCGACGTGACCCCGGCACGGGTGAACGAGGACAAGACCATCGGCGGCACCCGGCTGGCTGGCCCGGTTTCACCGCCACCACCCGTGATATGCGCATGTCCGTCGATCAAACCCGGAACAACCGATGCACCTTCGACGTCAACGACTTCAGCCTGAAGCGGATCCGGCAGTTCGGGTTGAGCGCTACCGAGGTAAATAATGCGTTCCCCCGCGGTGAGAATATGGCCTAGACCAACAGGCTCAGGCGTATAGAGCCGCGCATTCTTGATCAGTTTCAACACGTTTCATACCCGTCAGTAAGAGCAAAGACATTCTTTCTTGCACTGAAAGTCAGCAGAAGAACCATCCCTTAATTCGGAGAAAGCGTAAATGTCGGGCGCAGGCCATAAAGGCAAATCTTTAGGAGCGCTGAGGTAAAGCTGGGCATTTGCGCAATTCGCCGCGCCAGTCACTTTCGGATCGGAACAACCGTAAGAAGCGAATGTAGCGGAGGCAGTGAAACCTTTGTTGACAGCCGCCTCACTGAGAAAAGGCCCGCCGGAATGGTGGGCCTTTCTATTTTCACGTTCAGCTCTTTTTGCCGACATTTTCTTCGAATGAGACTTCAAAAGCCGCCTGTTTTTCAGGGCTGGCTTCGGTCTGATACTTGGCTTTCCATTCGCTCATGGTCATCCCGTAAAAGATCTGACGGGCTTCGTCCTTGTCCATCTCAATGCCCTGTTCATTGGCCGCTTCCTGATACCAGCGCGACAGGCAGTTGCGGCAAAATCCGGCCAGGTTCATCATGTCGATGTTCTGAACATCGGTCCTGTCTTCCATCAGGTGCTGCTGCAACCTGCGGAATGCGGCGGCCTGAAGTTCGGTTTCAGTTTTCTGGTCCATGTTCTCGCTCCGGATGCTTGCCCAATATGTTCAAGATGACCTAACAACCAAAGCGGGCCGTTTCAATCATCAGCAACACCTCAGTGCGCTAGGCCAGTTTCAACGCCAGCCAGGGCACGATGGAAAAGATAAGCACCAGAATTTTGTAATTGGCCAGATACCTGAAATACGCACGTTTTACATCCGCGCGGTCCATCTGGAACATCCGACTATGGATGCCAGCCGCCCAATCCTGCATCAGCACGACCATCAGGGTCGAAAATAGTAACACAGCAAGGTTGATCACCACCATCCAGCCGAAAACAGATGTCAAAAGCTCTTGCGTCATGATCGCCTCCTTTCGCCTGATATATGGGGTTTCGGGCGTGGTCGCTCAATGGTGCGCGGGCTCTCAGCTGCCGAAAGTCACAATTCGCTATGCGAAAGGGCGTCTTCCAGGACAATTCCCAGGCGCTCGGCCCATGCACGCTGCCCCGCGTGATCGGCGATCAGGTCATTGCGCAGTTCGATTAACGCATTAGGGCGGCCAAAGGTAGTGCAATGCTTGTCGATCGCATCGCCCGGCAGAACGCCAGTATAGGGTTCATTGACGCCAACACATAGGTCCTTTTCAGCCTGCAACCGGTGGATCAGTGGGCGCGAAAAACGCTCATCCGGAGTGTGCAGCACACCGACATGCCAGGGACGCGGTTCGCGTCCACGCAACTGCCGGGTGAAAGAATGCATCGACACGATCACCGCATGGGGCAGTGCGGCCAGCTCAGTCAATGCCCTATGGTAAGGGCGGTAACACATGTTCAAACGCCGCTCGCGCTCATCCGCATCGGCGCTACGGTTGCCGGGAATGATTGACCCATCATACAGTTTCATCACAAGAGTCGGGTCGTCCTCGCCTCGGTTCGGATCGATCACAAGGCGCGAGAAATTCGCCGCGATCACAGGCGCGTTCAGAATTTCACCCAGATGTTTCGATACTTCATAGGCGCCCACGTCATAGGCGATGTGGCGCTCCATATCCTCACGCGGCAAGCCAAGATCCCCACCATTGATTCCCGGTGGAACAGTATTGGTCGCGTGGTCGCATGTGATCAGCCAGCGGGAAGGGCGATCCGCGCCATGGATAAAAAACGGAGAATACGTCATAAGCCTGTCATGTTGTTTCCGGCAGGTTTAGGACAGTTGCTTCGGAAAGGGAATTGCGCAATAAGCGGGCAGAGTCGATGTTTGCGGTAACATTCGCGCAAATTCAGGACATGATTTGAGGAGAACAAGGTCAATGCGACGCCTGAGAAATGTGAAAATCGTGGCGACGCTGGGGCCGGCGTCCAATGACTATGACACCATTCGCGCATTGCACGAAGCCGGAGCCGACGTATTTCGCCTGAACATGAGCCATGGCAGCCATGACGAAATCCGCGAGCGGCACCGGATCATCCGTCAGGTCGAAAAGGATCTGGACAGCCCTATCGCCATTCTTGCAGATCTGCAGGGGCCAAAGCTGCGTGTCGGCGTATTTGCCAATGATGCGGAAGAGCTGATCGAGGGTGCCGTGTTTCGGTTGGATCTGGATCCGGCCCCGGGCGACGCAGGCCGCGTATGCCTGCCCCATCCCGAGATTTTTGCTGCGCTGGAACCCGGTGC
This sequence comes from Ruegeria sp. CDSC045, assembly GCF_059610725.1. Classification (NCBI taxonomy): domain Bacteria; kingdom Pseudomonadati; phylum Pseudomonadota; class Alphaproteobacteria; order Rhodobacterales; family Roseobacteraceae; genus Ruegeria; species Ruegeria sp. CDSC045. Next base: position 21,416 of record NZ_JBXWOE010000004.1, read on the forward strand.
GCGCCTCTTGGTCAATGATGGCAAAATTCGCCTGATCGTACAGGATTGCGGCCAGGATCATGCGAATTGTACCGTCGAGGTCGGTGGGACAATTTCGAACCGGAAAGGCGTGAACGTGCCGGACGTGGTGCTGCCTTTGGCAGCTCTGTCGGCCAAGGATCGTGGCGATCTGGAATTTGTCTGCCAGTTGGGTGTAGACTGGCTGGCGCTGAGTTTCGTTCAGCGTGCCAAAGATGTGTTCGAGGCTCGAGCGCTGGCCGACGGGCGCGCCTCAATCCTGTGCAAGATTGAAAAACCCGCCGCTGTTGAAGCGTTTGACGACATCCTCGATGCCTCGGACGGCATTATGGTTGCGCGCGGCGATCTGGGTGTGGAACTGCCGGTTTCTGCAGTGCCCCCGATCCAGAAACGTCTGGTCCGCCGGTGCCGTAGCGCCGCCAAGCCGGTGATTGTGGCCACACAGATGCTGGAAAGCATGATCGAAAGCCCGATGCCCACGCGGGCCGAGGTTTCAGATGTGGCAACCGCAATCTACGAAGGCACGGATGCCATCATGCTGAGTGCGGAATCTGCCGCTGGCTCATATCCGATCGAGGCCGTGCAGACTATGAACAAGGTCGCCATCGAGGTCGAAGCCGACCCCACTTATGATCAGATTATCGCAGCATCGCGCACGGCGAAGGGGACTACCGTGGCCGACGGCATCGTCGCCGCCGCTCGCGAAATTGCCGAGAAAACGGATATCAAGGCCATCTGTTGTTTCACTCAAAGCGGCACAACTGCGCTGTTGACCGCGCGCGAACGCCCCGGAGTTCCGATCATTGCAATGACCCCGGCAAAGGGAACGGCCCGTCGGTTATGCCTGAGCTGGGGCTGCCATTGCGTAATGACGCCCGAGCTTGAGCGTTTCAAAGGGGCGGTCGTCAGCGCCGCCCGTGCTGCTCGTTCTGGTGGATTTGCAACTGACACGGATCAGATCGTTGTCACCGCTGGTGTTCCGTTCAACGTGCCCGGCACGACCAATATCCTGCGGATCGCGCCTTGCGACGAAAGGCTGATCTATAACACGGATCCTGGCTGATCAGGCGGGTATGACATTCTGCCCGACTGGTTCCTTGACGATTTCCATCACGGTAAAGGAACTGGTCTGGTGAATGCCCGGAAGCTTATTGATCTTTTCCCCCAGGGTCTGGCGGAAATGGGCGATGTCGCGTGTGCGAACGGTTAACAGATAGTCAAACGACCCCGCCACCATCAGGCAGCTTTCAATTTCGGTGACATCGCGCACGGCATCGTTGAATTTATCCAATGAGTTCTCAGACGTTGCAGCCAGGGAAACCTGCACAACCGTCATATGCCCGAGACCCAACCGCTCCTTGTCCAGAACGGCGCTGTATCCGGTGATATAGCCGGTTCTTTCCAGTCGTTTTACACGCTCTGAGCACGGGGTGTTGGTCAGGTTTACCCGCATGGCAAGCTCGACGATCGGCAGGCGGCCATTGGCTTCCAATTCCCGCAGGATGCGTTGATCGATCTTGTCCAATTCTCTGTCCATTAGGAAAATTCCCTGTAATTTTGGCGTATAATGGGGTAATTTACTGAGAATAGACCAAAAATAACACCATTTCCTAGTGATTTTTCCTGATACTGGCTTGAGGGCAGTCTACAATAAATGCTCCAAGTTCCGGCTGCCCTGCCGGGGGCACGGGCCCCGGTCAAATGAACAATAAATGGAGGAACGAGATGACAACAAAAATTGTCATAGGACTGGACGGGACAGAATCCGGAGAACGTGCCATCGCTTTCGCCAAAGATTTGGCTGAAAGGATTGGTTCATGCGAGCTTCTGGTTGCATATGTCATTGAATGGTCGCCCTACACTTTTCAGACACCTGAAGAAAACGCAAAGCGGCACATGCGGCGTGAGGAGGAGATTGAACTAGCAACGACACGGGTGGTGGCACCTGCCGTCGACGCCCTGAAGGCCGCGGGCTTCGCCGCGACCGGAGTGGTGCGCCACGGAGATGTGGCTGAAACGCTGAATGCCATCACGGTAGACAGCAAGGCCGTACAGATTGTCGTTGGACGCTCGTCCGCGGATGGCCTCAAAAAGCGTATCTTCGGCAGCTCTACGCAAAACCTTGTAATGCATGCCGATGTACCGGTCACGGTCGTGAATTGAGGGAGGCACAGGAATGAAAACACTATCTCAACTGGGATTGGCAGCCGCCACCCTGATGGCCAGCCCCGTCGCCGCGCAAGAGGCGCCCGGGTTGGACGAAAAGATCAATCAGGCTTTTGCTGATATCACTGGGCCATTCGTTAGCTTCATATTCGCACCAATTCCCGGGACAGGATTTCCCTGGATCGTGATGTGGTTGGTTATCGCGGCGTCGGTCTTTACTCTGTACTTTGCTTTTGTGCAGATGCGCTTTTTCGGCCACGCGATAAGTCTGGTCAAAGGCGACTATTCCGATCCCAACGATGCGGGTGAGGTTAGCCACTTTCAGGCATTGGCCACTGCCCTGTCGGGCACGGTCGGGCTTGGCAATATCGCAGGCGTTGCCGTTGCTGTTGGCATTGGTGGCCCCGGGGCGACCTTCTGGATGATCCTGGCTGGTCTTCTGGGCATGGCGTCAAAATTCACCGAATGTACACTTGGCGTCAAGTATCGCAACGAATACGAAGACGGCAGCGTCTCGGGCGGCCCGATGTACTATATGTCCAAGGGTTTTGACGAGCTTGGCCTACCCGGAGGTAAGATCCTGGCGGTTGTGTTCTCGATCTTCTGTATTCTTGGAGCGCTGGGCGGGGGCAACATGTTCCAGGCCAATCAGGCGCATCAGCAGATTGCAGGCATCGTCGGGAATTACCCGGGTTGGATCACCGGTGTGGTCTTTGCGGTTGTCGTGTTCATGGTGATCGTCGGTGGACTTAAATCCATCGCGCGAGTGACTGAAAAAGTTGTGCCCTTTATGGGCGTGATGTATGTCGCGGCGGCTCTGGTCATCATCGTCATGAATGCGGATATGATCGGTTGGGCCTTTGGTCAGATCTTTGCCGGTGCGTTTACCGGTCTTGGTGTGGCCGGCGGCATGGTCGGTGCTCTGATCCAGGGCTTCAAACGGGCCGCGTTCTCGAACGAGGCCGGCGTTGGGTCTGCTGCGATTGCCCACTCGGCGGTGCGCACAAAGGAGCCGATCACAGAAGGCTTTGTTTCGCTGCTTGAGCCGTTCATCGATACGGTCGTGATCTGTACCATGACTGCGCTGGTGATCATCATTACTCAGCAGTTGATCATCGACCCCGAGACCGGCAACTATATGTTGAACGAAGCAGGAAGCGCTATTGCGACCGTTGACGGCAACTCAGGCGTCAGCCTGACCTCTGCCGCCTTTGGCAGCGCGTTCAGCTGGTTCCCCTATGTTCTGGCGATTGCGGTGATCCTGTTTGCTTTCTCGACTATGATCAGCTGGTCCTACTATGGCCTCAAGGCCTGGACCTATCTGTTCGGTGAGGGGCACACCAAAGAGCTGGTGTTCAAGATCATCTTCTGCGTCTTCGTGGTGATCGGTGCTGCGGCCAACCTCGGCCCGGTTATCGACTTCTCGGATGCGGCGATCTTTGCGATGGCGGTTGTGAACGTCTTTGCGCTCTACTTCCTGATGAAGATCGTTCGTCAGGAACTGGCATCGTATAGTGAAAGACTGAAAAGCGGTGAGATCCGCAAATACGGTCACTAAATAGACCACCGGGGCGGCCTGCGTCGCCCCGGTGCCTGACTGGGCTGCTAAAATTGCAGATTCAGCCAAAACCCCCTTGCCAGTATGGTCGAACTTGCGTAAACGGCGCTTCTGATCGCGTGACCGGCCGAGATGGCATGCCGAGTCGCGTTTCGAACCGAACCCCGAAAGGAGACGGAAATGCCTAAGATGAAGACAAAGTCGAGCGCCAAAAAGCGCTTTAAGGTGACTGCGACCGGTAAGGTCCTTGCTGGCCAGGCCGGCAAACGTCACGGCATGATCAAGCGGACCAAGAAATTCATCCGCGATGCTCGTGGCAACACCACCCTGTCCGCCCCCGACGCCAAAATCGTCAAGGGCTATATGCCCTACGATCGATAAGAGGAGATTAAGACATGTCCCGCGTTAAAGGTGGAACCGTAACTCACGCCCGTCACAAGAAGGTTATCAAGGCCGCCAAAGGTTACTATGGCCGCCGCAAAAGCACCTTCAAGGTTGCCCGTCAGGCCGTAGACAAGGCCAACCAATATGCAACCCGTGACCGTAAGAACCGCAAGCGTAACTTCCGCGCGCTGTGGATCCAGCGGATCAACGCTGCTGTACGTTCGCATGACGAAGCCCTGACATATTCCCGCTTCATCAACGGCCTGAATCTGGCCGGTATTGAAGTGGACCGTAAAGTTCTGGCCGATCTGGCCGTGCACGAACCGGAAGCGTTCGGCGCGATCGTCGCCCAGGCTCAGGCTGCTCTGACCGCCTGATCCTCTGTAAAGAGACAGTGAATAAAGGGCCGTTCCGTTTGGGGCGGCCTTTTTTGTTACTGGTAACTGGTAGGGTCCGCTTTGAACCAAGAAGGCCGGATGCTGTGCAATGTCTGTCTGCTCGATTACTGAGAACGGTCAAACGATCTTGGGTTTATTCGCGATTTGGCTCACATAGGACATAAAACCAAAAAACATCTTGGCAGATACTCTGCGTTTCGCTTCTGATTTCAAAGCCTCTGCAGTTTCGGAAAATAACAGACCCTCTTCCACCATGCGGTCTGCTCCGCGTTCAATTACGGTGAGAAAATAGGTCGCTTCCCCTTCTGCCACATATCCATGACCTTTCCGGGCCCCAAGTTGAAATCCGGCATCGACCAGGATGCCTGAAATCTGACGCATTATCCAAAGATTAGTGACATTTTGATTGATCATGAATTTGATGAGTTGATCGAGCGGATCAAAATCCGCGATCTGCGCAGTTGCGGTACTGTAGTCGCCATCACAAATTGCCAGCACACCTCCGGGCTTCAAAAGGCGGAAGGCCTCTTGAACAACGTCTTCAGGTCCAGGGACGTGGCACAACAACGTGTGCATTAACACAAGGTCAAAGGTCTCGCTTTCAAAACCTGTGTTTTTGGCATCCCCGATATCAAAGCTAAGTCGATCATCATCCCCAAAGCTCTTCTGGGCCCGTGCGACCATGACGGGCGAGGGTTCAATTCCATGAGCCGTTGCGGCTCCTGCAAGCTCCAACAAATCTCGGGTAACGTGTCCTGTTCCTGAACCAAGCTCCAGCGCCCGTGCACCTTTGGGGAGCCTCAGGTTTTCCATGTAGGCTTTGCGAATTGCAATCTGCGCAGGCTCTAAACAGCGCACTTCCATTGCTGTTGCGATCCGCTCTTGAAGGGCGGTGTCTTGCGCGCCGAGGTCAGAGTATGGATCGGCCATAAGTTAACTCATTTGAAATGGACCACAGGAGGACATGATAGACCAACATTTTCATCGGCGCCAATAGCGGCCATTGAGGCCCATTAGTCGTGTGACGGGGCATCTCCGGCCCTCTGTCCCCTAGCTACACCAGCAACACGTAGGGGCTTCGCCATCATCATGTGTGAAGTTGGCTCCTGAAAACCGCAACTCAGCGCGTAATATGCCGCCTGGTTTCGGCCATACCAATACCCTTTGTCAGGCTGAGTATGCCTATTCTCAAAGCGGCCTGTCAGGATGCAGGATCACCAACTATCGTGTTCAGATCGCGCTCAGAGATTTTGGTGCCGCACCCTCTTTGCGCCGTTCATCCCGACCAAGACCTGCACGCGGCACCAAATGTTGTCAAATTCGTTGCGACCACCCCATGCCACACAAACGCCCAGCATGGGATTTCTTTAGAGTGCTGCCTTGCGGCTTTCGTCCAGATAAATCTCGCGCAGACGTTTGGCTAAGGGTCCCGGCGTGCCGTCGCCCAGCGCTGTGCCGTCAATTTCAACCACAGGCATGACAAAAGCACTGGCAGAGGTGGTGAACGCCTCATCAGCCTCCTTGGCCTCGTCGATAGTGAACAGGCGTTCTTCGACAACCATCTGCGCTTCAGCTGCCATTCGCAGAACGGCCTTGCGGGTGATGCCGTGCAGGATGTCGCTCGACAACGGCCGGGTGACAATCTTGTTGCCTTTGACAAAATACGCGTTGTTGCTGGTGCCCTCGGTCACATAACCGCCTTCGACCATCCAGGCATCATCACAGCCCGCGGCCTTGGCCATCATCTTGCCCAGCGAGGGATAGAGCAGCTGTGTCGTCTTGATGTCGCGCCGGCCCCAACGGATATCCTCGATCGAGATGACCTTGGCACCTTTCCGGGCAGCAGGGCTGTCTGCCAGACCCGGCTTGTTTTGGGTGAACAAAACCAGTGTGGGTTTGGTATCAGCCGCAGGAAATGCAAAATCCCGGTCGCCGTCGCTGCCGCGCGTGACCTGAAGATAGACCAGCCCCTCTTCAATGCCGTTCAACTCAACCAGCTTGCGGTGGATCTCCAGCAGCTCGTCCTTCGAGCAGGGTTCAGCCATCTGCAATTCGTCCAGCGAGCGCTTGAGGCGGACCGCGTGGCCTTCGAAGTCGATCAGCTTGCCGTCCAGAACGCTGGTCACCTCATACACGGCATCGGCCATCAGGAAGCCACGATCAAAGATCGACACTGTGGCTTCGGTTTCGGGCAGGTAGTCGCCATTCACATAAACGGTGCGGGTCATGTCAATCTCCTTAGCCCCAGAGCGCCGCCAATGGCGGGTACACTCCGGCATCATCAAAAGTCAGCGGGTTGTCGCGGTCTTCGGCCAACAGAAGTGGTCCGTCAAGGTCCGTTACCATCGCACCCTGCGCCAGCAATGTCGCAGGGGCCATCGCCAAAGAGCTGCCGACCATACAGCCGACCATGATGTCATAGCCTTCAGCAATCGCCGCTTTGCGCAGCTCCAGCGCTTCGGTCAGACCTCCGGTCTTGTCGAGCTTGATGTTGATCACATCATATTTGCCCTTCAGTTTGGGCAGGCTGGCACGATCATGGCAGGATTCGTCGGCGCATACGGGAACCGGGCGCTCCATCCCGATCAGCGCTTCATCGTCACCGGCGGGCAGAGGTTGCTCGACCAAGGCCACACCCAGGCGCACAAGATGTGGCGCAAGATCGGTGTAAACGGCGGCGGACCAACCTTCATTTGCGTCCACGATGATCGTCGCATCCGGTGCGCCTGCGCGAACGGCTTCAAGTCGGGGCATGTCATCCGGCGTGCCCAGTTTGATCTTTAAAAGCGGGCGATGTGCATTCGCAGCCGCCTGCGCCTGCATCACCTCGGCGGTGTCCAACGACAATGTATAGGCCGTGATTTCGGGGCCAGGCTGAGGCAGTCCAACCAGATCCCAGACACGTTTACCGGCTCGCTTGGCCTCAAGATCCCACAGCGCACAATCTACGGCATTCCGTGCAGCGCCCGCAGGCAATAAGTCCATCAGTTGCACTCGGTCGAAACTGTCGGGCAATCCGGCAATTTCAGCCTCGACCGAATCCAGTGTTTCACCATAACGCGCATAGGGCACACATTCGCCCCAGCCCTGATACTGGCCGTCAGAAATGCGTACAGTCAGAACCTTGGCCTCGGTCCGTGACCCACGTGAAATCGTAAAGACCTGAGCCAGCCTGAACACATCGCGAGAGACGTCAATTTGCATAACATACCTTTTCCTGGCAGAGCCGCCCGGATTTTCCAATTTAGATCCGGGCCGGCGGGACCAGACCGCTTTATACTGCTGCCAGCGCGTCGACCAGCTTGCCTGCACCAAAACGGAACGGGTCCGTCGCGGGCAGCCCCATGTCGGCTTCGACCTGCGCCAGATAGGCGGATGCGTCTGCTTCGCTCATATGCTGCGTGTTGACCGAAACACCGATGACCTGACACTCAGGATTGGCAACCTTGGCCAGCGCCAGCGCCGTGTCCCGCAGAGCCTGCAAAGATGGCAAACTATAGGTCGGCAGACCGCGCATATGCTTGCGGGTGGGTTCATGGGACAGGATCAACGCGTCCGGTTGACCGCCATGGATCAACGCCATTGTCACACCGGAATATGACACATGAAACAGTGACCCTTGCCCTTCGATCAAATCCCAGTGGTCGTCATCATTGTCGGGTGTCAGCCATTCGACCGATCCCGCCATGAAATCCGCGATCACCGCGTCCAGCGGTACACCGTCACCGGTGATCAGAATGCCAGTCTGGCCAGTAGCTCGGAAGGTCGACTTCATGCCACGCTTGCGCATCTCGGCATCCATGGCCATCGCGGTGTACATCTTGCCAACCGAACAATCGGTGCCCACGGCAAGACAGCGCTTACCTTTACGTTTGATGCCGTTGGCGATTGGATAGTCGACCGACGGAACCCGCACATCATGCAGCTTGCGGCCTGTTGCTTCGGCGACTGCGACTAGATCGGGCTCATCACACAAAAGGTTGTGCAGGCCCGAGGCCAGGTCGAAACCTTCCTCCAGCGCCATGACCAGCACCTTTTTCCATTCCTGACTGATCACACCACCACGATTGGCCACGCCAATGACCAAAGTCTTGGCCCCGGCCTCTTTGGCCTTAGCCAGGGACATGTCGGTCAGGCCCAGATCGGCTTTACAACCCTCCATCCGGTATTGACCCACGGCGTTTTCCGGACGCCAGTCCTTGATTCCAACGGCAACCTTGGCCGCCAGCTGGTCGGGCGCATCGCCCAAAAACAACAGATACGGTGTCTCGATCATTGCGGTGCACTCCTTTGATTCTGGCGCAGGCTATGGGACGGGCAAGGCGAGTGTTTCTCGATTTCGCCCAGCATCGCTGGATCCCGCAGGAAAATTTCGCGCAAATATCGTAGCTTGCGCAAAATTCTTTCAAGTTTTTAAAGCGATTAAACTTTAATCACCAGAGACACGGCGCATTGCGGCGAATGCTGCGACTGCATTGCCGCAGATGCACAAACGTGCTTGCGGAGACCTGCGCAATTTAATACCCCATAAGGCAACAAAATCGCAATTTCCTTTCCTGCACGAGGTCCAGATGAGCTTTCGCATTCAACCCGCCGCCCCCGCGCGCCCTAACCGTTGTCAGTTGTTCGGCCCCGGGTCGAACACCAAGCTGTTCCCCAAGATGGCGGCCTCTGCGGCGGATGTGATCAATCTTGACCTTGAGGATTCGGTTGCACCATCTGACAAGGACACAGCGCGTGCCAATGTCATCGAGGCGCTGAACACCCTCGATTGGAGCACTAAATACATGTCCGTACGAATCAACGGGCTGGATACGCCTTACTGGTACCGCGATGTCGTGGATGTGATGGAGCAGGCCGGAGATCGACTGGACCAGATCATGATCCCCAAGGTCGGTTGTGCGGCGGATGTCTATGCGGTGGACGCGCTGGTCACCGCCATCGAACGCGCAAAAGGCCGTACCAAACCGATCAGCTTTGAGGTCATCATCGAATCCGCAGCTGGCCTCGCCCATGTCGAAGAAATCGCTGCCTCGTCCCCCCGGATGCAAGCCATGAGCCTTGGGGCCGCCGACTTTGCGGCCTCGATGGGCATGCAGACAACTGGCATCGGCGGCACGCAGGAAAATTATTACATGCTGCGCGAAGGTGAAAAACACTGGTCCGACCCGTGGCACTGGGCGCAGGCCGCCATCGTTGCCGCCTGCCGCACCCATGGCGTGCTGCCGGTGGATGGACCGTTCGGCGATTTCAGCGATGACGAAGGCTATATCGCGCAGGCCAAACGTTCTGCCACTTTGGGCATGGTCGGCAAATGGGCAATCCACCCCAAGCAGATCGCACTGGCCAACCAGGTCTTTACCCCGTCCGATGAAGCCGTGTCAGAGGCCCGCGAGATCTTGGCCGCAATGGAGCAGGCCAAGGCCAATGGCGAAGGTGCGACGGTCTACAAGGGGCGTCTGGTGGATATCGCCTCGATCAAACAGGCCGAGGTGATCGTGGCCCAGGCCGAATTGATCGCGGCCAACAGCTAAACGTAAAAAGGCGCCCCACCGGGCGCCTTTCTCTTACCGTCCGAAGACATCATTGGGCGTCCAGGTGAAGCGTTCACCCTTTTTACCAGATTTCATCATCAGACAGGATGTCCCGAGCTTCTGGAAATAGATGATCTTGAGCGCGTACCACCCGGCTTTGGGCACATCGACTTCGGTCCGCTGATTGGCCTCGCAGCCCTGAATGCCAGAGACTTGGCCAATGTTCTGGCCTCCGACGAATGCCTCTATCCCGTCATTTGACCACGTTTCCAACTCGTAGATTCCAGCAGAGTCGAACCGCATGTACCCCGTAATCTCGGCGGCGACATTGTAAGCGCCGTCAAACGTCATGACGTCCTGACCCTTACTGGTGTCCCTGTAATCCAAGCCCCGCAACGGTTGTCCGGGCTGCGCTTTAGACAGCATGCTTTTTGCATGGCTCAGATCTCGGATCTTCTTGTGTTGATTGCCAGTGCCAAAGTAATTCACATTCAATCCCGCCTTGGGGCTGGGCTGTGGGTTGGCAGGTTGCAGCTTTAACGGAGCTGCAAAAGATGCACCCGAAATCATCACCAAAGTTGCGACCAGTGCTCCGGTCCGAACAAGTTTCATCGTCTTCTCCCTGAATACGACCGGTTGGGGTTGTCCCCATTTTTGGTCAAATCTTTGGCAAGACAGTAAAACGTGAATCCAACTCCGGCAAGCCGGTACAGAATCATCTTTGCAATGTCAGGCCCGCATATCCTTGGGCGAGCCCATGACGACATAGGACGTGATCGACGTGACATGGGGCAAAGTCCCCAGAACGTCGGTGTGAAAAGTTTTGTAAGACGACAGATCGGCACATTCCACGCGCAACAGGTATTCGATCGTGCCGGTGATATTATGGCACTCCACCACCTCAGGCGCGCGCTGCAATGCACGCTCGAACCCTTCCTGAGCGGCCTTTGTATGTTCGCCCAGCCCCACGCCAATATAGGCGACAAAGCCGATGCCCAGCGCAGGTGGGTTCAATACAGCACGATAGCCCGAGATCACGCCCGCGCGCTCTAATTCCTGAACACGGCGCAAACAGGCCGAGGCTGACAGCCCGACCCGATCGGCCAATTCAAGGTTGCTTATCCGTCCATCACGTGTCAGCTCACGCAATATATGGCGATTTATTCCATCCAACTTGATCATTAATTGCAGAATTACCGCAATAACCAGCGCAAACGCAATTTCATTTGGGCGGATTCCATCAATTATCTGCGCTATGAATCCTGAATTGCTTTTTGCCCTCGTCACCTTTGCCTTCGTCTCGTCGATCACGCCGGGACCCAATAACCTGATGCTGATGGCCTCGGGCGCGAATTTCGGGTTTCGACGCACAATCCCACATATGTTCGGAATCGGGTTGGGCTTTACAGTGATGGTCCTTCTGGTCGGAACAGGGCTGGTACAGGTGTTTGATGCCTATCCGATCAGCTATACCGTGTTGAAAGCGGCTTCAGTCGCATACCTGCTGTATCTGGCATGGAAAATCGCGCATTCGGTCCCAGCCGAAGCGGGCGCGCCTGCGGGAACACCGATGACGTTTTTACAGGCCGCAGCATTCCAATGGGTCAATCCAAAAGCCTGGGCCATGGCCCTGACAGCAACAACCGTATACACCCCCGACCGGACGCTGAACGCCATCGTTGGTGTCGCGATTGTTTTCGGCGCAATCAATTTACCTTCGGTCAGCACGTGGACGGTACTCGGGCAGCAGATGGCGCGGATTCTCACGAACCCACACCGACTGATGCTGTTCAACTGGGTGATGGCTGGGCTTCTGGTTGCATCGCTCTACCCTGTGCTTTGGCCCGTTTGAGAACGTTCGCAGGCTAGCAATGACCGGTCATCAAGGTCCTTTTGAGGGTGAATACGGGCACCCCTACCAACCCTTTAAATCTTGCTGAGTTGCATCCGGGGCAACGTCAGGCCATATAGCAGGGAACTTCCGCGTTGAGAGGCGTCATGACCCAGTATCTGGAATTCGAAAAACCTTTGGCCGAGATCGAAGGAAAGGCCGAGGAACTGCGTGCGCTGGCGCGCGCCAATGAAGAGATGGATGTGGCCGCAGAGGCCGCCGCTCTGGATGCCAAGGCTGAAAAGCTGTTGGACGAACTCTATGCCGATCTGACGCCATGGAGAAAATGTCAGGTCGCTCGTCACCCTGGACGTCCCCATTGCAAAGACTACGTGGAAGATCTGTTCACCGAATTCACACCTCTGGCAGGCGATCGGAATTTTGCTGACGACCTGGCCGTGATCGGCGGTCTGGCGCGGTTCAACGATCAACCCGTTATGGTGATCGGCCACGAAAAGGGCAGCGACACCAAATCGCGCATCGAACGCAATTTCGGCATGGCTCGCCCCGAAGGGTATCGCAAGGCTGTCCGACTGATGGAGATGGCAGGACGCTTTGGACTGCCGGTTATCACCTTGATCGACACGGCTGGCGCCTATCCCGGCAAAGGCGCCGAAGAGCGCGGCCAGTCCGAGGCGATTGCCCGCTCGACCGAAATGTGCCTGAAGATCGGCGTCCCGTTGGTCTCGGTCATCATCGGCGAAGGTGGATCAGGCGGTGCGGTGGCTTTTGCAACGGCAAACCGTGTCGCGATGCTGGAACATTCGGTCTATTCGGTCATTTCACCCGAAGGCTGCGCCTCGATCCTTTGGAAAGATTCAGAGAAAATGCGCGAAGCAGCCGAAGCGTTGCGGCTGACCGCGCAAGACCTGCACAAGCTGGGCGTTTGCGACCGGATCATTTCGGAACCCAAAGGCGGCGCACATCGTGATCGCGCCGCGACCGTGGACTCCGTGCGGGATGCGATTACGGCGATGCTCAAGGATCTGGACGGCAAGGATTCTGCCGCCCTGATCAGAGATCGTCGCCAAAAATTCCTCGACATCGGCTCAAAAGGGCTGGCTGCGTAACCCTCAGCCCCCCAACTGCCTCAGCAGCGCAACTGAGGGTTCTCCTGTCGCGGGCAGCCCATTGGCCCGCTGGTACGCAGAAATCGCGGATGTCGTGTTTTTACCGACTACACCATCTGCGCCTTCGGTGTCGTACCCGGCGGATGTCAGGCGGCGCTGCAGCTCTTTGCGATCTTCAAGCGTCAGACCAGTCGCATCCGGTCCGAAAGAGGCCTGGAACGGCGCACCTCCGGCAATCCGGTCTGATAGATGCCCTACCCCGATCGCGTAGCTGTCCGAGTTATTGTACCGTTTGATCACCTGAAAATTGCGGAACACGGCGATGCGGGGCCCTGGCACCTGGGGTTGCAGCACAGCAACCGGCGTACCGGATACCGTCCCGGCCTCACCGCCCCAAGGCTGCCCACGCACCCAACCGGAACGCGCCAGATAAGCCGCCGTTGATGCCAGCGAATCCGTTGGATCGTCGGACCAGATATCGCGCCGTCCATCGCCGGTGAAATCCACCGCATAGGCCAGATAAGAGGTCGGGATGAACTGCGTGTGCCCCATAGCACCAGCCCAACTGCCTGTCATGTTGGCAGGCGTCGTGTCGCCGTTCTGCAGAATCTTCATCGCTGCCATCAGTTGGCTCTCAAAGAACTGCCCGCGCCGACCGTCATAGGCCAGCGTCGACAGGGCCGATACAACAGGCACATCCCCACGCCGCGCACCATAACGGCTTTCAAGCCCCCAAATTGCCACGACAACTTCTTTGTCCACGCCGTACTGCGCCTCGATCTGAGACAGCGTTCCCGCATGACGCACCAGCATTTGCTTGCCGGTCGCGATCCGTTCATCTGAGGTTGCAATCGCCAGGTAGTCTTCAAGCGACCTCTTGAACTCGACCTGATTTCGGTCCCGCTCGATCACTCCGGGCAGATATCCGGCGCCCTGGAAGGCGCGGTTAATTGTGCTTTGCGAAATCCCCTGTGCGGCCGCGCGGCTTTTGAAGCCCGCCACCCAGGCGTCCCAGCCCGCGTTCCGAACCGGTTGCATGCGCGCGGCCGGCACCGAAGAAGAAGTCACGCTGTCCGTACAGGCAACCAACAAGCCGGAGCCCAGCCCAAGGGAAAATAACCGTCGATCAATCATGGTTGAAAACTGCTCTTATTGTGATTTCTCACAGCCTAGCGCAGAGAAATCGCCGGGGCCAGAACAGCGATACCGAACCGGGCGATTTCGGCAGCTTCGGCAACAAGCCGCTTAGCTGACCAGCATCCGCAGGCCCTGTGTAACATCCGAGCGAACCGCAAGGCGCAGACCCGGCTCATCCCCGGCCTTTAGCGCCGCAATTATCAGCTTGTGGTGATGCGGTGGTTCCGTTCGCCGCAGCCGCCCATAAAGCGCGCGCATCGTCGGCCCAAGCTGCAACCATACGGTTTCGGCAATCGCCAGCATCGCTGGGGCCTGCGCCCGCAGATACAGAGTTCGGTGAAACTCCAGATTGGTGCGAATATATCCAACGGCATCACGTTTGGTGACCATCTCGGCTACCGTCATGTTGATGCTCTGCAATCGGTCAATCAGAGCAATATGCGCACGGGGCAATGCCCGGCTGGCCAGCTCGACCTCAAGCAAGGCCCGCAGCGCAGCAAGCTCCTCGATCCGGTCATTGGTCAGCTCGGGCGTCGAGACGCGGCCCGAGGACGACAGAAATAGCGCCCCTTCAGCCGCAAGCCGACGCACCGCCTCGCGGGCCGGTGTCATCGAGACTCCAAACTCTTTACCAATTCCCCGCAAGGTCAGCGCCTGACCGGGGGCGATGTCGCCATGCATGATGCGGGATCGCAGAGCCCGGTACACCCGGTCATGCGTTGCGGTCTGCGTTTCAGAGGGGCGTGTGTTCAGCATTTCTCTATGTGATCACAAACACCGCACAGGTCAACTCGCAGGCGCGTCAAATCTGTACTGATGCAACTGCGCCCCGTTGTCGCGCAGCCAGCGCCGCTGTTCTTTGTAATCTCCGAATAACCGCTCGACCTGGACCCAAAAGGCTGGGGAATGGTTCATCTCGGCCAGATGCGCCACCTCATGTGCGGCAACATAATGCAGGACGTCTGGTGGAGCGAGAATCAGCCGCCAGGAAAACATCAACCCACCCTCAGAACTGCATGATCCCCAGCGCGATCGGGTATCCCGAATAGAGATGCTGGCATAAGCCCTACCCAACATCGCTGCGTAGTCATCACATGCGCCGGTCAGCCGGTCGCGTGCCAGTTCTTTCAAGAAGCGCGCCAAACGTCGCGCTTCAGCGCCTTCAGGTACTGAAATCTGGTCCGCCTGCAACAGAACGCGTCGGCCCGTTGCCCGGACAATGCGCCGTTGGGTGCCCTCAACAGGAATATGCTGCCCAAATTGAACCACCGAGGGGTCTGGCCGATCACTCAGGTGCTGCCGAATCCAGCTTTCTTTTTGGCGGGCAAAGTTCAACGCATCGGATTCAGCAACGCCATTTGGATAGGTCAGTGTAACACGCCCGTCCAACTGGGATATACGCAGACTGATCCGCCGTGCCCGCGCCGATTTGCGCAATGTCAGCGGCACCGGAGGCGATCCTGGCAGTGCGTGATCTCCCATAGGTCTGTTTCTCCTGCTCAAAGGCTTTGACAGTGCCCGCTGCTTGTGGCACCTGACCTGAATCGTCGATACGACTCACCTGATATCAAGGGGATTGGACATGCCCAAGGAAGAATGGGGTGTAAAGCGCGTTTGCCCGACCACCGGTAAACGGTTTTATGACCTGAACAAAGACCCGATCGTTAGCCCTTATACCGGCGAGATCGTGGAACTCGAAACCGGTAAAAGCCGGATGATCGCAGCAGATGCAGAAGATGCTGCATCGGCCAAGGCGCGTGAAAACGCGCCTGAGGAAGAACTGGTTCTGGATGACGACGACGAAGTCGAAGTCGATCTGGATGATGATCTGCTGGATGACGATGATGACAGCAGTGATGAAGTTCCGCTGGACGACATCACTGACATTCCAGCAGAGGACGATAGCTGATCACGGTCAGAGGCGGCCTCGCGCCGCCTCGCGCCATTTGCAATCTGGTTGCAAAATTTTAACGGCGACGCCTGTTTTTGGACTTGCGCTTAGCGCCACTGTCTCATAAACGTCCGCCCACTGCTTCTGCAGTACCTGTATGGGGCCTTAGCTCAGTTGGGAGAGCGCTTGCATGGCATGCAAGAGGTCAGGGGTTCGACTCCCCTAGGCTCCACCAAAACCTCATTCAGATAATTTGCGTCACTTAAGAATCTGAATGGAAAAGATAATTCACCGGTTCGAAGATCCGATTTGGAAGAGTAACTTCCCTTCTGAACAAATAGCATTCTAAGCAGCGCTCTCTTGCCCCTATAGTCGCTTTTTTTTCCATACTTTCCAAGATTTTGACAGAATTTTGGCGACCGGTTCGAACATCTCTTCAAAATTCCTTTGCGGAACTTCGAAATCTTCCAACTTCCGCTTGAGCTCTTCCTGCTTCATCGTCTGTCTGGCTACAGGAATGGCAACCCACACGTTGCGGACTTTTCCGCCGCTCCACCCATGATTGATAATACCTGGTCTGTAGCACATTGCGACAATAGTGACGTGTGCTTGTTTCAAGTTTCAATCCTGGCCGCTTTGACCGGATTGGGCCGTATAGTAAGGAATCTTGGAATTGCGGCCTGATCCAGGCAATATTGCCAAATCAAAGCGGTCTCAATCGAGTGCTGCGCCCACCCCAGAGTTTGATGCGGTAATGTTTACCGCTGTCAACTCAGCCAAGGATGGGCGAGACAGACATCCCCTAGCCCAATACTGCTGTAACCGCGCGCAGAGTTGCCGCGACGACGGTATCAGCTTCTTCACGACTCAGGCAAAACGGTGGCGCGAAGCCCAAGATGTCGCCTTGCGGCATAGCGCGTGCGATGACCTTATCCTGTGCCAAAAGAGCGGCTGAGACTTGCGGGCCGATCTTGTCCGCGGAGTCAAAGAAGGTGCGGCTATCTTTATCCTTCACGAACTCGACCGCGCACAACATTCCTTCGCCGCGCACATCGCCGACATTGCCGTGTGCTGACAGTGCATCCTTCATCGACTGTTTCAGATAAGCGCCGACGTTGCCTGCGTTTTCGATCAGGTTCAGATCATCAATCAATTTGAGGTTTGCCACACCGGCCGCGGCCCCGATCGGGTGTGCCGAATAGGTCCAGCCGTGGCCGATGGCGCCGTTTTCATCTGTGCCCTGTTCCAGCACCTTCCACACTTTTTCCGAAACAATCGAACCTGACAGCGGCGCGTAGGCCGAGGTGAGGCCTTTGGCGATGGTGATGATATCGGATTCCAAGCCGTAATGCTCAGAGCCGAACATGCTGCCCAGGCGGCCAAACCCGGTCACAACCTCATCGGCAACCAACAGGATGTCATGCTTGCGCAATACGGTCTGGATGGCGGCCCAGTAGCCTTCCGGCGGGGGCACGATACCGCCGGTTCCCAACACCGGCTCGCCAATAAACGCGGCGATTGTATCAGCGCCTTCACGTTCAATCAGCGCCTCCAGTTCAGTCACGCAATGCGCGACGAATTCGGCTTCGCTTTGGTCCAGATTATCGCGGCGGAAATAATAGGGCGCTTCGGTATGAACCACCTGCGTGAGCGGCAGATCGAACTTTTTGTGGAATAGTTCCAGCCCAGTCAGCGACCCGGTGACAAGGCCCGAGCCATGATACCCTCGCCAGCGCGAGATGATCTTTTTCTTTTCGGGGCGGCCCAGGATATTGTTGTAATACCATATTAATTTGACGTTGGTCTCATTTGCATCTGAACCGCCCAGGCCGAAATAGACCTTGGACATGTTCGAAGGCGCGCGATCAAGGATCATCTTGGACAGGGTGATGGAGGCTTCTGTGCCGTGGCCCACGTAGGAATGATAATAGGCCAACTCGCGGGCTTGATCCGCAATCGCTTCGGCAATTTCCTGACGGCCATAGCCCACATTCACGCAATAAAGTCCTGCAAAGGCGTCCAGCAATTTGGTACCATCACGGTCTTCGATATGGACCCCGCTTGCGGTTTTGATCACACGGGTCGCTGTTTCGCCCCGCGCGTGCTGGGCCAGATGAGTGGAGGGATGGAAAAAGTTCTCGCGGTCCCATTGGTCAAGTTGATCGTTCTTCAGCATCTTTTCACTCCTCATGCCCAGTCGCGGCAGACATATTTGATTTCGGTAAACTCTTCCATTCCCCGTCTTGCCCCCTCACGGCCCAGACCGGATTGTTTGGTGCCGCCAAAGGGGATCGGCGCGCCGGTGACCTTGGTGCGATTCACCGCCACCATGCCAAATTGCAATGCACGAGATACGCGGTAAATACGGCGTGGGTCATGGCTGTGCAGATACGCAACCAAACCGTATTCGGTGTCATTGGCCCGGGCGATCACCTCTTCTTCGGTATCAAAGGGCGCAATGGCCGCCACAGGGCCAAATGTTTCCTCTGACATAACCACGGCATCGGCAGTCACGTCGGTCAGAACCGTGGGCTGATAAAACAGCGGGCCGAGAGGATCCCTTGCACCTCCGCACGCCAGTTTGGCCCCCTTGGCCAGCGCATCGGCGACATGTTCTTCCTGCTTTTGAACCGCCTTTTCATTCATCAGAGGGCCGATGTCGGGGTCGTCCATACCGATACCAAGGGACAACCTGCGGGTCGCTTCGGTGAACTGCGAGCAGAATGCGTCGTAAATTGAGCGCTCCACAAATATCCGATTGGCGCCAAGACAGTCCTGCCCGGATGTGGCGAATTTGGCCTTGATCGTTTCAGAAACCGCAATTTCAAGATCGGCCCCTTTGAACACAATCACCGGTGCATGCCCGCCTAGTTCCATTACAAGTTTTTTCACTGTGTCGGCGGACTGACGGTAAAGTAACCGTCCGATTTCGGTGGAGCCTGTGAACGAGAGTGCCCGAACACGGGTGTCTTTCGTCCAAGGTTCGACCACGGTCGAGGCCTGGCCGGTGACCACGTTGAACACGCCCGCCGGAATACCCGCCTTTTCCGCCAGTTCAGCCAACGCGAGGGCCGAAAACGGGGTTTCACCTGAGGGGTGAGCCACAACCGTACACCCCACGGCCATGGCTGCTGCTGCTTTGCGGGTCAGCATGGCAGCAGGGAAATTCCACGGTGTGATCATTGCCACCACCCCGACCGGCTCTAGCCAAACCTCGACCTCGGCATCGGGCAGATGGCTGGTGACGCCTTCAATATTGGGTCGCTTGGCCTCTTCGGCGTAGAATTCTACAAAAGACGCAGCATAATCAATTTCACCGCGCGCCTCGGACAGGGGCTTGCCCTGTTCCAGTACCATGATCCGTGCCAGATCTTCTTTGTGGTGCAGCATTAGGTCGAACCAACGGCGCAGAATGGCGGATCGGTCTTGTGGCAAGAGGCCCGACCAGGTCGGAAAGGCGGCCTGTGCCGCATCCACGGCGGCAGAGGATTCCTCTGCCGAAAGGCTGGCGGCCTCACCGATAACATCGCCAGTTGCCGGATCGGTGACGCGGATGGTGTAACCCGACGAAGCTGCACACCATTTACCATTCACATAGGAAAAACTACGCGCCAAAGATTTGTCAGCAATATCATCGCGCGCAGAAAGTGCAGTGTCTTTCATGGATACCTCTCCCTCGATGCCCGACAATGTCGGGCATTACAGGCAAAGGATGAGACCAAATTTCAGGGCCAAAGCAGAGTATTCTACTGTCAACCATCTCTCAGGCAGAGGGTTACTCCTGCCATCCAGCAATGAGGGAAATCGGCGGAACGCCCTGCCCCTTCACTGGTTTGGTGACAATATAGGTAAAATATTTTTCCAGACCAATGTCAGCATTGAGCATTTCATCAATCAGGCGTTGATAGGCATCGATATCGCGCGTCACGATTTGCAGGATGTAATCAAATCCTCCGCCAAGCGCCCAGCAGGCCAACACTTCTTCATAGCGTTGCATTGCGGCCTCAAAAGCCTGAAAGCTGGCAGCGGTATGATCGGACAGTTCGGCCGCAACAAAGACAGTTACATGTGGCCCAAGTTTGCGCAGGTTGATCTCGGCTCTATATCGCTTGATCAACCCGGCTTTTTCCAACTTTTTCAGCCGCTCCCAGCAGGGGGTGGGCGACAGGCCAACGCGGTCGGCCAAAGCCGTTTTTGTGATGCGCCCGTCGGTTGAAAGCACCCGTAGAATATCCAGATCGCGGGCGTCGAGCCGCATGGTCTCACCTCCGGGGAATAAAGTTATCCAACGTTCAACCCGATCACCGCCGCGCAATCGCCCGCTTTGATGAGACCGGGAAAGTGGCGACTGATCAAAAGGCCCGTAACTTTGGCACGGTATTCAATCGGGGCAATCCCGGTGCGATCAACGGGCCAAACGCGGGCCACAACATCGCCTTGGTTGACCTGTTCACCAAGATCAACCATCGGCTCGTAGAGGCCATCGTTTTCCGAGAACACGAAGCAGTTACCATCGGGCATATCCAGGCGCACGGTTGGATCAATCTGCATCTCGCCCTTCAGAATTCCTGCATGGATCAGCACATTGCGCAGGCCCTTTTTTGCAACAGCAATCGACTTGGCTGTGGCAGAGCCACCACCGCCCAATTCTGTTGAAACCAGAACCTTACCCATATCTTCGACCGCGGTGTCGTACATTCCGACATTGTCGATCTCCAGTAGCTGCACCGAATAGGGGGCGTTAAAGGCGGCCATCGCGGCGAAACAGGCCGCTTCATTGGCTTTATCTTCAAGGATATGGGCCGCCGCGAAGGGCACGAAATCCAGCGTTTTTCCGCCTGAGTGAAAATCCACCGCAATATCGGCCATTGGCAAAAGAACGCGCTGGAAATAGTCGGCAATCTTTTCGGTTGGGGTGCCATCTGGCCGGCCCGGAAAGGCACGGTTCATATTGCCTTTGTCGATGGGGGACGTGCGTAACCCGGCGCGAAAAGCGGGATAATTGAAGGCAGGCACGATGATCACGCGTCCGGTGATGTCCTCGGGCTTTAGCGTAACCGTCAGTTCTTGCAACGCCACGGGCCCTTCATATTCATCGCCATGGTTGGCGCCGGTCAGCAAAGCCGTAGGCCCATCTCCGTTTTTGATAACCGTTAGCGGGATCATAATTGACCCCCATGCACTGTCATCCCGGCTGTAAGGCAGCCGTAGGAAACCGTGGTGGATACCATCGCTATCCAGCGGGATCGTCGGGGAAATTGGGTTGGGTGTCATTACTCAGTCCTTCACAACCATTTTGCGGGGCACGTTGGCCAGGCACTCATGGCCGGTTCTGGTGATGCGGATGCTTTCAGTAATCTCAAAACCCCAATCCTCCATCCAGAGGCCGGTCATGAAGTGCAGGGTCATGTTCTCCTGCAGAACCGTCTTGTCGCCAGGGCGAAGCGAGAAGGTCCGCTCGCCCCAGTCAGGCGGGTAGCTGACACCGATCGGGTAACCGGTGCGGTTATCTTTGGTGATCCCGTATTTCTTTAGCACGCTGAAGAAGGCATTGGCGACATCCTCGCAGAGGTTGCCCTCTTTTGCAGCCTCCAGCCCGGCCTCCATGCCCTCAAGCACAGCCTTTTCAGCGTCGAGGAATGTTTGCGTGGGCTTTCCAAGGAAGACCGTGCGCGACAGCGGGCAGTGGTAGCGTTTGACGACACCTGCGATCTCGAAAAACGTGCCTTCGCCGGATTTCATTGGCTGATCGTCCCATGTCAAATGCGGGGCTGAGGCATCCGCGCCTGAGGGCAAAAGTGGCACCAGCGCGGGATAGTCTCCGCCCGCACCGATCTGTGCGTCATAGCGTAAGGCCGCATCATAGATTTCGGCCACCAGATCGCATTTGCGGATGCCCGGCTCAACCTTTTCAAAGATACGTTCATGCATGCGGCCCACAATGCGGCCTGCTTGGCGCATGTATTCCAGCTCGGTTTCAGATTTTACCGCGCGCTGCCAGTTGACCAACGCAGTCGCATCGGAAAATTTGGCATTTGGCATGTGGTGCTGTAGCGCGGCAAAGGCCGCAGCTGTGAACCAGTAGTTGTCCATCTCAACGCCGATATGGCCCTTATCCAGCTTACGATCGGCCAGCTGTCCTGACAGGTAATCCATCGGGTGACGTTCGGTGGATTGTACATAATGGTCCGGGTAACCGATGATATTGGCGGGATCCATAAAGCAGGTGCGAAGCGCGCCATTGGCATCTTGTCCACGGCCGTACCAGACCGGCTCGCCAGTGAGACTCAGCACTACGCATTGATGCACGTAAAAAGACCAACCGTCATAGCCGGTCAACCAGTTCATGTTCGAAGGGTCCGTCACGATCAGAAGGTCAAGCCCACGTTCGGCCATGGCGGCGCGGGTTTTTGCAATGCGCTGGCTGAACTCATCGCGTGAGAAGTGGAGTTTTGGTTCTGGCATAGAATTAATCCGTTGTTAGCTTGAAAACGTGGTGCCTTTGCCTGAGTTTTCCGCGCGCTGGCGAGCAAGCGTGGCAATGGCGGTATCCTGGACACCCGTACCTGTCAGGTCAGCAATAATGATGTCACTGTCGGATTGTCGCCCCGGCGCCTTGTCGGAGGTGATATCACCCAGTTCAGCAAACCTGCCATCAGCCGGGAAAATGCCCACCGCAATGGCGCTGCGCAGTTCGCCTTTGAGGGCGCATTGGGCTTGGCTGTCGGGCACATAGAGCGTTGCCTTGGCAATACAACCCGGGTCAAGCTCGACCTTGTGTTCCTGATCCGAACCCATCGCAATGATAAGCTGCCCCGGTTGCAGCCAGTCCGCTTTGATCAGCGGAATGTCCGAAGGGGTTGTCGTGACGATGATATCTGCCGAGGACACGGCACCCGCCCTATCAGTGCTGGCCGTGACGTCGACCCCAAGTTCTTCGCGAAGGCTGGAAGCCAATGTTTCGGCCTTGGCCGCATCCCGCGCCCAGATCACAGCGCTTTCGATGCCGCGCACAAGGGTCAGCGCCTTGAGTTGTAGCTTCGCCTGCACACCAGCACCGATGATACACGCGCGTGTCGCGTCCTCGCGCGCAAGGTGGCGCGCAGATACCGCTCCCGCAGCGGCGGTGCGCACATCCGTGAGATAACCATTATCCAGAAGCAAAGCTTCCAGAACGCCAGTGGTGCTTGAGAATAGCACCATCAAGCCTGATGTGCTGGGCAGGCCCAGCTTGGGATTATCGAAAAAGCCAGGACTCATCTTCATGGCAAAGCTGTCTATGCCGGGGACATAAGCAGACTTTACACATACCTCGCCATTATGATCGGGGACCATCAGTGTCATGATCGGCGGCATGATAACCTTGCCCCCGGCGAGCGTCGTAAAGCCCTGTTCGATGCAGTCCACCGCGTCCATATCCAGTGGCACCAGATCTCGCAGTTCGGCCTCGGTCAGTATTTTGATCTCCGGCATCCTACCCCTCCGCCGTTACATCTACATCTTCGCCGGAGATGATCCGGTGGTGCAGTTGCATGTCGATGTTTTGCCCCGAGATCAGCGCGACGCACCGACCTGGGTCTTTGATTTTTCCCGCCAGAAGCGCGGCAATGCCGACACTGCCGGACCCTTCAATGATCTGACGTTCCTGCCAATAGGCGTGGCGGATAGCAGCAGCGATCTCGGTCTCGGTCACAAGAATCAGATCATCAACAAAGGCACGAGTCATGGCAAAAGTGTGCTGGTTGTCCAATCCAACCCCACCGCCCAGCGAGTCGGCCAGTGTCGACAGTTCTTCGACCAGAACCGGTTTCCCCGCCTTCTGGCTTTCATACATAGCCGCCCCGCGCTCCATCGAAATTCCGATAACGCGGACCTGCGGATTAACCGCCTTCATCACCATCCCGACGCCGGAAATCAGCCCGCCGCCCGACAGCGGCACCAGAACCGTTTCAAGATCCGGGGATTGTTCCAGCATTTCCAGTGCAACGGTGCTTTGCCCGGCAATGATATCGCGATGATCAAACGGGGGAAGCATGACCATCCCATCGGCGACCAGCCTGTCAACTTCTACCTGTGCGTCATCCTGAGAACGCCCGACAATGCGCACCTCTGCGCCCTGCGCCTTGATCCCATCCACTTTGTTTTGTGGAACCAGCTCGGACATGCAGATGATACACCGCACCCCGGCCTGCTTTGCCGCATAGGCCAAACCGCGCCCGTGATTGCCCGTCGATACACCTACCACACCTTTGGCGCGCTGCGCATCGCTAAGTGACAACACAGCATTGGATGCCCCGCGCAGCTTGAAACTGCCGGTAATCTGGCCTTGCTCCAGCTTGAGGCGAATATCACCGCCGGTGGCTTTGCTGAGCGCGTTTGACGACACCGTCGGCGTGACCCGGATCGACTGTGCGATCCGCGCGCGCGCAGCAAAACTATCCTGAAGTGTGATTTCAGAGCTCATCTCTTGTCCTGACTTTCTTCCTATTTACTGAACAACATACCGCCCGCGGGATAATTAGAAGTAATCCCAAGATGCCTCATGCAGCGCCAAACCATCGCCTGATTGGAGGTAACAACCGGTTTGCCAAGCCGGGCCTCCAATTGTGCGACACATGGGGCGGCACGCACCGCCGTACAGGAAATAAAAAGCGCATCAGCATCGGGATCGCACGCAGCAACACCACCTTCGATAATGCTGTCCCTTGAGACGCGCGCCATGTCGCGATCATCGGACAATCCAAAGCAAACAGCGTTCACCACGTCGAGGCCGTGTTGCGAGAAATAGGTGACCAGAGAATCCGTCACATCCTGCGTATAGGGCGTAAGAACACTTACTTTTTTTACCCCCAAAGCCTCAAATGCATCAAAGGCTGCCGAGCTGGGTGTGACGCATGGCGTGCCTGGCTTTGCGCTGTTCATGTGCTCGGCCACTTTGTCGTTCCCCAACACTACCGAAGCTGCAGTGCATCCATAGACCAATACATCTAGCGCCTCGCCAGGCAGGATCTCTGCTGCGGCATCGGTCAGCAGCGGCCCTGTCTTCAAAAGGCTTTCATGTGTGGTTGGGTTTTCAAACCCGATCCGGTTTACATATACGCCCACATCATGCCCATGCAGAATGCGTGCGAAATCAGTTTCCGTCGTATGATCCGTGGCCAGCGTGACCAACCCGATACGATGTGTGACAGGGCGAGCATCCAGCGCGAGAGCCACAGACGAAGTCGAAGATTGTATATCCAAAGCCATTGCCATCCTCACACCACCAGAACCGGGCATTGCGCAAGGCTGGTCACCTTGTGAGAGACGCTGCCCAGCAAATAGCCCTCAATCGATCCCAATCCCCGGCTGCCCATGACGATCAGGTCATTCTGATGTTCTTTGGAAAAGCTGACGATAGTCCGCGCCGTTGGCCCGCCTTTGACAAAGGCCCGGATGTTCTCGCACCCCGCCTCGCGCGCAATGGACGCGCCGCGTTCAGCAGTTATCTTTGCGTGATCGCGCATGATCCCGTCAATATCATCGGGCTTTTCTGCATCAATGACATACATCGATCCTTCCAGTATCGAATGATGACGGTAGAGCGTCAGTACCAACATTTCCGCATCACACAACCTAGCCAATTCAGCGGCTTTGCGAAGGGCGGCCTCTGATCCTTCAGACCCGTCAAAAGCAGCGAGTATTGATTTGAACATTTGTCGCTCCTTTTATTTGTTAAATGCAATGTCGCGCAAAAACAGTGCCACCTGCGGGAAGAAGATCATCAAAACCGAGACACTCAAAAGCATGATCACGAAAGGCGGCGTTCCTCTGATTACTTCCAGATAGGGACGTTTGAACACCGCTACCGCCGTGAAGATATCGCATCCGAACGGCGGGGTGGCCGAGCCGATGGCGGCCTGCAATGTGATCAAAGTGCCGACCAGAATTGGGTCCAGCCCGGTTTTCTCGACCACGGGCGCAAAGATCGGAACAAAGATCAAGATGACCACGATGGGATCCACGAACATACAGCCGATGAAGAACGCAATCGCGATTGTGAACAGGACGCCGATCTGCCCCATTTCATCAATGCCAAGAGCGCCCAAAATCTGTTGCGGTATCTGCGCGAATGACAGAACCCAGGCAAAGGCAGCACCTGCACCCACCAAAATAAAAACTACCGCCGTTACCATGCCCGTTGACAGGGCGACCTGGTATAGGCCGGTGATTTTCATTGTTTTGAAAATGAAGACTTCCAGCAACACCGCATAGGCCACGCTGATTGCTGCGGCTTCGGTCGGGCTGAAAATGCCGAAGAAGATGCCGCCGATGATCAGAACCGGGAAACCCAGCGGCCACAAGGCCCGTCTAACCGCTACCGCGCGTTCGCACCATGTGGCGGCCGGTTCAGTGGGGACGTCATTTATTTTGGCGTAGATCATACTGTAGACCGAGAACATGAACAGGATTAACAATCCGGGCCCGATGCCCGCGATGAACAGTTCAGGGATGGAGGCCTTGGCAACTACACCGTAGATGATCATACCAATACTGGGCGGGATCAGGAACGCGATGTCACTTGAGTTGACGATCAGGGCCAAAATGAAAGAATCCTTGTAGCCACCTTTCAGCATTCGGGGCCTGAGTGGCGTTCCCACCGCAACGACCGTGGCTTGGGTGGACCCGGACACGGCACCGAACAATGCGCAAGCCGCAGCTGTACTGACGGCCAACCCCCCTCGAACATGGCGAACAAAGGCCATGACCATATCAATCAGCCGCCCTGCGGACTGGCCACGTGTCATGATATCCGCTGCCAGAATGAACATAGGCACGGCGATCAATGAAGAGGGCCGGATACCACCCAACATTTGCTGAATCATAAACTCGGTTTTGTCGATTGTGCCAAACAACTCGATCACGCCGATGAACGCGCCGGCAATGAGGGGTACCATCATCGGGAAACCCATAAGCAGCAGGACAACCATTGCGGAAAACATCAAGAGTGCCATGGTTAAAGCTCCACTTCCAGTTCCCGCGCATCTGCTTCTCGCAGATCAGTTGACAGGTAGATTTCAGGTTCCTGAAGATTTTTGATGAAAGTGAGCGCGTATTGAACCCCGGTCACAAACAGCCCAATCGGCACCCAGATGTAGCTGAGATAAACAGGGAATCCGAGGGCAGGATAGACCCGCCCCTTGGCGTACATGCTGATGATGTATTGCACAGCGTACCACGCCAAGAGCAGCAACAGCACAGCGGTGACTCCCGTGACTACAACCATCAAGATTTTTCTGACCCGTTCGGGTAACGCGTCTGAGATGGCGGACATGCGGATATGCCGACCATGGCGCGCGGCGTAGCCGATACCAGCAAATGTCACCAACAATATGAATATACTGTTCAACTCTTCGGCGAATATAATGGAGTGGTTGAAAACAAACCGGCTGATGACATTTGCGATGGTGTTGACTGCCATCAGAATGACGCCTGTGGCCATGATCACCCGCTCAAGCGCAGCGATCCCCTTGTCAATGCCATCAACAATTCCGGCAAGGCCCGACTTTTTCTTCGTCGTTTCGCTCATATTCCCCCCGAACATTCGCAATATAGGCTGATCGCCGGTTTACTATTTCCAAATTGCAGGCCCGAACTATGGTTCTGGGCCTGCACCGATTTTTCAGATGAACACATCGCAAACGTGATGGATGCCTGTTGCTAAGCGCTACTGCTGCGCAGCCGCTAGATCCTTCTTCATTTGCTCGAGGATGGCAGCGCCACGTTCGCCCGCTCTTTCGACAAAGGCTGCTTCGACCGCTTTTGCACGTTCTTTAAAGGGTGCACGCTCTTCCTCGGTTAGCCGGTTTATTGTGTAGCCCGGATTGCTCTCCTGAATTTTTGCCAGACCGGTTGCATCCAGTTCGACGGCAACATCAAGAATATAATCGAGTGCGACTTGCGACGCATTCTGAACAAGTTCTTTGTCCGCATCGCTTAGCGCGTCGTAAAACTCGGCATTTGCCATCACAGCAGTCGTGTACTGACCATGTCCGGTATAGGTCATCACATTAGTCAGGTTATCCAGATCATAGGCCTCGATCCAAATTGCCGGGTTTTCCTGCCCGTCAACCATTTTAGTTTTCAGTCCGCCGATCAGCTCGCCCCAAGGCATGGCAATCGGGGAAGCGCCAAAGGCCGTGTAAGTCTCCAAAAGCAATGGTGAGGTCATGGTCCGAATTTTCATACCTTCCAAATCGGCAGGTGTCCGAAATTCCTCCATTGTGGTGACCACCATTTCACCTTCCGGGAACACCGACAACAATTCCAGTCCCTGTTCGCGATAGATATCGTGGAACATCTCGTTTACAGCGACGCCTTCTTTGAAAAACTTGCGCACGACTTGAGGGTCCGTCGGCTGGATATATGGCACCAGAAAGGCTTCGGCTTCTGGGATCAACGCACCGGTGAAACCTGGAGATTGATCAATGAACTGCAGCAATCCAGCCTGGGCCTGCTCCATGGCGTCGGCCGATTCACCAAGCGTACCCACAGGGTAAATCTGGACTGTGTGATCCGAGTTGGCTTCGATTTCCTCTTTGAACTTGGTGGCGTACAGGCCTTGCGGATCTGTCAGCCCCTCTTCCATAGCATAGCGCCAATTGTCCGCATAAGCGGCAGTTGAGGTTAGCAATGCAGCAGCAAGGGGTGCGCAGACGCGCAGGGCAAAACGTGCAGTCTTGGTCATCATATCCTCCCAGATATCACCTTCTTTGTTAGTGATGTTCCACCACATCCCGAAGATTGTACTGCGAGTCAATTATTATATTGTTGCGCTACATTCTAATAAGCGAATTGCGGCAAAGGCTCGCGTGGGCGCAAAAGTAAACCGGCCAGAAGCTTCAGAGCTTGGCGAAAACGTTCGATTTCGCGAATGCTTCCCACCGAAATGCGCACTGCATTTGTTGGGGTAGCCTTGGGAGAAAGGAATGGGCTTTCGGGGGACACCGCAACATTTAGTTCGCGGGCATGGGCGACAAAACTGTTGGAATCCCAATCTGGAGGGAGCTGCAACCAAAGATGCAAACTGGCCGGATGGCCCGTCCATTTAAAACCAGCAAGCTCTTGCGATGCTATGTGATACCGCTTGACTATTTCTGCGCGCTGCCAATCCGCCAGCGCTTGTGCTGTGCCATCTTCCACCCAGCGTGAGGCAAGTTCGCAGATCAGCGGCGTTGCCATCCAACCAAATACGATCAGTCTCGCTGTCAAGGCAGGAAGCAAATGGTCCGGAGCAACGGCATAACCCGCACGCAACCCGCTGACCGTGCATTTGGTGAACGTTGTCAGGTAGACCGACAGTTCTGGTGCGAACATCGAAACAGGCGGCTGGCGATCCGCTGCGACCGGACCAAACGCATCGTTTTCAATAATATGCAGCCTATGTTTGCGGGCGATTGCAGCAATTTGGCGCCGACGTTCCTCTGGCATCATATGTACATTAGGGTTGGCAAGAGATGGCAATAAATACAATGCTTTAGGGGACTTATCAACGCACGCCTTTTCCAATGCATCGGGCAGGATTCCGTGCTCATCAGTTTCAAGGCCAACATGTCGGTATCCGAAATATGCGACACTCGAAACCAAGAGGTGATGCGTGACCATATCTGACAGAATGACGTCGCCAGGACGCAATATCGCAGACATTGCTGCCGACATTCCATGCGTTACCCCATTCGTCATGAGGACTGAATCTGCATTTGTCTCGAGGCCGCAATGTGAAAGCCATTTGACTCCCGTTTTTCGGTGAGTTTCGTGGCCTACATTCGGGCGTGTAGAAAGATATATGGCCGGGTCGAGCCCGGCATGCAAAGTCCTCAGCGTTGATTGCATCGCCTCAACATGCAGGCCATTAAACAAGGGGCGCGAAATCGACATGTCGAACAGGTTTCGAGGTTCTGACTCCAACTTGAATGGCTGTCCGTCGGTTTTGTCAGTGTCGACAACATAGCTGCCACGCCCAATCTGACCATCGATCAGGTTTTGGCGACGCAGAATGTCGTAAGCTTTGCTGACGGTATTAACGCTCAACCTCAGGTCATCGGCCAGTTTCCGGTGTGTGGGTAATTTCTGTCCAGGTGACAAACTGCCGTCTTCGATCGCGCCTGCAATCATCGTGGCAAGGCTCGTATGCAGCGGTGAACTCAGCGTATCTCGGGATGGTTTCCAATTTGTCATGCGACAATAGTAACCAATTCGAATTCGCGAACAAGCAGATCAATCACAAAGAGCTTCACAGGGGTCGGAATTACAGCTTTTTCTATGTGTCTCCCTTGAAAAGAAAGTAATTGCTGTGACCGTGGATCTATCACTTAGTTTTCCTGAAGATCTCAACACGTCAGTATGCGCGGATTGTTCGGGACTGGATGAAGCCCATTGGCTTCGAGGCCAGCGCCTAAGGAACTCCATCAATGCGCCGGACCAAAGTCACGCAGTTCTACAAGAAAAGACAGGAAGTCTTCGGGCGATTCAGTTGCTCTTGGGTCATGCAAAGATGGTAAGCACGGTTCGGCATCTGAGCGTCGAGCTTGAAGACGCCTTTGCCATCGCAGCAGCAATCGAGATCAAGAGCTTGTAGACCAATTTTGAACCGGCCATCTGCTGCTGCGCATCTCATCGAACCTGCTGTTCGTTGCTAGCGCAAATTCTAACCCACCCCCAACTCGCAAGTTGAGGGATTTTTGCTCCGCGTCGCATAGAGAACAGACACGCGTTTAGCGACGTTTCTACAAGATGAGATGTCCTCGGCTGATTCCATACCTCAATCTACGGATCGCATCCTTGCAGGAGTTGCACTGATGCTTGGATTTTGCCTCACCGCTCCTTTGCTGGACGTAGCTGCAAAACTCGCGTCGGCTAGCGTACCAGTTGGGCAGATTACGGCTGCTCGCTTTGTAGTGCAGTGCGTGTTGATGGCCCCGTTCGTCTGGATAATGGGGCTGTCGTTGCATGTAGCGCGAGGCAAATTGATCGTACTCGCATTCCGCTCATTACTTTTGCTGTTCGCAACATTTTGCTTCATTGCTGCCATCCGTGTGATGCCACTCGCCGATGCGTTGGCAATCGTGTTTGTGGCCCCGTTCATTGTCTTGTTGGTTGGTAAGTTTTACCTTGGTGAAGACGTAGGTCCGCGTCGTGTCGGGGCAGCTCTTGTCGGGTTTGTTGGGGTAATGTTCGTCATCCAGCCCAGTTTCGCGGCCTTCGGCGCGGTTGCAATAATTCCGCTTGGTACGGCAGTTGCTTTCGCTTTCTACATTCTTGTGACGCGAGGATTGTCGCGTCGGATGCATCCCGTAGCTCTGCAATTCCACACTGGCCTGATTGCCAGCCTGTTTTCCATTCCAATCTTAATATTTGCGCAAGGCTCTGGTTCGGAGCTGTTCGATCCTGTTTGGCCGACAGACATCGCTTTGTTGTGGCTTTTGGGAGCTGGTTTTTTTGCAACGGTGAGCCACATGATGATGACCTATGCGCTTTCGTTCGCGCCTTCGGCCACATTGGCGCCTTTGCAGTACTTTGAGCTGCCGGTAGCGACCCTGTTCGGCTATCTTGTCTTCAATGACTTCCCGAACACGCTTAGCCTACTTGGTATTGCAATCATCATCAGTGCAGGGTTGTACATGATTCATCGCGAAAGAGTCGTAGCCAGACAATTGGTCACAGAACGTGCAGCACCTCCAATCTAAAACTACTCTCTCTCGCGGCCCATTTCAGACATTTAAGCAAAGCAGAATTTGGGATGACCGCTTCCGCCGAGCTAGCCCCGGTACACTGCACAACATCGGACGGCTACGGCCCTTCGCAAACCAGAGGGAAGGCACCGATTTCCGGAATCGTGAGCGTGCCTACAGTGACGGATTTGTCTCCTGCGACAGCGGTTATCAATCGAACCGAGGCAACGATCCGACTGTATTCGGGATCGGCAAAGTCGATTACAGTACGCATGTCGACATCGGCCCCCTGTGCCACGATGATTGGTATCGCACCATCGACTTCAGTAAGGCTCCAGTGTTTGCCGTCTGCGTGAATGGTCGCGCTTACGACTGCGAGACCAGGGACAGTTCCCAATCCGACATCAAATACAGCGCCTGACCCATCAGGGGCCTCGCAATACAGCCCGACAGTTGCGAATGCCGAGGTTGCCGAGAGGAGAGCTAAGAGCGTCAGTGCAGTAGTTCTGATCATGAACTTTCCTTTTCGTTCGCAATCCGGTCAAAATATATCTTTGGTTCAAAGTTCTCAATAAGCGCGTCTGAACGCAGATCAAAGAAGCAGAAACACCGGCACCCTCAAACCACTACGTTGCCCCAAATTAATGGCACCGCACGGCTGGAACTTGGCTGGTTCCAGTGAGATTCTGCGCGTCGGAGCGGACATCCAACTTCAGCGCAGCAGCGAAAGCAAAGATTTGCATCATCCATTTCTCTGGATGTCGACATTGTCAAAAATGTGGACAACGCTCCGCCCGGCTTTCTAGGTGAAGTTGGACACGACCTCACACACACGTTAGCCTTAAATTCAGAGCGGTACGACAAACGTTAAGGAGACCGTTTTGCGTTTATTTATGTGGATCGCCGCCACACTGCTATGCGGTTCGCTCGCCACTGCCGAGGAACGGCTGGCGATGGTTATTGGGATCGACAGCTATGAAAATATTAACGACCTGCAAAAGGCAGGCAATGACGCTCGAGCCGTCTCTGCCACGCTGAGCAAACTCGGATTTGTGGTCACCGAACTGATCGACCCCGAGCGGCTGGACCTGCGGCGCGGCCTTGTAGATTTCTCTCGCCAGATCAGTCCTGGCGACGAGGTCGTGTTCTACTTTGCAGGACACGGCATCGAAGTAGAAGGTCGCAATTACCTGCTGCCCACCGACGTACCCCAAGTGCGTCCGGGCGAAGAAGATTTTGTGACCGGCGAAAGCATCGCTGCTGACCAGATCCTTGATGTAATCCAGTCCCGCGGTGCGCGCGTGGCACTGATGATACTCGATGCCTGCCGCGACAACCCATTCCCCACCCAAGGTACCCGGTCCGTGGGCCGCTCGAGCGGGCTATCGCGAATGGAGCCGGCCGAAGGGGCCTTCGTCCTCTTTTCTGCCGGTACAGGCCAGACGGCGCTGGACCGACTGTCGGACAATGACCCAAACCCCAACTCGGTCTTCACTCGCTCCCTGCTGGAGCGGATGACCACACCCGGCCTACCTCTGAACGAGCTAGTGCGCCTTGTGCGGACCGACGTGCGTCAACTGGCTGCCAGTGTGAACCACAACCAGTTCCCAGCTTACTACGACCAGCTACAGGGCACATTTACCTTTGAGCGCGGCGGCCCCGCCCCGCTCCCAGTAACTGTTCCAACGCCCCAACCCTCTGCCCCTCAGATCAGCCCATGCGACGCGGCACGCGCTGACTGGGAGGTGCTACAAACCACGTCTAGCACCTCCGCGCTGGAAGCGTTCATGACCATGCACGCGGGCTGCCCCATCTATGCCGCCGCTGCTCAGGATCGGATCGACACGCTCAGTGCCGCTACCCAACCCGCCGAAAGGGCCGTGGCACCAGTGCCTTCGCCGCCCAGCACCTGCGAACAGCTTTGGTACTCGCGCAACCTCATTTTTCATAACAACGGCTTCTGCTTTCAGTCCACGCGTGCGCGGGCTGCCTTTGACACAAGCCAATGCACCACTCGAAACCCGCGCCTGACAGCAGCCGAACAAGGCGAGGTGCAGCGTCTGCAAGCGCTCGAAAGGGCCAATGGATGCTAATATCGCGGCTAGTCGCTGTCTCTCTTGCGCTTGGACTCTTGCCGAGTTTTGCGCGTGCAGATGGCTGCGTCCCCCGCGATTTTCTGGCGATGCCATTACCGCAGGGTCGGTCCGCCATCGCCACAGCACTTGAGACCGCATATCCCGGCCTGACCGTCGACGAAGCAGCGAAAACGCTGACAACGGGCGGCCAGACGCTGCCACTTGGCGCGGCTCATAACGGTCCGCCGAAGGAACGGCTGGCGAACGCCTCCATCACCGACCAGTTCGCACAGATTTATCCGCTGGCCTTTGACCTCGCGGCGCGTGACACACCCTGGTTCGATCCAGGCCGCGCCCGCAACGACGCCTTCTTCCGCGCACTTTATGGGCAAACAGAAACTCAGGTTGCCGCCCGGCTCTGGCGCGCAGAATACCAGGGGCCGAAGCGCCGCGCCCGTTTTGCCTTGAACAGCCACCACTGCGCTGCACATCAATTACAAGCTGCGTTCGATGCGATGGCTGCCAGTGGTGAGGATTTTGACCCATATTTCACCCAAGTCGGCGGAAGCTTTAACTGGCGCCGTATCGCTGGCACGCCACGGCTAAGCGCGCACAGCTTTGGTATCGCGGTCGACTTCAACACGCAGCTTGGCGGCTATTGGCGCTGGTCAGGCGCTCCTGAAGGCAACGCCGGGGCCTACGAAAATCAATACCCAGTTGCGCTCGTTCAGCAAATGGAACGCTTTGGGTTTATCTGGGGAGGCAAATGGCACCACTTCGATGGAATGCACTTTGAGTACCGACCCGAACTCATCTTATACGCACGCCTCAAAACGGGTTCACAAAACAACTGAGTCGCGCTTATCCTTGTCTGTCAAGACTCCTGAGTGGACACACACAATGAAGAACCTGACATCAGCGGCCTCCATTTGCATCGCGTGTGCCCTCGTGGCACCGCCGGTTTTTGCGGATTGCGGGTTTTGCGCCGAAAAGGTCACTTTGAACGAACTGCTCGCGAAATGCTATCTCAAGCGGCTGAACGACGAACGCTTGGCGGCATCACAGAACAACTCAGAGGTGCACCTTGTTGATTTGTCCGCATGTGGTTTAGATCGCAGTGCAACTGCGCTTCCTGACGTGCAAACCGATGGAGGGGGGCCGGTGCAGCTGGACCAGGCGTTTCTAATACCCGAACCGGCGCTTGATTGTCTTGCGCGCGAGGTCGAAACCGCGCAATTCGAAAAGGACAAAACACTGACATTTGAGGTCCGCGTTGACTGCTCCAACTGACAAACGGTCGATTAGGCGTACGCGTTCCAATGATCTGGACCCGGGCGCAGCCGAACTTTCCGGTGTTCTTGAACCTGTACAGGCGGACGAGGATGTCGAACCAGGAGACGACGGCCCGCTTGGCCGCCGCATTGCCACCGCCGACACGGCCCCCGCGCCTAAAACCGCATGGGAACGAATTGAGAGCACCTTTCGCCTTTTGTCACTGATCGCTATTGCCGCCTCCGCCGGGGTCTCGGCGTTGAACTTCTATCAGGGCTACCTCGACACAAAAAAGGAGCGCTCCATCGAGTTGATGTCGGACTGGCAGAAAACCGGTGCACGCGAAACATACACCCAACTAGGCAACGTTCTGATCCCCGCAATCAAAGCTGCGGGCGAAGTACCCGCGGACTTGCCCGAGCGAGCACGGCAACTGGCCCGTAAGCAGATCGGTGCGAACCTATTGGAAAATCTCAAAACAGGCGATGCAGATACACTCAAAGAAATCGAAGCGCAGATCGACACAGTAGTTGTGTTTTTCAGCGAGGTTGAATTTTGTTTACGTGCCGACCTTTGCAATACTCCTTTGCTCAAAGACTATTTTGGCACGGAAGTGACCTTATTTTGGGACTATTTTCAGGCCTACGCCTTTGAACAACGCGCCGGTCTATACCCAACCTACGGGGACGCGGTAGAAGCGCTGGCTATCAGCTTTGCAAGCCCATGAACGACGTTACGAAACGGCGCATATACTGAGGACCAACTTTTCCCAATAAAGATAATGTCGGCCCAAAAGAGACATTCCCCACCCGCGCGCGATGCTACGTTCGCAACCAGCGCTGCCCACCCCAGCCAGACACCGCAGCGCGTCAGACATGAGTTTCGCCAGAATATCGCCGGTAGCCGGCCAGACCGATGCTCTCGCCAGCAAGGGCAGTTACAACATCTGGATCAATACACAAACTCACGCGTCGATGAGCAGGTCTTGGGAAACCATATTTCCGACTTGGAGTATTTGCTGCGAGAGTGGCGAGAAGACCTCGACTATTCGACGGATTGAAATGCAGCAAATCGAACAACGGCCAATGCACAAAGCAAATACGATGTGACTAACCTTCCAGAAGACTGATGCGACCACTGAATCCCAGAGTAAGTTCCTCTACTATCCGATCGTCGGCGTTGACACTGTTGCGACCTGTGTTGCCGTTTGGCCGCTAATCAGTTGCTTGGCCCAACTGATAGAAATCAAAATAGACCCGGACTCTCTGCATCTGATGAGAATCGCGCGCCGGACAAGAGCGGGGAATGCCCCTTCACGAAAATCAGCGTTGTAATTTCCTTTAGAACGGCGTGGCGCATAATGAAGCTGCAGGCGTTGTCTTGTGTGTTCCGCTGCATTAGCGTCCGGAATCATGGTCATCCGACGATACACATTTGCGCTATTGACGAGTCTTCTGGTCATTCTGGCCGGATTTGGTGGCGAGTCTCATGCCTGCGTCGGGCTTCACTGCGGGGACCATATGCAATCGGCGGAACACTCCGCCGCGGTAAAAAGCATCCCTGACATCTCGGCCCAAAGCAGCCATCACGACACGGATAATGCCGGTACCGGAGAGTGTAACCCCTTGCTTTGCCAAGCCGTCGTACTGATCTCGCAGAACAGCCAAGTCGTGTGGAATCAATATCAGCTTGACCGAGAGTTCCAGATTGGATCCCAATCCAAGTTGACTGAACCAGATAGCCCCTACAGACCCCCTGACCTTTGAAGCTGCCAAGATCCGCGCGCGCCTAAGTGACCGGCCCTTGCGGCTGTTTGCGATGTGCCGCAGCACTTCCAGCCTCCACAAAGTCAGGTTCAACCCATGAAGAAAAGTCACTTGTTAATCGGCGCTTGCGTCGTCTCGGCTGTTGCCGCTTTCATAGTTTTTCGTTCAGACCCAATCGAAGAAGCCAGCCCCCAGGCGACAGTTTCAAGAGACGGCCTAGTCGCAATTCAGATGCCACCTATTGAGGGCAAAGCAGCAATCGGCCAGCGGGTCTTTGATGCCTCCTGTGCCACTTGCCACGGTGTCAATGCGGTCGGAATTGACGGCGCAGGACCGCCACTGATCCACAAGATATACGAACCTAGTCACCACGCTGATGAAGCGTTTCAGAGGGCGGTTTCACAGGGTGTAAGAAGTCACCATTGGCAGTTTGGAGACATGCCGCCCGTCGACGGCTTGACGCGAGGTGACGTCGCTATGGTGATCGCCTACATTCGTGAAATCCAGCGCGCCAACGGAATAAATTGAGGATAGCCCCATGAAGAAGATTGTATTGCTTATACTCCTGGCTGCACTCCCCAATTTTGCGCTGGCGCATTCCAAGGTCACAGAAACAACACCTGCAGACGGAACCACAGTAACGACTGTGCCCGCTGAAATTGGCCTCAATTTCTCGAAAGACATCCGGCTGACCCGGATAGAGATGGAACACGAAGAACACGGGGCAGTACGACTGGATATGGGCGACCAGGCAAGATTTGCTCAGAAGTTCAAAATTCCACTGCCAGGCAATGGCGCGGGCACCTATGTCATCGAGTGGCGCGGTTTAGGTGAGGACGGTCATGCGATGCAGGGCGCGTTTACCTTTACTGTGGAATGAGCATGCCAGACATCTGGGGAATTGCTGCAATCCTCGCAAAGCTAGCACTCTATATCGGCTTTGCGGGGGCCACTGGCCTTGTGGTCGTTAAGTGTCTCTATTCCAGCTTGGTCACACCGATAAGCCTGGCGATGAAACGCCAATCCATGGCCTTGGCATGGCTTGCTCTCATTGCGACGGCACTGGGGTTCATGCTTCGTGGAGCCCTCTTGACGGGCGGAGCGGATGGGCTGGTCGACCCCGAGATGCTTGGATTACTCTGGCAGACATCCGTAGGCGATGTATTTGTTTATCAAGTGATAGGCGCAGCAATGATCCTTGTCGGATTGTCTGTTCCGCGCTTTGGTTTAGGGATCGCACTTGTGGGTGGCACGATGGCTCTGTGGTCCTTTGCACAGATCGGGCACCTATCGGATCTAGAGAATTTTGGTACCCAACTCTTGTTACTAGCACACCTGCTCTGTGTAGCTTTCTGGGTAGGCATCTTCAGCCCGCTGCGGAGTATGGCTCTTCAACCTGAGCAAATTGCAGCTGCTGCTGCACTTGGGCATAGGTTTGGCCAAGCTGCGGCACTGATGGTACCCGCATTGATCGTCGCAGGTTTCTGGATGGCTTGGTTGCTTGTTGGTGATATCCGAGCGCTCATTTCCACTGGTTATGGGCAGGCCCTGTTGCTCAAAGTACTATTTGTAGGGCTGCTATTGATCCTAGCCGCCGCGAACAAGCTTCGATTTGTTCCGGCAATGCTGGACGGAGATACCAAGGCAGCGCAGCACCTCGCCCGATCCATCGAAGTTGAGGCGCTGATCGTTCTGGCGGTGCTGACAACTACGGCTACACTAACAACCGTTCTGACGCTTCCGAATTGAGGTAGGTGGAGATGACCAGGCACTTATTTATTTTGGTCCTATGCAGCATTTATTCCAGCGTTGCCGCGGATCATACGTTTACAGACAGAGACGTGGCGAATGGACAGAGGCTCTACGTAGATCAATGCGCCGCGTGCCACGGCGTTAACCTGGAAGGCCAACCCAACTGGCAAACACCGGGTGAAGACGGTGTGTTGCCTGCTCCACCACATGACGTGACCGGGCACACATGGCACCATGATAGCCTGCTTTTGTTTGACTACACCAAATTCGGCGGTGCAAAGACACTGGCCGCACGCGGCGTCAAGAATTTCAACAGTGGCATGCCAGGTTTCGAAGGCACTTTGACTGATGACGGTATTTGGGATGTTCTGGCCTATATCCGTTCCACATGGCCGAAAGATATTCAGCAGGTACAAGCCAGTCGCAACCTCGCACACGACTAGAGGCAGGCCAACACGATTATCACAGACATCATCTGTGCGGGATACCTGAACGTTAGCAAATCGCAATGTTCAGGAGGAACTATTTTCCGGAGCTCGAAATCCCAAAAGCCTTTCGATATTTGGGAATGAAAATATCTTTCCCCTTTATCTTGCGTGTGATCCAGTCACCCACTGTCGCAAAAAGCCAACTGCTGCCGATGACTGGGCCAAGGGGAACCAGAATGGGTGCTTTTTTCCAGGGCGCGTAGGGTTTTTGACTTTCAACGGGTGCGCCCTCGATTACTTTCTTAAGCGTTTTGATCAGCCACGGATTCTGCCGTGCCGTTGCTACGATTGTCATTCCGTCGCCAATGTCGGCAATGTCACCGCCGACGAAGACATTCGGATAGCTTGACGGTCGCAACCATTTGTCGGTTTTGACCCTACCCAATGCATCAGCCGACACGCCCGGAAGGCTTTGAACCAAAGACGATTGGGGTTTCGATCCAACCACCGGAAATATAAGATCTGCCGCAATCACTCTACCGTCGGTCAAGCTCACGGATCCTTCGTAGGGCCGATCCAAATGGCGTAAATCCTGCGCCCTCTGGCCGAGAATGACAGTGACGCCCAGCCGTTCCAACTTACCTTTGAGCTGCGCGCCTAGCTTGGCCGGGTACTTGGGAAACAAGGTATCATCCGACGAAACCAGGGTGATGGATTTACCCGGATGTGCCGAGGCTGTTTCGCCCGCAAGCTCTGTACCGACAGCGCCTGCCCCTACGATCACAACTGAATTCGCCTTGGCCAGTTGCGCGCTGACGTCTTTGCTCGCTTGCTGAAAATCCGCAATGCTGCCACCCGACGGCTTGAACGGCGCTGCATAGGATGATCCGGTGGCGATCAGGATATAGTCCGCCGGAAAGACAGCTCCAGATTCTAAAGTGACCTCGGTTTCAGAAACCGAAACGGCGCGCCCGCGCACGACCTTACCCGATTGCAGCAGATTGTCGTATGGCAGGATGATCTGGTCCAGCAAGGCGGGTTCAACCAGCGCGCGGATCGCTGCAGGCGGATGCACGAACGCTTCGCGTTGCTCAATCAGGGTGACGTCCGCGCAAGCGTCCAGTTCCCGGGCAACTTCAAACCCGACATAGCCCCCGCCAATGATCACAATTTTCTTCTTCGCCATAGGGTCCCCCCGTTGCGGCATAACGTTCTGACCACTATCTAAAATTGCAGGTTCACACGAACAAGTACGGTCATCTAGGATACTGCCTTGAAACATGATGAGTTAGAGGATCATTGTCAGATCGAAGCATTGATCTCGGCGATCTCAGGTCGATGGAAGCTGTTGATCATCTACTGGCTTTCGCAGGGGGACTGCCGGTTCAACCAGCTTCAGCGAAACCTCGGGCGCATCACACATCGAACGTTAACGCGCCAGCTGACCGAGTTGCAGACGACGGGCTTTGTCTCTCGCAAAGACTTCAAGACCATACTGCCGCATGTCGAATACAGCCTCACACCTCTGGGTCAAAGCCTGCTTCCACTGCTGTATGAGATGCATCAATGGGCGGCGCAGAATGCGGACAAGTTACCGGAACCGAAAGATCTTTCGAAACAACTAGGGCGATGACCCAGCCCCTTGAACCGGGGCCAGGCATCTGAAGGGGTAAGACCAAGATCTATGTCAAAGACCGACCAATATCTCTGGCAACCATGTCGCCACTTCGGGGATCAGGATGATGACCACAAGAACCAGCATTTGCGCCCCTACAAAGGGCAACACGCCGCGATACATCTGCCCATAGCTCATGTCACGCGGAGCGATTGATCGAAGATAGAAAATCGACGGTGCCATTGGCGGTGTCAGATACGAAGTCTGAATCACCACTAGAACCATCATGGCAAACCAGATCGGATCAATTCCGGCGGATTTCACGATCGGGGCAAAGATCGGAATGAAAATCAGAACGATCGACACCCAGTCCAGTACAAAGCCCGCGAAAAAGACCACCAACAAAAAGAATGCGATGATACCGGCATTGCCATACCCGATCCCGGCAACGGTATCGCGCACCAGCTGTCCGCCTCCGGTGACCGCAAAGATGCTGGTGAACATCGTTCCTCCGGCCACGATCAACATGATCATAGCGGTGATGCGCAGGGTCACATTCAGTGCCTCGGACATCAGTTTCAGGTTTAGTTCCCGAAACATCAAAGCCAGCAGGATCGTACCGGCGGCCCCGACTGCGGCAGCTTCGGTGGCCGAGGCAACACCGGCCAGAAGCGAGCCCAGCACCAGGACAATCAATGCCAGCGGGGGCAACAATGCCGTCAACGTCACCTTCATCTTACGGCCGGTTGGCATCGCGCGCTCTGCCTGTGGCAACGGAGGAGCGTCAGCAGGTCGGACCATGCTGCGCACCAAAATATAAAGCACGAAGAATACCACCATCAGCAAGCCGGGCAGGATAGATGCGGCAAACAGCTTGCCAATCGACAGCTGCGCAATCGACGCATAGACGACCACAATGACCGAGGGTGGAATTATTGTCCCCAGTGAGCCCCCTGCACAGATTGTTCCCGCGATGAGGTCATTACGATAACCCGCTTTGGTCATGGCTGGGATGGCCATCAACCCCACAACTATCTCGACCGCGCCTACAACGCCGGATGCGGCGGCGAAAACTGCGCACATTGCAATCGTCGACAGCGCCAATCCACCGGGCAAGCCGCCCAGCCACAACTGCAGTGCAAAGAACAGACGTTTCGCGATCCCCGAACGCTCAAGTATCGCCCCCATGAAAATGAACAGAGGGATTGCTGCCAGTACGAAATTCGAAGCCGTATGAAGCAGCGGACCATAAAGCTGCAAAAAGATCAGCTCGCCAAACACCATGTAGCCAAAGGCGACGGAGATGATGATGAGCGAAAAGGCCACCGGCACTCCGGCAAAGACCAACACAAAAAGGGCTGCAAACATCAGTAATGGTGTCATTGGTTTTCTTCCATGCCGTCCAGTTCGCCCGGTGCCTCACCAGGGTTCTTGCGCCCCGAAAGCAACTTGATCGCCTCAGCCAGGAATTGCAGCGCCAAGGCCGCCAGACCAACGGCGATGACCGTGTAAAACGGCCAGACAACCGGCGCCCAAGGGCTGACGCTTTCGACCTCTCCGGTGATCAGAGCTTTCCAGGCTTTTTTGCTTGCAACCCAGGCAAAGATGGTCGTGATCGGTGTCATGACCAACAGAAAGACAGCACCGTTCAACAGCTGCTGCGCCCGCATCGGCATACGCTGAGACAGAAAGTCGATCCTGACATGCACGTCACAGCGCAGGGCATAAGCCGCCCCAAGCAGAAAAACCGAACCGTTCAGCATGTACGAGATATCAAACGCCCAAAG
The DNA here is from genome assembly GCF_059610725.1 of Ruegeria sp. CDSC045. Classification (NCBI taxonomy): domain Bacteria; kingdom Pseudomonadati; phylum Pseudomonadota; class Alphaproteobacteria; order Rhodobacterales; family Roseobacteraceae; genus Ruegeria; species Ruegeria sp. CDSC045. The sequence continues at coordinate 63,868 of NZ_JBXWOE010000004.1, forward strand.
CGTCGGCGCACCAAACGCATAGCGAGCAACAACCTCGTACAGCATTGCCACGATCAGGGCAAAAATTACGCATCGACCCAGCAGGGCCAGCGCCCCGGCAATCGCGTCGATGACTCTGAGAATAGTGGTCATGTATGTCCCCGGAAACGGATGACCGGCACGAATATCCGGTCATCCAACCAATGTCAGGGCAGAGCCTATTCGGCGCTGTCGCGAACCAAATAACCCGAATTCTCGGCCCAGTTCGCTTGATAGGTGAGGTAGCTGTCCAGAACCTCTTGCATCCGGGCGCTTCCGTCTTCGGCTTTTTTGGCAGCCTGGCTACGGGCCCAATCGCGCCCGGCGGCGCGGATCTTTTCGGATTCCGCTGGTACCATGTTGATGATTTCAACTTTGGTATCGCGGAAGGCAGCCATGGCTTGAATGTCCGCGTGACCGAAATGTGTGAAGCTTTCGTATGTTGTCAGCTTGGCCGCTGCGGTAACCTGAAGCTTGATATCCTCGGGCAGAGCATCCCAAGTTTCCTGTTTGACGAAGACTTCCCACAGAAAGGACGGCTGATGCACGCCGGGCATGATCATATAGGGCGCAACCTCGTGGAAACCTTCAGAGATATTGCCTCCTGGTGTCGACCATTCGACCGCGTCCACACCCTTACGCTGCAGCAAAGTGTAGATTTCATTTCCCGGGACAACCGTCGGAACGCCGCCAAAGCTGTCCTGTAGAACAGCGGCCCATGCGCCCGAGGTCCGGTATTTGACGCCCTTCAGATCGTTGGTTGTTTCGATCTTGACGTTCGAATGCGCCATAACTTCGGACGTACCGACCCCAACGACCAGCGTGTGCAGACCCATTTCTTCGCGGCGGAAATCCTGCAGCATCTGCTCACCGCCGCCTTCATAGATCCAGTGCAGGGTCGCCTCGCCGGACATTCCACCGGGGAAGCTGGCGAAAACGGCATTGGTCGGGTCCTGGTTTACCAGATAAGACGGCGTGGAATGTCCGGCTTCGACGATGCCGTCCTGAACTACTTCATACGCCTTGAAGGCCGGGGCCAGAACGCCCGCGCCAAAAGGTTGGACATGCATGCGCCCCGCGGTCAGTGTGTCCACATTAGCCGCAAATCGTTCCATGAAGTTCTGGTAAAAGAATGAACCTTCACCAATCGCTGCGGTCATCTTCCATTCAATTTCTGCGGCGCTTGCGGGCATTGCAAGCGTGGCTGTTACCGCCAGGGCGGCAAAGTTCGAGAAGAGTTTCATCTTGTCCTCCTGTTATGGGCCAAAGCCCGATTTTGCACGTCGAATGACGCGGAATTTCCGGTGATCTGCTTCTATGGCAGAGTGTTGCGGATGATACGGAACAGCCGATCTTGGTGTCCCTGCCCGGCCCCGTTCACCGGGGCCAAAGCCTTTGATATGACCGAGGAAATTTCCAGCCTCAGCCCTGTGGTTCACCGCTTATTGCGTCGAGCCTTCCAGATCTTCGGGGCTGAGTGCGGCGGGCATGTTCTGATATGCTACGGGTCGCAGCCAACGGCGGATGGCCATTGTGCCGACGCTTGTTGCGCCGAAATTCGTGCTGGCAGGATAAGGCCCCCCGTGGACCATGGACCCCACCACCTCGACCCCGGTTGGGAAGCCGTTGAACAGCAACCGCCCGGCCTTGCGCTCCAGGATCGGGAAGAGTTGCTGCGCCAGCGCGGTGTCGCTGTCATCCATCTGGATCGTGGCCGTAAGTTGCCCGTCCAGCTGGGCTGACAAGGCAACCATCTCTTTTTCCGAGCCGACGCGCACAATCAGCGATGCGGGCCCAAACACTTCTTCGCTGAGGCTGGGATCAGCCAGAAACGCTTCGGCATCGGTTTCGAAGAGCGCCGGTTCAGCTGAACGGCCTGCCGTGGAACCTTGATGGATCGTGCGCACAGCGGGATGTTCGGCCAAATGCGATTGGCCGGATCGAAATGCCTCGGCAATCCCATCGGTCAGCATGGTCTGTGACGGCACTGTACTCAGGGCACTCGCAGCAGCATCGATAAATTGGTCAGCATCATCGCCTGTGATCATCACGGCAACGCCCGGATTGGTGCAAAACTGCCCTGCCCCCATGGTCATCGACCCCGCCCAGGCTTTGCCGATCTCTTCACCTCTGGCGACCATAGCGTTTGGAAGAACAAACATCGGATTGACCGAGCCCAATTCACCAAAGAACGGGATCGGGTCTGGGCGGCTTGCGCAGAGGTCAAACAGCGCCCTGCCTCCGGCCAGCCCACCGGTAAAGCCCACGGCACGGATTGCCGGATGCTTTACCAATGCTTCTCCGATGCTGCGGTCCCCACCTTGCACCAATGAGAATACGCCGTCGGGCATACCGGTCGCCCTGGCCGCCGCGTGGATGGCATCAGCGACGATTTCGCCGGTGCCCGGATGGGCGGGGTGGCCTTTGACCACGACCGGGCAACCTGCGGCCAGTGCCGATGCGGTGTCACCTCCGGCAACCGAAAATGCCAAGGGGAAGTTCGAGGCGCCAAAAACAGCCACCGGGCCAACCGGGCGCTGCATCATCTTGATGTCAGGACGTGGGGCGGGTTGGCGATCCGGCATCGCCAGATCATGGCGGCGCTCTAGATACGCACCATCCTGGACGAATTCGGCAAACATGCGCAACTGACCAACCGTGCGTCCCCGCTCGCCTTGAAGACGCATCTCGGGCAGACCGGTTTCTGCACTGCCAATGCTGGTGATGGCCTCGGCACGGGCCTCGACCTCATCCGCGATAGCATTCAGGAATCTGGCCCGATCCGCTCGGCTGCGATTGGCGTAATCTCCAAAGGCGGCCTCGGCCAGGGTACAGGCCTGATCAACCAACTCAGGCGTACCCGCAGCAAAGTTGCTCCCCTCACCCGAGACGGGGCTGGAGGCAAAGCTTTCATCAGCTCCAACCCACTGACCGCCAATCAAGTGCTGACCGCGAAAAACATATCCATTATTCAACGACATACCCAATCCTCACGCTGCATTTTGCGCCGAAGAACCGGCCTGACTGCTCCAGTTCTCGTACCAGGTACGGAACAGTCTGAACTGTTGTTCAACATAGCCGCGCTGGCTGTCAGTAAGGGCATCTGTTTCGTTGAAATGATGCGTGTATTCGGGATGACCCGTCATAACCATTAAGTGTTTGTAGTAGAGCACAAGATCGGTGCCTTCGTCGAAGGACGACAAAACGCCCAAAGCCGCCTCAAGCTCCAACGCCCGGGCACGCGCGTTGGCATTGCCCTTGGCCGCCGCCTGACACAAATCCACCAGATGCAGAATCTCATCGGGCAGCACATTCCCGATCCCAGTGATGGCGCCGGTTGCGCCACAATTCACGATCCCGTGGAACACCGCGGTATCCACGCCGACCATCAGGGAAACATTGTCATCACCGCTGGTGATGTTTTCGGAGGCATAGCGCAGATCTTCGGCGCCGCCGAATTCCTTGTAACCGTTCAGGTTCGGGTGGTCCTTGCGCAGATCAAAGAACAGATCCGCACGGGTGGTAAATCCGTAATAAGGGCTGTTGTAGATCACTGCGGGAAGATCCGGTGCCGCGGCCAGAATGCCTTTGAAGTGGTGCCGCTGCGCAGTCATGGACGCGCCGCGTGACAGTACACGTGGAATGACCATCAATCCGCTGGCGCCCACTTTCTGCGCGTGTGCGGCATGCTGGATTGCCAAGGCCGAATTGATCGCGCCTGTTCCCACGATCACCGGGATACCAGCCCCGACCAACGCCTCGACGCCCTGCATACGCTGCGCATCGGTCAAAAGGGGCCAATCACCCATCGAGCCACAATAGACAACCGCGGACATGCCCGTCTCGATCAGCTCATGACCTTTACGCACAAGCGCCTCAAAGTCAGGACTGCGATCCGCGCGACAGGGCGTCATCAGGGCCGGGATGCATCCGGAAAAGACATTCGGGTTCACGATTTGGGTCTCCGTATTTTATTGCCGGGCCGGTGGAATGCCCCACCGGGTTAGGGATTCGTGTAATCTTGCCGTCAGTCTACTTTAAATATTTTATTTGTCGACAAATTTTCGACAAGAAGGAATAAGGCCCCAAAATACGTGAAAAACAACTGGTTTTTGGCTGGGATTAACACTCGACTTAGCACCGGTACGTGTGGCAAAATTGATGTGCGAACGCAGATGGACCGCGATCCAGCGGCTAGGGAATGCTCTGACATGGAAAAACGAAAGCCGGTCGAAGCCGGCCGCAAACGTGGATCAGGCGTTCAGTTCGTCTATGAAACACTGCGGGACGAAATCATCGACCTCGCCCTTGCGCCCGGCAGCGCCATAGACGAGGCCAAGCTGAGCGAGCGGTTCTCGATGTCGCGCACCCCGATCCGTGAAGCCCTTGTCAGGCTGACATCGGAAGGGTTGGTGGCGACACTGCCGAACCGCGCGAGCATAGTGGCGCCCATAGACTTTTTGAATCTTCACACATTCTTTGATGCGATGACCCTGATGTACCGCGTTACAACCCGGCTGGCCGCCGAATACCGAACGGACCAGGATCTGTGCGACATTCGCATGCGGCAGCAGGAATTTTCGGATGCAGCTGCCAAAAATGACGTTCTGACCATGATCGCAAAAAACGCAGAGCTTCATAATGCAATCGCCAAAGCAGGGCGCAACCCATATTACGAAAGCCTGACGCGCAGATTGCTGAACGAAGGGCAACGGATCATGCGGCCCTATTATTCGTCCTTTGGGGATCGGTTACCGGATCGGTATTCCCTGGAACATGACGACATAATCGCAGCTATTGCGGCCCAGGACATTACCGAGGCCGACCGATTGGCGAGCGCCCATGCGGAACAAATCGTCCAGAACATCCGCGACATGATCTCGGCGGATCGGCGTCACGCTATCAAACTCTGATTCTGTTTCGCTAGATACTAAGCCGTTGGAAAAATTGAGGGGTTTGAAGGTTTATATCCAGATCTTCCCAAATAAATTTACCTCTGCTAAAAAAAATTTTGATATTTCCTCTGCGATCCGGTTGAATGCGCGGCAACCCACGATTCCGGGAGACAGGGAATGAACGCAGCAAACGCGCGCGACAAATCAAAGCCGAAGGGCACGCCGACCGAGCTGGGGCAGGCAATTCGCAGGCGGCGCAAGGCGATGGGCCTGACTTTGGACAAGGTCGCACAGACCTCTGATCTGACAACGGGCTTTCTGTCTCAGGTCGAGCGCGGCCTGAGCTCACCCTCGCTGACCTCGCTGATGGCGATTGCCGCTGCACTTCAAACCAGCATCGAAAAGCTGCTCAGCGTACCCGAGGTGTTCAGCGAATATGTGGCAAAGGACAACCGCCAGACATATTCCCTGGGTATGCGGGGCAGGTTTTATGAGAAGCTGGGCCCTGGTTTTACCGGTGCATTGTTCAACCCACAGATCGTTCATCGCCCCCCGGGGCACGTTTCCGAAAAGATGCGGCATGAGGGCGAGGCGTTTTGCTATCTGATCTCGGGACGGCTTGAATATCACCTTGGTGACAAGGTTTTCATTATGTCGCCAGGTGACGTCGTTCACCACGACACATCTACCCGTCATTTCTCGGTCGTATTGGGGGACGTAGAAGCCGTAGAGCTTTGGGTAACAACCTCTCCGATCAATGATTCCGGCTTTGTGGCAAGTTAAATTGACCAACCGAACAGAGGTCAGCCTAAATACATTTGGCCATTTTTCACCCACCACTAAAAAAAGCTTTAGTATTGTTAAGAATCGGATATGGTCGCCCCGAGCATGAATTCATTCTGCGGGAGGACTGATTATGAAATTGAAGACGGTTTTGGGACTAACCGTTGCCGCTACCCTGGCCATGCCTGCTTTGGCACAGGAAAGAGGCGGCACACTCAACTTTGCACGCTATGACGGGTCGCGCCTGATTGATCCGATCTATGCGGATCGCAACCCTGATATCTGGATGGTCGGCAGCCTGTTCGACACCCTGCTGCGGAGCAGTGCCGACGGCAATTCCGTCGAACCCGGCCTTGCTGAGACCTATACAGTCTCTGACGATGGTAAAACGGTTTCGCTGACCCTGCGCGAGGGGATCAAATTCGCAAACGGTACGCCCATGTCAGGTGACGACGTAGTCTTTTCCCTCGACCGAGCGCGCAATCCCGACCTGAGCCCCTGGGCTGGCTTGCTGGGTTCGATCGACGCGGTTACCGCAGATGGAAACGCGATCACGGTTGCCCTTGGCAGCCCGGATCCAACCATCCTGTCCATGCTGGCCACATTCAACACGGCAATCGTGTCCAAAGCGGCCTTTGAGGCCGCAGAAGGTGCAACAGATCAGGAAAAATCCGCTGCGATATTTGCCGCCACAGCCGCCGGAGTAGGCTCTGGCCCCTTCTATCTGTGTGGCTTTGAACAAGGTGCATCGATGGATTTCTGCGCCAATGAAAACTATTGGCGCATGGGCGCAGACGGCAAAGCTCTGCCGTATCTGGATGCCGTACATTTTGAGATCATCCCGGATGACGCTACCCGCATCCTGAGTTTGCAGGCCGGAGAAGTTGATGCCGCAGAATTCATACCATTCAGCCGTGTGGCCGAGCTGGAGCAGGATTCCAACATCAACATGAACCTCTATCCGTCGACGCGGATCATCTATTCGCCAATCAATACGCGCGATAGCCGAGCCGATGGTTCTGCCAACCCACTGGCCGACGCCCGCGTCCGGCAGGCGCTGAACTATGGCACCAACAAAGAAGCGTTGATCGGGCTGGTACTGCATGGCGCGGGTCAACCGATGAGCTCGCCGTTGATGGCCAAGGCTACCCAATATGCCGCCGACATGACCCCGCTCTATGGCTATGACGTGGACAAGGCCAAGGCATTGTTGGCCGAGGCCGGGTTTGCCGATGGAACCGAAATCACCTTTACCACGCTGGCAGGTTCTGCGGACGATGCAACCATCTTTGCGGCGCTTCAGCAGATGTGGGCTCCTCTGGGCGTCGATCTTGTGGTCGAGCAAGTGGACGGCGCAACACGCGGCGCAAAGAACCGATCAGGTGAGTTTGACATTCACACCTATGGCTGGGTCAACGATGTAAATGATCCCAGTCAGGTGGTGGGCTGGCTGGGCCACACACCCACGGCCAAGGCAGTAGGAACCGGCTGGGAAAACGCCGAGTTTAATACCCTGTTCGACGAAGCCGCCGGTGAAATGGACGCCGAGGCGCGCAAAGCGAAATTCGCCCGAATGCAAGAGCTCTATGCCGAAGCAGCCCCTCTGCTGTTCATGTATGAGACCCCCTTTGCCGTTGCAGTTGGCTCAGCTGTCGAAGGCTATGTCCAGACCCCTCTGGGCAACAATATCTTCGATCAAGCAACCGTCAGTCGCTAAGGTAAGACCCCTGGTCCCGCCGCTTTCAGGCGGCGGGACAAATTTGCGGAGCTCGCTTTGTCCAGCCTGTCCTATATCTTCAAACGACTCCTGATGATGATCCCGACCTTTTTCCTGGTCATGATTATTATTTTTCTTCTTGTTCGATTGCTACCGGGGGACCCTGCCATTGCGATGGCCGGTGATCGTGCCTCGGACGCCGACATCCAGGCCATCCGTGAACGGCTTGGGTTGACCGAACCTATGCTGGTGCAATTCTGGCTGTTCCTTGCCAACACCGTGCAGGGCGATCTGGGTCGGTCCATCCTGATGCGCTCGGATGTGATCAATGTGATTTCTGACCGGCTTCCTATCACTGTCTTCCTGACTGTGTATTCGGTGGTTTTGTCGCTGCTGATTGCCGGTCCGCTGGCCTTTGTTGCTGCGCTCAACCGGGGCCGCTGGCCTGATGCGGTGATCCGCACCGTCTTTCAGATCGGGCTGTCGATGCCGGTGTTCTATATTGGCCTCGTTCTGTTGACCTTTCTGGCAGCACAGCTGCGCCTGTTTCCGGTCGGAGGATATGGCGACACCTTTACCGAGCGGCTCTATCACCTGTTCCTGCCTTCAGTGACCGTAGCGCTTTACACCTCGGCCATCATCATGCGGAACCTGCGCAGCGCGATTATCGAGGTTCTGGACGCCGAATATGTCCAGTTCGCGCGTGCCAAAGGCCTGCCGCCTCGTTTGGTTCTGGGTCGCCACGTCCTGCGCAATGCGCTGATTTCGACGGTAACCCTGCTGGGCCTGTCCATTGGCAATCTGATGAGCGGGACATTGGTCACCGAAACCGTATTCGCCGTGCCCGGAATGGGGCGCCTGATGCTCGAGGCTATCTTCGCCCGCGACTACCCCCTGATTCAGGGGCTGACCCTGACATTTGCTGTTCTGGTTTCCGTGGTTTTCCTGATGACCGACCTGTTTCAGAGTCGCCTTGACCCAAGGATGCGCCTGCAATGAGTGACGCGACATTCAACAGCACCTCGCAGCGCCCCACCTTCATGCAGCGGGCCTTGCGCAAGCCTGGGTTCGTGGCCGGGTGCATCATCATCGGGTTTTCGGTGCTGCTTGCCCTGTTTCCCGGCGTATTCGCGCCCTATGACCCAAGCGCAATCGACTATCAGGCCCTGCGCCAACCACCATCCTGGGCACATCCGTTCGGCACAGATCTGTTAGGGCGCGACAGCCTATCCCGCGTCATCTGGGCCTATCAGGTCAACATGCAGATGGCAATTTTCGGGACTGTATTCGCATTGGTCACCGGTATAACGGTTGGCGCGCTGGTCGGGTACTATCGCGGCATCGCGGACATGATCTTTGGCCGCATCGTTGACGCTGTAATCACCTTTCCTTTCCTGGTTCTTGTCATTGCCGTGGTTGCGGTTCTAGGGCCGGGCCTGATCAACATGTATATCGCGATTTCAGTTGTTTACTGGGTCTATTATGCGCGCCTGATGCGGGCCGAGGTAATCGCTCAAATGGGGAATGACTATGCCTCGGCCGGGGTGGTGATGGGATATTCCGACAGCCGCATCATCTTCCGCCACCTGCTGCCAAACGCGATAACACCGGTTATTGTCTATTGGATGACTGACATGGCGCTGGTGATCTTGCTGGGGTCATCCCTTGGCTATCTGGGGTTGGGGGCGCAACCACCGCAAGCCGAATGGGGTGTGCTGATCGCCGAAGGGCGCAACTTTATCTCGACCGCCTGGTGGCTGAGCCTGATGCCCGGCATCGCCATCGTTCTGACCGGCCTTGGCTTTTCGCTTTTGGGCGATGGGCTTGCCGATCTGCTGAGACCGCGGGGATAGCGATGCAGGACCAAACGAAACTTCTAGAAGTAACCGGGCTAAGCACAACCTTTCACAAGAACGGTCGCGCGTTGCCTGCGCTGCGCGATGTCAGTTTCGGCGTAAACCGGGGTGAGGTTTTGGGGCTGGTCGGCGAAAGCGGGTCGGGCAAGAGCGTCACGTTGCGCTCGATCATGGGGCTGGCGCGCCGCTATGGCGACGTGACCGGCCAGGTGCGCTGGAATGGAAGTGATCTGATATCCATGTCAGACAGGGCTCTTCGTCGGTTTCAGGGTCGCGAAATCGCGATGATTTTTCAGGAACCGATGACCTCGCTGAACCCGCTGCTGACAGTCGGACTGCAACTGGAAGAGACCCTGCGCGCCCATACCGACCTGCCCCGGGCCGCGCGCTTGGATCGGGCAATCGAAATGCTGGACCTTGTCGGCATCCCCTCGGCAGCGCAACGCTTGAAGGATTATCCTCACCAATTTTCCGGCGGAATGCGCCAGCGGGTCATGATCGCAATAGCGCTTGCCGCAGAACCCAAACTGTTGCTGGCGGATGAACCCACCACAGCTCTGGACGTGACCATTCAGGCCCAGATCCTCGATCTGATCCTGCGACTGGCGCAGGATATGGATATGGGGGTTGTGCTGGTCACCCATGATCTTGGCGTGGTTGCCCAGACTTGCGACAACGTGGCCGTTATGTATGCGGGACGGATCGTCGAACAAGGGCCGGTCCGCGATGTGCTGCGGTCACCGCATCACCCCTACACTGTGGGTCTGATGCGGTCTGTGCCCGAAAACATCGCTCCTCGCACGCCGCTATATTCTGTTCCCGGAGTGCCGCCCGCACTGGATGCCCTGCCTGCCGGATGCGCGTTTGCACTGCGCTGTGCCGCCTGCATAGACGCCTGCACGCAAGAGCGCCCAGCGATGACCCTGATCACCGAACATAGACAGGTCGCCTGTTTCAACCCGATAACCAAAACCCAAGGGAACGCCGCATGACCGCCCTGATGCAAATCCGTGACCTGCATCTGCGGTTCCCAATGGGCCGCAGCATCGGCGATGTCATTTCGCGGCGTCCTGGTCGCGAAGTACGGGCGCTGAATGGTGTCAGCCTAGATCTGACCCGCGGCGAAACTCTGGGCGTCGTCGGAGAGTCCGGGTGTGGAAAGTCCACACTAGCCCGGTGTATCGTGCGCCTTCATAAGCCCAGCGACGGTTCAATCCACTTTGAAGGTCAGGACATATTCGACGGCGAAATCAAAGCTGACCGCACCTATAACCGCCGGGTTCAGATGATGTTCCAGGACCCCTATTCATCGCTCAATCCCCGGATGACGACAGGGCAAATTCTGGCCGAAGCCCTGAGCGTTCACAACATGCGCCCAGAAGCAGAAATTCCCGACCGTGTGGCCGAGTTGCTTGATCTGGTCCGCCTTCCGAAGGACGCGCAAGACAAGCTGCCGCACGAATTCTCCGGAGGTCAGCGTCAGCGGATCGCCATTGCGCGCGCATTGGCGGTCGAACCCGAAGTTCTGATTGCGGACGAACTGGTTTCGGCACTAGATGTTTCGGTTCAGGCGCAGGTGGTAAACCTGTTGCTGGACCTGCAGCGGGAACTTGATCTGACAATCCTGTTTGTGGCCCATGACCTGCGGCTTGTCCGTCATGTTTCAAACCGGGTCGCGGTAATCTACCTTGGGCGGATCGTTGAAATCGGCGACAGCGAAACCTTGTTTTCCGCCCCCTCCCACCCTTACAGCCAAGCTCTGCTTTCAGCCGCGCCTTCGCTGAACCCCGACAACCGGGGCACCGTCAAGCGGCTTGAGGGAGAGCTGCCTTCACCGCTGAACATGCCCTCAGGGTGCCCATTCCATGTCCGGTGCCCTCACGCCAGCAACATATGCAAAGCCAAAGTGCCTGCCCTGCTGCCTTTTGAAAATCGTGGCGAGGTCGCCTGTCACCATGTTGAAGAGATAAATGCCGATGCTTGATGCCCCCGGAACCGACCGATCCGCGATTGTTTCGGCCTTGCGCGCAGAGCTTAAAGCACAAGGTCTGGATGCCTTTATCGTGCCCCGCTACGACGCACATCAGGGCGAATATGTTGCCCCTCATGATGAACGCCTCGCCTTTGTAACTGGCTTCAGCGGCTCGGCAGGCATGGCCATCGTCACACCCGAAACTGTCGCCTTATTTGTAGATGGCCGCTATGTGGTACAGGCTGCAAACCAGTGTGCCGAGGCTGTTTTCTCGCACCATCATCTGTTTAACGAGCCGCCCGAATACTGGCTGGCCGCCGTTGCACAGAAAGGATGGAAAATCGGCTTTGACTCGATGCACCTACCGCCGGTCTGGTTTGACCGATTTGAGCGCGGGCTGGAAGGCAGCGGTGCCGCGATGGTGGCGACACCTTCAAATCCGGTCGATGCAATCTGGACCGACCAACCCGCTGCCCCCCAAGGACAGATCGAGCCATTTCCACTTCAGTTTTCGGGCCGGGCGGCGGGTGAAAAGATCTCGGATCTGGCCACTGAGCTAACACGTCGAGAGGCCGACTTGCTGGTGGAAACTCAGCCCGACAACATCGCCTGGCTGCTTAATGTGCGTGGCTCAGACGTGGCTTTCAACCCTGTTCCCAACTCTTTCCTTCTGTTGCAAAGCTCGGGCCAAGTGCACTGGTTCGTGTCTGACCAAAAACTGGATGCCGATGTCACTGACCACATGCCGGAAAATGTTTCGGTTCAGGCGCCGGATGGTTTTCTGTCTACACTCAGTGATCTCACAGCGCCCGGCCAGGCCGTGATTTTCGATCCTGATTTTTCGCCGACGGCGGTCAAACAAGTGCTGGAGCGTACCGGAGCGAAGGGCGTGCCGATCAACGGATTGTTAAGCAAAACCAAAGCCCGCAAGAATACAACGGAACTGGAAGGGTTGCGCGCTTGCCATATCCGGGACGGGATCGCCTGGACCGAATTCTGCGCCTGGCTGGCGGCTCAGGTACAGAAACAGGCTGAACCGGTGACCGAGCGTAAAGCAGAACAGCGGGTATTGGCCTTCCGCCGCGCTCAGGATGGGTTCATCCACGAAAGCTTCAACACAATCTCGGCCGCCGATGGCAATGCCGCGATGTGCCATTACGCGACCGAGGCCAACAATACCGTTCCGATCCAACCGCGGGGCACATACCTGCTGGATTCCGGGGGGCAGTACGACACCGGCACAACGGATGCCACGCGCAGCTTTTCGTTCGGGCCTCAGCGGCCTGATGGATATGACCGGGCCTATACCGCAGTGTTCAAGGCCTTTCACGCTCTGGCCACGCTGCGCTTTCCTGCAGGCACACAGGGCCATCACATTGATGCAATCTGTCGCCGCCCGCTGTGGGATCTGGGATTGGATTATGACCACGGTACGGGTCATGGAATTGGCCACCGGTTGTCTGTCCATGAACATCCGCAGCGCATTGGCAAACCTTACAACCCGGTCGACCTGATGCCTGGCATGGTTATGTCGATCGAGCCGGGATATTACGAGGCCGGCAGGTTCGGCATTCGCATCGAAAACCTGTTCGAGATTGTCGAGGCAGATGACGGATTTCTGGAGTTCTCGAACATGACCTGGATCCCGATCCAGACGGATATGTTGATGCCAGATATGCTGAACCAGTCAGAAATTGACTGGATCAATGACTATCATGCCAAGGTTCTCAGACAGGTCGGGCCGCATCTTTCGCCTCTGGCCCTTAGATGGGCCCAGACGGCCTGTGCAACGCTGACCAAATAAACCTGAGTTTTGCCATCAGACCACCGTTCGAGGCGTCTTTCCGGCAAATACAGGCTGGACCCGGGCACCCTGATATTCGCCTACGTTATCCAACCAGTCCAGAAACAGGCGCGTGTTTCCAACGATGTAAGGGACAAAGCCGAAATCCGGTCGATTACCGGCCAGCTTTTGAACCAATGAACCCGTTTGCAACACGAAGATCGCGCCCCCTACCACAACGGCGGCGCTGATTGTGGGCGAGGCTGCGATCTCATGGCTTTGGGTTCCGGCCACCCAAAGAGCAAATGCCAGACGCGTCATCGCCACCGTATCCGTGACGCGGCGCAAGCCTGGAAGGAAATAGGTGGATAGAGCCGTCGTGCATACAATGACAGCCATATAGATCAGGCCGACAACAACCGGGACGGGCAATCCGAAACGCGTTGCATCTATATGTGAGTAAAGAGCGAAACCTGAGGCAAAAGCCAGAGCCGCAATCAGCGACAACCGCCGTCTTTCGAGACTTAGATGCCTTGTGACTCTATTCACTGCGTCGACCCTCATGTTTTGTTGAGGATCTGTTTGAAAGATGAATTTGTGATTGATCTGACGAAATAGCGGCGGAAGTTTGTCTTTGTCTCCCCTCACCATTCAATCGGTCGCCCAAATGACTTGGTTACGCCCTGCACGTTGGCCTTTTCACTCTGGTACGAGTACTAAATCCAGCGCGATTTAGGCCGCTGCTACTCGCTTCGGCGGCCCTGTGATTTCAGAAAAGAAGTTTGGCAGAATTCTCACCTCCTATGGTGAAAATCGCTCATATTCATTCCGCTGGGCCCGTTTCAATGTCGCTTGCCTTCAGGATAAATGTGCTGTCGCTTCAATTTCCAACAAGGCCTCGTCTTCGACCAAACCCGCCACGATGATCATTGACATCGCAGGAAAATGCCTGCCGAAAACCTCACGATAGGCGGCACCAACTTCGGCTTGCAGGGACAGATATTCGCGTTTGTCAGTTACGAACCAGGTCAGGCGGGTCACATCGCCGGCCGAGCCACCAGCGGCCTCGACAATATCAACGATATTCTTCAGCGCCTGTTTCATCTGTCCGATGAACCCGCCGCTGACAAATTTCTTGTTCGCGTCCCATCCTATTTGCCCGCCGATATGTAACGTTCCATCTTTGGTTAAAACGCCATTGGCATATCCTTTGGCAGGCAACCAGCCATCGGGGTGAATTGTCTTGTGGCTCATAGCGCGTCGTCCCTGAATGCCTCGAGATTTTTACGGATGTCTGCGGGCCAGGCCGTTGGACCGCCCTTTGAATCTACATGAACAAGCGTTGCTACGCTTGTCAGTCGCTCCTCTTGCGCACAACTGGCCACGACCGAGTATTCGGCTGAACTGCGTCCGATCTTTGTGATCTTCATCCGGAATATCAAATGGTCACCGTGACGGCTGGGCGCTGAAAATCGGGTTTGTATCTGTGCGGTAGGCACTGCGCCAACAGGATGAATCTCTTCAAACGGTTTGCATAGCACCTGATCGAAATAGGTCTCAACGCAATCATTGATCATCTCGAAATAGCGCGGGAAAAAGACAATCCCCGCCGGGTCGCAATGTTTGAACAGAACCTTTTGGTGGAATTCAAAAGTCATCAGACCCCCACATATTTTTCTGTGATGTCATGACCGAGGTCCACCATCGCGCCAGACCAGACTGTTTTACCGCGCTCAAGAATGACCGCGCGGTCAGACACCAGCGCCAACTCTTTCAGAGACTTGTCGATCAACAGGATCGAAACATTGGTTTCCTGTTTCAGGCGATGCAAGACCGACCAGATTTCCTGCCGCACGATCGGAGCCAGCCCTTCGGTTGCTTCATCGAGGATCAAGAGCTGCGGATTTGTCATCAGGGCGCGCCCGATAGCCAGCATCTGTTGTTCTCCGCCGGATAGTGAGGCTGCCCCTTGGCCCTGACGTTCCTCTAACCGTGGGAACAGTTCAGCCACCTTCTGCAATGTCCAGTCACCGGGTCTGGCAGCGGCGATCAGATTCTCGCGCACCGTCAGGTCGGCAAAGCACCGGCGCCCCTCGGGTACCAGCCCGACACCAAGACGCGCGACCTTATAGCTGGGCAAAGCGTGCAGATTCTGATTGTTCAGCGACAGAGTGCCCTCGGACCGGATCATCCGGCAAATGGCTTTGACAGTCGTGGTCTTGCCCATCCCATTTCGCCCCATAAGGGCTGTAACCTCGCCCTGCGCCAGAGAAAGATCGACCCCAAATAACGCCTGACTGACACCGTATGTCGCGGTCAGGTTTTCTACCCGCAACAAAGTCATGCCTCATCCCCCAGATAGGCATCGCGCACCTCACGGCTTGCGCGGATTTCATCTGCCGTCCCGGTTGCGATCACCTTGCCATAGACCAATACGCTGATCCGGTCAGCCAGCGCAAAAACGGCGTCCATATCATGTTCGACAAGCAGTATGGGCGCCTCTTCCCGCAGACCGTCAAGAAATCCGGTCAACCGTTTGGACCCTCCAGCGCCAAGCCCGGCCATCGGTTCATCCATGACAAAGACCCTAGGTGACAAAGTCAAAGCCACGGCGACTTCAAGCTGGCGGCGTTGACCATGGCTGAGATTTGCGCAACGCGTTTCGCGTTCATCGCCCAGGCCCACCCTTTCCAGCGCAGCCTCGGCCCTTTCGAGCAGCTCTGGCCGTTTCAAGGCAGGTTTCCAGAACCGCCATACGAGGTTTTCCGCACCCATGGCGCTCAACACGACGTTTTCCAGAACCGTATCTTCCATGCACAGTTCCGATATCTGGAACGTCCGCCCCATCCCTGCCCTTGCCCGCTTTTGCGTGCCAAGGTCCGACACATCCTGTCCGCACAGCAAAACACGCCCCGAATCCGGTTGCAAACCTCCGCAGATCTGCTGGATCAACGTGGATTTTCCCGCTCCATTCGGACCAATGATGGCGTGGATCTCTCCTGGCCTGAGATCAATCGAGACGTTATCCGTAGCCTTTAACGCACCAAAGCTTTTGTTCAGACTCTCGGTGGCAAGGACCGGATCAGACATTTGCCCCCTCTTTCCCGGTTAGCAGCCCAATCAGGCCACCGCGACCAAACAGAACGATGCACAGCAGAACAATACCCAAATATACATGCCAGAAATCGGTTAGTTCACCCAGAAAATGCTCGAGCGCGACAAACACGCAAGCCCCAATTACCGGACCCATCAGGCGTCCGACACCTCCGATGATTATCAGCACAATCAATTCGCCCGAAAGCTGCCAACTGAACATAGACGGCGAAACGAACCGGTTGAGATCGGCAAACAGCGCCCCGGCCAGACCAGTGACAGCGCCGGACAGAACAAAGGCCAGAAGTTTCAGCCGCATGGGGTTCAATCCCACAGTCTCGACTCGCGCCGTAGATTGCCGTGTCGCATTAAGAGCCAGCCCGAATGGCGCGGCTTGCATCCGCGCAAACAGGAACAGGACGAGACATAGCAGCGCGAAACAGATGCCGTAAAACTGGATCGGATCCAATGTGTTGAGGCCGGGAAAACCGTTGCGAACATAGATGGATAATCCGTCTTCGCCCCCGTATTGCGCCCAAGAAATTGCGAAGTAGTAAAACATCTGTCCGAAGGCCAGCGTAATCATGATGAAATAAACGCCTGACGTTCTTAGGGACAGAAGACCGACGAAAAAGGCAGCAATGCCCGAAGTAAGCATCGCAACTATCCAGATCACGGGCATGGATTTACTGCCTTCGATAGAAATCAAGCCCAGATCCAGTGCCGTGTAGGTCTGCGCGTGATAGGTCAGAATGCCCATCGCATAGCCGCCGATCCCGAAGAAAACAGCATGGCCAAAGCTGACCAACCCCCCAATTCCCAGGATGACATTCAGACCAACCGCTGCAAGCGCCAAGATCACCGCCCGCGTCACAAGCGTGATTGTGAAGGGCTGGTCCGCGGCCAGCGCCCAAAGGGGCAGCGCCAGCAGGCCGGCGATCATCAGGCCATTGATGTATCTTTCATTCATTCTCATGCGCGGGCTCCGAACAGACCTGTTGGGCGCCAGATCAGGACCAGTCCCATCAGGACATAGATTCCCATTGATGCCAGAGCCGAGCCGCTTTTCTGAGCGGCTCCCGGTTCCATGAATAGTTTGAACAGCTCGGGCAGGAAAACCCCGCCCAGCGTGTCGGTTAGCCCAACCAATAGCGCCCCGATGAACGCCCCCCGAACTGAGCCTATGCCACCGATTACGATAACCACGAAGGCCAGGATCAGAACAGGTTCACCCATGCCCACCTGTACCGACTGAATTGCCCCAACCAAAGCACCGGCAAGCCCCGCCAGCGCCGCACCTAATGCAAAGACCAACGTGTAAAGTTTCGAGATGTCGACGCCCAGTGCGGCAATCATTTCCCGGTCGTTCTTACCGGCCCGTATCTGCACACCCAAACGCGTGCGTTCGATCAGGGTCCACAAACCTACTGCAACAGCAAGACCAATCCCGATCAGGGTTAGGCGATAGAGGGGATATTCGATCCCGCCCTGCAGCGTGATCGGACCCGAAAGTGCCGCTGGAATATCCAAAAACAATGGGAAAGACCCAAAGACCCACCTTGTCCCTTCGGAAAAGATCAGGATCAGAGCAAAGGTGGCCAGAACCTGATCCAAATGTGGTGCCTGATAAAGCCGCCGGATAACGAGCATTTCTACGATCACCCCTGCCAGTGCGGCCGCAGCCAGAGCAGCAATCAGAGCAAGCAGAAATGACCCGGTCGCCCCTGCAACTGCTGCAGCGGCAAATGCACCCACCATGTACAAAGAGCCATGGGCCAGGTTGATCAGGCCCATCACCCCGAAGATCAGCGTCAGGCCAGCAGCCATCAAAAACAACATGACGCCGAACTGCAGCCCGTTCAGGATCTGCTCGATAATCAGGATCGAGGACATGGAAACTCCGGTGATCTGCCCGCCCCACTTTTAGGGGCAGGCAGAAATTCAGTTACATTTTGCATTCGGCCGCGTAGGCATCAGAGTGGTTTTCAAGAGCTACGCCAAGGATCTTATTGGTAAATACATCACCTTCTTTGATCACTTCGCGCGCATAGATGGTCTGAACCGGATGATGGTTCGGGCCAAAGCTGAAATCCCCTCGTGTGCTGTTGAAATCCGCCGCCCTCAGCGCTTCGCGGAAGGCATCCGCATCTGACGGGTCAGCCTTGTCAAGCGCGGCAAGCAACAGGTTAGCGGTATCGAATCCCTGACTGGCGTAAAGCGAGGGCAGACGTCCGTATTCTGCCTGAAAGCTTTCAACAAAGGCAGCGTTGGTCGGGTTGTCGATATCCTTGTTCCACTGCGAAGTGTTCACCACGCCCAGCGCCGCATCGCCTACCGCCTGCAGAATGCCCTGATCAAAGCTGAAGGCTGGGCCAACAACTGGAAGATCGATCCCGCTGTCGGCATATTGCTTCAGAAACGAAATCCCCATCCCGCCGGGCAGGAAGAAAAAGACGCTATCCGCATCGCTTGCGCGGATTTGCGCGATTTCAGCTGCATAATCAGTCTGGCCAAGCTCGGTATAGATCTCACCGGCCAGATCACCTTCGAAAAAGCGTTTATAGCCAGTCAGCGCGTCGACACCCGCCGGGTAATTCGGAGCAAGTATGAAGCTGCTCTTGTAACCCGCACCATTGGCGTATGCGCCCGCGGCCTCGTGCAGGTTGTCGTTCTGCCAGGCGACGTTGAAATAGTTCTGGTGACAGCCCTTCCCCGCCAGAGGTGACGGGCCCGCATTGGGTGACAGATAGAAAACGTCCTGGTTCACGGCGGCTGGCACAACCGCCATCGCCAGGTTTGACCAGATGATACCGGTCATCACATCTACACGTTCGGATTGGATCATCTTGTCTGACAGCTGTACCGCGATATCCGGTTTGCGCTGGTCGTCTTCGATCACCACCTCGATATCATTCCGCCCCGATTGAGCAATCGCAAGCATGAACCCATCCCGTACGTCGATGCCCAAACCGGCCCCGCCGCCTGAAAGCGTTGTGATCATCCCCACCTTAACTTCCGCTGTAACACCCGTCGCGCACAGCGCGGTGATCGCTGCAGCCGCCAATAGTCTCTTCATCGTCTTCTCCCTTCGTTGGCCCTATGAACGCGATTTATGTCATTATTCTCAACGTTCGGTCTATGCCTTTGGCAATTCGGTCTTTTTCTTACATTCTTTCTGCCCGCTATATTCTACATACATTGATCATGATTTCAGGCGGAAACGCTGGATTTTTCCGGTCGCGGTTTTGGGCAAACCATCGCAGAACCGGATCGAGCGCGGGTATTTATACGGGGCAATCATAGATTTCACATGAGCCTGAAGGGCTTCGCGCATAGCGTCATCAGCCGTACCTGAAGCCAGAATAACATGTGCTTGGACAATATGACCCCTCTCAGCATCTGGGACGCCGATCACCGCGCATTCCGCAACGGCTTCATGCGCCAGAAGTGCGGCTTCGACTTCGGGTCCGGCTATGTTGTATCCGGCCGAGATAATCATGTCGTCATTGCGCGCAGAAAAATGAAAATACCCCTCTGCGTCCCGATAAAAGCTGTCACCAGTGATATTCCACCCATCTGTCACATAACCCGCCTGCCGCTTATCATTCAGATACCGGCACCCTGTCGGACCACGAACAGCCAGGCGTCCGATATCCCCAACTGCAGCTTCAGTTCCGTCTGGGTTTAGTACTTTGGCCTCATATCCGGTAACCGGCCTGCCGGTACTGGCTGGGCGGTGATCGTCAAACCGGTTTGAAATAAAGATGTGCAACATCTCGGTCGCGCCGATCCCGTCGAGCATTGGTTTGCCTGTCTTGGAAATCCACTCGTCATAGATTGGCTGCGGTAAGGTCTCGCCCGCCGACACAGCCGCACGCAGACTAGACAGATCTACACCGTCATCCATCGCCTGCAGCATGACCCGATAGGCGGTTGGCGCAGTGAAACAGACAGTCGCTTTGTATTTTTCGATTATCTCGATCATGCCCGCAGGCGAGGCTTGTTCTAACAGGGTTGCAGTCGCGCCGAACCGCAACGGAAACACCGCCAGACCACCCAACCCGAATGTGAAGGCCAAAGGTGGAGAACCAACAAAAACGTCCTCCGGAACGACCTGCAACACCTCACGCGCATAGCTGTCGGCAATGATCAGAATATCTCTGTGAAAATGCATGGTGGCCTTGGGCTCACCTGTCGAGCCGGAGGTGAAACCCAACAAGGCCACGTCGTCGCGCCCGGTTTTAACGCAATCGAACTGTACCGGTTTTTCAAGTGCTAGACGATCAAGCTCGGCATCGTGGTTTGAAGTTCCGTCGAACCCGACAACCCGCTGCAGGAACCGGCTATCACTGGCGCAGGACTGCATTTCGTCGATCAGCCGGGTATCACATAATGCAAACTGGATTTCCGCCTTATCGACAGTTTTCATCAGTTCTGCAGCGCGCAACATCGGCATAGTATTGACGACAACCGCTCCCACCTTGGTTGCGGCAAGCCAGCACGCAACCATTGCCGGATTGTTAGCCGATCGGATCAGCACCCGGTTTCCCGGCTCGACCCCCAAGTCATCGACCAATACATGTGCCAGCCTGTTGGTCCAGTCGCTGAGCTCTTTATATGTTCGTTGCCGACCATTGCCGATCAAAGCGGTATGATCACCAAAGCCCTTGGCAACCATGGCATCGGTCAGCTCATATGCTGCATTCACATGATCGGAATATGCAAAACCCGCCAACAGGAAGTCGGGCCACTGATCCTGGGGGGGCAGGTTATCGCGGCTGAACGTGTCGGTATGTGCAGACGGTCCAAGCATCACCTTCCCTCCATGTGCGCGGCCATCGTCTGACGTGCAATAATTACTTTTTGAACGTCCGAGGCGCCCTCGTAGATGCGCAAGGCACGGATTTCTCGGTACAGAGATTCTACCGCCATCCCAGAACGCACCCCGTCGCCACCAAACAACTGAACCGCCTTGTCGATAATCAACTGCGCCTGATCGGTAGCAAACAGCTTGGCCATCGCCGCCTCACGTGTGATGCGCGCCGCTCCGCTGTCCTTGGCCCACGCTGCCCGATAGATCAAAAGCGCCGAAGCATCGACATCTAATGCCATCTCGGCGATGTGCCCCTGCACCATCTGCAAATCAAACAACGGGGCGCCTTGCACCTGCCGTTCCGATACCCGTGTCAGCGCCTCATCCAGCGCGCGTCGTGCAAATCCCAGCGCAGCGGCGGCCACCGTCGGGCGGAACAGGTCCAGCACAGACATTGCAATACGAAATCCTGCGCCAGCTTGACCGATCATCGCGCTAGCCGGCACACGCACATCATTGAAACGCAAAGTCGCCAATGGGTGTGGCGCGATTGTGTCCAGGCGCCCGACAACTTCGAAACCCTTCAGATCAGGAGTGATGATAAAAGCTGACAACCCTTTGGCCCCGGGTGCCTCGCCAGTACGGGCGAACAGGGTGTAGACATCTGCGATACCCCCGTTCGATATCCATGTCTTTTCACCATTCAGGACAAAGTCGTTGCCATCACGGATAGCCGTCATTGTCGAATTTGCCACATCCGACCCCGATTGAGGTTCAGTCAATGCAAAGGCCGCGATAGCCTGACCAGAGCGCGTTTGCGGCAGCCAATGCGCCTTTTGGCCTTTTGAGCCGAACAACGAGATCGCACCGGTTCCAAGCCCCTGCATTGCAAAGGCGAAATCGGCCAACCCATCATGGCGGGCAAGTGTTTCACGGCTGAGGCACAGCGTCCTGACATCCAAATGGCCGCTTTCGTCCGAAGTAGGCTGCAGCAGCCCTGCGTCGCCCAGCTGGCGGACCAGATCGCGACAAGCCTGGTCCGGGTCGCCATGGTCAATAGTCAGTCCCCGAGCGACCTCTTGCACCCGATCCGCCCAGCCCCGGTGATGAGGGTCAAAGAATGGCCACGAAAGAAAGCTCTGATCTGCCATCAATCGCCCTCGAATACTGGTTTGTTTTTTGCAACAAAGGCCTTGTAGGCGCGTTCAAAATCTCCGGTTTGCATACAGATCGCCTGGGCCTGCGCCTCTGCTTCGATTGCCTGTTCGATCGACATAGACCACTCCTGCGCCAGCATGGTCTTGGTCATCATATGCGCAAAATTGGGGCCTGCCACGATACGGTCAGCCAGAGATTGCGCGGTAGCGTCAAGCTCGGATGGATCAACCACTGCATTGTAGAACCCCCAGGAAAGCCCCTCATCAGCGGTCATGCTGCGTCCGGTATAGAGCAGTTCGGCCGTACGCCCCTGCCCGATGATACGGGGCAGGATGGCGCAGGCCCCCATATCGCACCCTGCCAGCCCCACCCGCGTGAACAGGAATGCACATTTGGCCTGCGGGGTGGCGATACGCAAATCCGCAGCCATAGCGATGATGGCCCCGGCCCCCACGCAAATACCGTCCACGGCAGCAATCACCGGCTTACCACAATTCACAATCGCCTTGACGAGATCTCCGGTCATTCGCGTGAAGAGCAACAGGTCCTTCATCTTCATGCGCGTTAGCGGACCGATGATATCGTGCACATCGCCGCCCGAGCTGAAATTGCCACCATTTGAGGCGAACACCACTGCATCTACCTCTTCTGAATAGACCAGATCCCTGAACCAATCACGTAGTTCGGCATAGCTGTCGAAGGTCAAAGGGTTCTTACGCTCTGGTCGGTTCAGTGCAATCGTTGCAACCCGGTTCCGGATTTCGCAGCGAAAATGTTTGACGTCACTGGCCATCGATTTCCTCCGAAATAGTGAGTTCGGTTGTCAGAGTGCGGGCGTCCTCGGCGGAAAACTGGCCAAGCATATCGGATATCCAAGCCTCATGCGCCGCGGCCTGACGTGCGAATTCCTCGCATCCTTTTTGTGTCATGCGTACGCGATGGGCACGACGATCCCCAGGCACAGGTACGCGCACTAGCAGGCCGTCATCAGCCAGCCGATCCACGATTCCGGTCACATTCCCGTTCGAAACGCGCAGCGCACCCGAGATTTCGCTCATCTTCAGCCCATCTTCGAACCGCGACAGGGCTGCCATCACGTCAAAACGCGGCAGTGTCGTGTCAAACTCTACTCTGAGGTTCTCTCTTAGTGCCGCCTCGATGCCACGCGTGGTCTTGAGCAGCCGCAGCCATAACCGCAACCTCTCTTTGGATGGATCTTCCAATGGTGCTTGAAGCGGGTTTGGGTTCATATCTCGCCTCCGGACAGGCTAAGCGCGTGGCCATTGACTGAATTTGCCGCATCCGAGCACAACCACCTCACGGCACCTGCTACGTCTTCGACCTGGATGAAACGACCCTGTGGGTTTATCTTTTTCAGGCTTTTCACCGCATTTTCTGCGCTCATTCCCGTCTTCTCGACGATGTTCGCAATCGAGCGATCCAACATCGGCGTTTCCACAAACCCCGGGCAAACCGCATTGACGGTGATGCCCGTCGCCGCAAGTTCGACCGCCAGAGACCGCGTCAGCCCGACCACCGCATGTTTTGTCGCACAATAGCCGGAAACATAAGGATAGCCCTTCAATCCGGCGGTGGACGCGATGGCAATCAGACGGCCCGCTCCTGCGGCTTGCATGTCAGGCAAAGCCGCCTGCCAAAGATTGAAAACACCCACCAGATTCACATCCGTCAGGGTCCGCAGATCATCGGCTGTCATCCGATGAAACGGAAGCGAATGGGCCGCGCCGGCATTCGCAATCGCTATTGAAATTGGGCCGCGTTCTGCCCGTGCTGTTTCAATAGCAGCTAGGACCTGCTTGTCATCGGTCACATCACAAAGGACATACGGCAAAGCTTGCTGCTGCAGCTTGGCCTCTGTACGGCCCAAAATGGTAACGACTGCTCCGCCATTCGCGAAATCTTGGGCTATAGCCGCACCAACGCCGGTGCCGCCGCCGGTTATGACGACATGTTTCATACTTCACCCGCCGTTTCCGCCATGCGATCTGCCAGGCGCCAAGCCTGATCCCGCCCGGCTTCATAGGGGCGGGGCCAAGTTTCCTGCCGGTCCCCCAACGCCGTAGCCGCGTGCAAGGTCCAGTACGGATCGTCCAGATGAGGCCGGGCAAGGCACACCAGATCCGCACGACCGGCCATGAGAATCGAATTTACGTGATCGGCTTCATAGATGTTCCCCACCGCCATAGTACTGATGCCGCATTCGTTTCTAATGCGGTCCGCGAAAGGGGTCTGGAACATACGGCCGTAAACCGGGTTGGCATCGGTCGAAGTCTGCCCGGCGGAAACATCCACTATATCTGCACCCGCCGCATCGAACATCGCCGCTATATCCACAGCTTGTTGCGGCGTCACACCAGTAGGTCCGACCCAGTCATTGGCAGAAATGCGCACCGCCATCGGCTTATCTTTGGGCCAGATCGACCGCATAGCTGAAAAAACTTCAAGCGGATAACGCATACGGTTTTCAAGACTGCCCCCATACATGTCGTCGCGCGTGTTCGACAAAGGAGAGATAAAGGACGAGATGAGGTAGCCATGCGCCGCATGCAGTTCGATCATGTCAAACCCAGCACGATCTGCCATCCGGGTTGCGGTCACAAATTGGGACGTGACCCTATCCATATCTGCACGATCCATCGCGCTGGGCACAGCGTTACCGTCGGACCAAGGGATCGCCGAAGCTGATATCAAAGGCCAGTTTCCTTCCTTCAGCGGCTGGTCCATTCCTTCCCACCCGATGCAGGTTGAACCTTTGCGGCCCGAATGGCCGATTTGACAGCATATTTTGGCGTCGGTTTCCGCATGGACAAATTCGGTGAGTCGAGCCCATGCGGCCTCGTGTTCGGGCTCATAAAGCCCCGGGCATCCTGGGGTGATCCGGCCTTCGGCGCTGACACAGGTCATTTCGGTGTATACCAGCCCGGCGCCACCTTTGGCCCTTTCACCGTAATGGATCAGGTGCCAGTCAACCGGGCACCCATCAACCGCCTTGTACTGCGCCATGGGTGACACCACGATCCGGTTCTTCAACTGCATCCCCCGCAGGCGAAATGGCGCAAACATCGGGGGCCGGGCCGGACCATCAACCGCGCCCCCAGACTGTTGCATGAACCATGCCTCGGCATGCCCCAGCCAGTTGGCATCGCGTTGGCGCAGGTTCTCGTGGCTGATCCGCTGAGACCGTGTCAGCATCGCGTAATTCAACTGAACCGAATCCTGATCGAGGTAACGTTCGACATTCTCGAACCATTCGACCGAGTTCCGCGCTGCCGATTGCAGGCGCAACACTTCAAGACGACGCTCGTCCTCATACCGCGCGAAAGCCGCTTCAAGCGTATCTTCTTTATGGAGGAAGTCAGCCAGCGCTATAGCGCTTTCCAGTGCCAGCTTTGTTCCCGAGCCAATGGAAAAATGTGCAGTCGCTGCGGCATCTCCCAGCAATACCAGGTTTTTGTAACTCCATTTTTCGCACAAGACCCTAGGAAACCGCAGCCAGGCCGAGCCGCGGATATGACTGGCATTGCTCATCAAGGGATGGCCGCCCAAATGATCTTTGAAAATGTCTTCGCACAAAGCGATGGACTCTTGCTTGGTCATCTCACCAAACCCAAAAGCATCGAAGGTCTGTTGCGAGCATTCCACGATGAAAGTCGCCGTATCCCGGTCGAACTGATAGGCATGTGCCCAGACCCAGCCCTTTGGCGTTTCCTCAAAAATAAAGGTGAAGGCGTCGTCAAACTTCTGATGCGTACCCAGCCAGACGAACTGACACCGTCGTTGGTCTATATCGGGTCGAAAAACATCTGCGAACTCGGCCCGTGATTTGGAGTTCAGCCCGTCCGAAGCCACAACGACGTCGAAGTTCATCATATAGTCCGAGGCTGATGCCGCCTCGGTCTCAAAGCGCATCTCGACACCAAGCTCGCGCGCTCGGTCTTGCAAAATGAGCAGCAGTTGCTTGCGTCCGATCCCGCAAAATCCGTGGCCGCTGGACACGGTGCGCTGACCTTTATGCACAAGTGCTACGTCATCCCAATAGGCAAAGTGTTTACGTATCACCGCCGCGCTGGCTGCGTCATTGGCTGCAAGATTATCCAGCGTCTCATCTGACAACACGACGCCCCAGCCAAAGGTGTCATCCGGGCGGTTTCGCTCGATAACAACCACTTCGGCATCCGGATCGCGGAGCTTCATTGAAATCCCGAAATAGAGGCCAGCCGGCCCGCCGCCGAGACATGCAACACGCATCGTTACCTTCCCCCCATTCGCAGCTTTACCTGAAACGCTAGACCAGGTGGCGCATCCCTTCAAGTAAAAATATTTTATACTTGAAGTTTCTACATTCTGAATATCCAACCACAAAATCGCGACGGGTTGGTATTTTCCTGAGCCAAGCCGGCACCGGTTTGCCTGCGACAAAGCAATCAATCTCTGTAAGCGGTTACATTTCGCTTTCACCTGAACGGCGCAGAGCTTACACATATTTGCAAAATCAAATTTCAGGTTTGACAATGCCAAAGGCAAAAACTGCACCGACCCTGGAGGATGTTGCGAAACTCGCGGGCGTATCGACCGCCACGGTATCACGTTGCCTCAATTCTCCGAACCTGGTGGTGCAGGCTACGCGTGATCGGGTTCAGTCTGCCGTTGACGCTTTGGGATACACGCCGAATTTTGCCGCACGTGTTATGGCTGCCAGACGGTCGCACACCATCGGCGCCATCATTCCCACCATGGAAAACGCGATCTTTGCGCGTGGACTTCAGGCCTTTCAGGAAGAGCTGCGCCAGCATGGCTATACCCTGCTTGTCTCTAGTTCGGCCTATCAGCCTGAGATCGAAGAAGAGCAGATACGCAACCTGGTCGCACGGGGGGCGGATGGGTTGCTGCTGATCGGGCATGATCGAGACTCGCGGATCTATGACTATCTCGCAAAGCGCAGGATTCCGGTTCTGATAGCCTGGTCGTTTCAGGCAGACGCACCAGTCCCTTCGGTCGGATTTGACAACCGTGCGGCCATGGCCGAACTGGCAAATCAAGTGATCAAGCTGGGTCACCGAACCCTGGGTATGATTTCTGGTGTCAGCACCGGAAACGACCGTGCCCGACTGAGGATCGAAGGGGTGCAAGAAGCAATGCGCCGCAACAACATCCCAAATGACCAGCTGACGATCGTAGAAACGCCATATGAAATCGAAAACGGGGCAGAGGCGTTTTCCCGTCTGATGTCTCGGCAAGATCGACCAACAGCGGTGCTGTGCGGGAACGATGTTCTGGCTATCGGTGCGTCGCGCCGGGCCAAGGAGATGGGGCTTAGAGTTCCTCAGGACGTCTCCGTCACAGGGTTCGACGATATCGAACTGGCGCAGATCACCGATCCAGGCTTGACGACCGTGCATGTCCCACATCGGGAAATGGGTCGACGGGCTGCGCTGGAACTGGTTGGATTGATCGAAAAGCCCACCGAAAGTTGCAATGTACAGTTGCGAACCAATTTGGTCGAACGCCAATCGCTGGGGCGACCCGGCTGACTTCAGGCGGCCTCGTTTTCCATGGTGCGAAACTCACCTTTCAACCAGGCGTGACTTGCGCACATCGGGTCGGTAAAATGTTGACGGATGAGCTTTCCCATCGCTCTCTGGATTAGCTTCGAAGTGGTCTCGGGGTATACGTCGGTCGTGAATAAAGACACTGTTCTTACAAAGTTTCGGCCAGGAAATGGCACCACCCGAACTTGGTCGTGAAATCTGTGGGCCCTATGAAAACTTGCGGCCGTGGTGATGGTCCAACCGGTGCCTTCAGCGACCAATCCTATGATTGACTGATTGCATTCCAGTTCGAACCTGTTGGGCAGATCAAATTTACCTCGCCTGAGCTGTATCTCAATTTGCTTGCCGATCACGTAATCACGCGAATAGCGCAGCAACGGCAATTCTGCGTTTGATGAAAACATCTCCTCGGGCATGCCACTGAACGCTCCGGGCAAAACAACGATAAAAGGGTCGCGCATCAACGGGTATTCGATCAGGCCCTCGGTCCGTTCGAACGGTCGGGTCGCCACCCCTGCATCCAGCTTGTGTTCCTGTAACTTGGCAATGATCTCATGGCTGGGGCGTGTGAAATGCCGAAAACTGCAGCGCGGCAAAGCATGCGCAAGAAACCGAAACAAGTCTGGCGAGATTTGATTGTCGAAATCATCAATCAGTGCCAGCCTCAAATCCGTCGCATGGCGCCAGTTACCCGACCGGATCTCCGCCTCGGCCTTTTTCAAAACGATCAGCCCATCGCGGACATGGCGCGCATAGACTTCACCGGCAGGTGTCAGACCCATTGGACGACGCCCGTGATCCACCAAATCAATGCCCAACGCGGTCTCAAGGCTTCGTAGGTGATTGGAAACTGTGCTGATGGACAAACCGGTTTCCGATGCGACCTGTTGGATCGATCCTGACTTTGCGACCAACTGAAAAACTTCCAGCCAGCGGAGGCTTAGCGACTTTGGCACATTTACAGTCCGTTGTTTCGATTACATCAAAACTAGCGAAACAAAGAACGCCCCTCATTGCAATGATGAACTTGCAGCCCGTTCTGCGT
This sequence comes from Ruegeria sp. CDSC045, assembly GCF_059610725.1. NCBI lineage: Bacteria > Pseudomonadati > Pseudomonadota > Alphaproteobacteria > Rhodobacterales > Roseobacteraceae > Ruegeria > Ruegeria sp. CDSC045. The sequence goes on from NZ_JBXWOE010000004.1 coordinate 92,571, forward strand.
CAAGCCCGGAGCCTGCTATGGTCCGGGTCATAGGGCGAAGGTGCGATCACCGTTGCGTTGACCCGTATTCCACAGTGATCCAACTCAATCTTGCACCCGATTTCTGCAAGTGACGGATCGACAAATCCATGGGCAAGATTGAGGCCGGTGCGGTGCCCCCACTCGCCCGAGGTGATTGTTCCGACAATCGTGTCACCCAGCATCAGCGAAGCCCCGGCATGGGCAGATCCCTGTTCGGTTTCCAACCGGAGCGGCACGAGTTTTCTGCGCGGCCCATCAGCATCACGGTTCAGCAGGGCATCGCGCCCGATGAAGTCGCCCTTTTCCAACCTCACAAACCGATTCAGACCTGTTTCAAAAGGATCAAACTCGGTGATCAAATCAGCCTTCCAGTGCAGGAACGTCTTTTCCATCCGCATGGAGTCGATCGCCCGAGCGCCAAACAGCTTGAGGCCGAAGCGCTCTCCAGCCCGCCGCAGCGCCAGATATGCGCTATAAAGCGAAGGGTTGGGAACGTGGATTTCATATGCAAGTTCGCCAGAAAAACTCACCGCCATTACCGTTGCCGGAGCGAAGCCAACAAAGCACTCCCTGACGCTCAGCCATGGAAAAGCTGCCGGGGACCAATCACCGCGCGCGCAGGACGCCAGCACATCACGTGATTTCGGGCCGGCAAGGATCAGAATGGTGCAGTCGTTGGTCAGACTGCGTAAATGCACGTCTTCATCGTGGTGGCGGTTCTGCTTTAGCCAATCCATATCGTGGAATTCACTTGCCGCCGCCGAGCCATACCAGACCCGGGCAGGGCCGCGATCGCTGGCGGGCAGGTTCGCCACAGTCGCTTCGGCTTTGACCATCCCGTGATGGTTCAAAAGATAGCCCAGCCCAACCCTGCCGTCGCGGCGCGTGACAGCACCGCAAAACAGACGATCCAGAAAGGCATGCCGATCCGCGCCGGTAATCTCGATACGGTTGAAACCATTCACCTCGGACAATCCGACATTGGACTGAACATTTGCCACCTCGGCCCCGACCAGATCATAGGTTTCGTCAAAATCGAAACTGAGGGTCGGTTCAAAGCTGGGGTCAGGCTTGATGTAATCCACCCTTTCCCATCCATTGACGACAGTGAATTCGGCGCCCTCGGCCGCCAGAACCGGGGTCAAAGCAGTGGTCTTAGCAGGCCTCCCCGCGGAGCGGTGTTCATGCGGGAGATGAAAGCGAAATTCGTTTTGATAATCCTCAACTGCCTTCAGTGCCGTCAGCTCCACATTCGCGTGGTCTGTGAACCGGCGCGGATCCAGGCACCAGGTGTCATAACAGGCCTCTCCATGCACAATCTGCTGGGCCAGCAACCAGCCGTGGCCACCGCCCTCACCTAACCCCGCCCGCAGGCCGATGATACAGTAGGCGTTGCGCTTGCCCGGGATCGGCCCGACAAGCGGCGCACCATCAATCGTGTAGGTGATCGGCCCGTTGACGACGGTGTGAATCCCGGCCTCCAACAGAGCAGGCATCCGGGCAAAAGCGCCCTCCAGCACATCCGAGACACGGTCCAGATCGTCCGGGCACAGTGCATTGACAAAATTTGGATCGATCCCGTCCATGCCCCAGGTCTTGCAGCCCTGTTCATAGAACCCCAGCAAGAGGCCGTTCTTTTCTTGTCGACAGTAGAAATCGCTGATCGGACATCGCAGCAAAGGCATTCGGTGGCCGGCATCGCGGATTTCAGGAATATCTTCTGTCAGAAAATACTGATGCTCCATCGAGGCCACGGGGTGGTGCACCCCCATCAAGGCGCCCACTTCGTTCACACGATATCCGCAGGCATTCACCACGATGTCACAGTCGATATCACCGTGTTCGGTCTGCACCGTCCAGGTGTCATCCTTGTGTTGGGTCAACCCGACAACCGGGGTATTCCGGTACACCTCGGCCCCGGCCAAACGTGCAGCCCGGGCCAACGCCTGACACAGCTGAGCCGGATCAATATCCCCGTCCAAAGGATCCCACAGCCCGCCAATTAGGTTTTCGGTCGAGATCAGAGGGTGCCGCCGAGCGCATTCTTCGGCATCAATAACCTCGAAATGGACATCCATCCCCCGGGCCATCGACGCGAAATGGCGGTATCCCTGCATCTGCGCTTCGGTATTCGCCAGCCTGATCCCGCCATCGCCGTGGTGATAGTTGATGGGATAGTCCGGGTTGGCAGCCAGGTCATGGTACAGCTTGATCGAATGGGATTTCAGCCCAACCATGGTTTGGTTTGTTCCGAAATTCGTCACCTGCGCCGCGGAATGCCATGTGGTGCCCGAGGTCAGCTCGTCCCGCTCGACCAGGACAACATCTGTCCATCCCTCTTGCGTCAGGTGATACAGCGTTGAACACCCAGCGATCCCGCCACCAATTACCACTACTTTTGTCCGCGACTTCATTGGCTTTGCTCCTCTGAACCCCAATAGGTTTTGCTGAAAACGGGTCTTCGCAACAGCTTACGAATGGCTTGTGCTGAAAAATCGAAACTACGATTGAGGATTCTGAAAGGCGCATTTCCCTTTTGCAGAGACCCCGCATCGCCCTTTACGGTTCCGGGAATTCTGACAGGAAAAGGATTGGGCGTTGTCAAAGGGCAGTAAAAGAAGCGGTCGAAATGCGCGTCTTGCGCAACGCGCAGCAGAGCCCGCCATAGATCCGTGCCCCCCCGGTCAAGCCGGTGGTCGCTTTCAACCTTTGACACAGTCCGAAGTCAAACAAATATACAATACCGCCTTAAGGCTGCTGGAAACTCTGGGCATGGGCGAGGTCCCGGACAGGCTGGCCAACGATCTGCGGTCAGCCGGTGCACAATCCGGACAGCAAGGGCGGCTGCTATTTCCTCGAAACATGGTTGAAGACGCTATTGGGTCCGCTGCCAAGACTTTCTCGTTTCATGGCCGGGACGAAGCGCGCTCGATCGAAGTGGGCGGAAATCGTGTGTTCTTTGGCACCGGCGGTGCGGCGGTGCAGACGCTGGATCTGGAGAGCGGTCACTATCGCCCCTCCACGCTGGCCGATCTGCATGATTTCACGCGACTTCAGGATACGCTGGCCAATGTCAGCTGGTTCACGCGCTGCTGTGTCGCGACTGATCTGCCCGATGTTTTCGATCTGGACTTGAACACGGTTTACGCTCTGGTTCGCAATACCACCAAACCGATTGCCACGTCGTTTACCCTTGCCGAACATGTGGCCCCGATCGTCGAAATGCTCGACATCGTTGCAGGCGGGCCGGGTGAGTTCGCCAAGCGGCCGTTTCTGAAGGCCCATATCAGCCCTGTGATTTCACCGCTGCGCTATGGCGAGGATGCGGTGGATGTTGTCTATGAATGTATCGCACATAATATCCCGATGTCCTGCATTACCGCCGCACAGGCGGGCGCCACAGCACCCGCGACACTCGCCGGGTTTCTGGCGCAATCTTTGGCCGAGACGCTGGCCAGCCTTGTTATGGTCAATGCGATCAAACCCGGCTTCCCGATGGTGTTTTCCAACTGGCCTTTCATCGTTGATTTGCGCACCGGCTCTTTCGCAGGCGGCAGCGGTGAGACCGCCATCCTGAACGCGGCGTCGGCGCAGATCACCAACGCGCTGGGGCTGCCTTCGGGAGTGGCCGCCTCGATGACTGATGCCAAAGCTGTCGACGCACAGTACGGGGCCGAGAAAGGAATGACCTCGCTCGCTGCGGCGCTGGCTGGCGGCAATCTGATCTACGAAAGCTCGGGCATGACCGCTTCGTTGCTGGGCGTCAGTTTCGAAGGGTTCGTCCTTGACGACGAAATGCACTCTCACACCTATCGCGCTTTGCGCGGCATCGAAGTGACCGACGAAAACCTGGGATTCGACGCCATTTGTCATGCGGTACTGGGCGACGGTCATTTTCTGGGAAGCGCCCACACCTATGCTGCGATGGAACGGGACTACTTCTATCCAGCGCTGGCTGACCGGAACGAACCCCGGACATGGCAGATCGAAGGCGCCGCGGATGCGTGGACGGTTGCCCGCCGGCACGCAAAGGACATCCTGGCACGACATCATCCGCAATACCTGACCGAAGAACAGGACGCTGAAATCCGCAGACGGTTTCGCATTCTCTATTAGACTTACGTCGACCGACTCTAGCCAGTAGGCTTGCAGCACATACACTCAGATGAGGCCCTCATGACAAATCCCTTCTTTCAGCCGGTCTCGGCAATGGAGCTTGCGCGTTTCGCTGGTGTCCCCACGTTCATGCGCCTTCCCGAACTGACCCCCAAGGACGACCGGATCAACGAAGTTGATATTGGGATCATCGGGATCCCGTGGGATGGTGGCACCACAAACCGCCCAGGCGCGCGGCATGGGCCTCGGCAGTTGCGCGACTATTCGACCATGATCCGCGCAATGAACCCGGTCACCGGTGTAGCCCCTTTTACTATGGTGAATTGCGCCGATCTGGGTGATGTCGCGCCGAACCCGGTGGACATCGAAGACACCATGAACCGAGTCACGTCTTTCTATGACGATCTGACCGAACGGGGCATAACGCCGCTAACCGCGGGCGGCGACCACCTGACCACCCTGCCCGTCTTGCGTGCTCTGGCCAAGTCGGAGCCGTTAGGCCTTATTCAATTCGACAGCCACACCGACCTGTTCGACAGCTATTTCGGTGGCTACAAATACACCCATGGCACACCGTTTCGTCGTGCCGTTGAAGAGGGCCTTGTGGACCCCAAGCGCTTTGTCCAAGTCGGCATACGCGGGACGGCCTATAACACAGACGATATCGATTGGGCCGAGGCACAGGGCATCCGCATCATCCGCATCGAAGAACTGTTCGACCGCGGCATTGACGATGTCATGGCCGAGGTGCGGGAGATCGTCGGAACAGGTCAGACCTATTGCACCTATGACATCGACTTTGTGGACCCCACCTATGCCCCCGGTACCGGCACGCCAGAGATCGGCGGGCCGAACAGTTTTCAGGCGCAGCAGGTGATCCGCCAGTTAAGCGGCGTCAATCTGGTCGGCGCTGATCTGGTTGAGGTCGCGCCCCCCTTCGATGCCGCTGGGGGCACGGCCTGGCTGGGCATCTCACTGATGTTCGAGCTACTGTGTGTTCTGGCACAGGCCGTAGACGCCCGCCGCTAACCGGTGTTTTCGGCAATCATCGAGATCATCTCGAACATCACCGCCGCCGCGGTCAGGGCGGTGATGTTGTTGGGGCTGTCCTTAGTCGGCATCATGCAAACAACGTCACCGCCGACAATGTTCAAACCGCGCGCGGCACGCAGGATACCCACGGCCTCATCAATATCGAACCCCTTTTCGCCCGGTTCCAGATTAGAAACCGCCGGAGCGATTGTCGGATCAAGGCAATCCAGATCGAAGGTAATATAGACCGGTCGTTCGCCTAGAACCTCTTTGGTCTGCGCCACTACATCTGCAAGCCCGCGCTGACGGAATTCGCGCATGGTGACGATGTTGTACCCATAGTCGTAAGAAGGCTGCAGCCAGTCCAGGCTGCGCGGATGGCCTCGCAGGCCGATTTGCATCGAACGGGCTGGATCAACCTGCCCCTGATCGGCCAGATAAGCCCCCCAATGGGCTGCCGATTTCTTTGCACCCAAAAAGTGATCGACCTTTGTAAACACATCCGTATGGGCATCCAGATGCAGAAAACTAATCGGCTCTCCTCCGGCCAGCTTCCCACATCCCAGCGCCTGTACGATCCCGCCGGTAATGGAATGGTCACCGCCAACGGATACCGGGCGCGCACCTGCCGCATCTATGTCCTTGTAAAAGGCGGTAATGCGTTCGATGCAGTCTTCGTTGTCGTTGGCGCGCGGAAAGGGTACATCGCCGACATCGGCAATCTTGGCGCGGCTCCAGGGGTCGATCTCAAAAACCGAATGGACCCTGCGCTGTACCGCCGAGACATTCCGCAAGGCGCGCGGGCCCAGATGCTGATCCCTTTCGGTTGTCCCGTTTCCGGTCGAATGCGGCACACCAACAAGTGCAATATCCTGCCCCTCGGGTCCGATATTGGGGCAGCGAAACATCGTCGGTATGCCCCACCAGTACAAATTGTCCATCATGGACTGCTCATAGCGGTCGACCATTTCATCCTCCGGTAAAAAAATGCCCCCGGCCTGGGCCGAGGGCATAGAAGTTCAGATTCTTTCGTCTTCTCGCCGGAATGCGCCCTGAACAATACGGTCCATGACCATAGCAAGGAACAAAATGGCAAAGCCGCCCAACAGGCCGGGACCCTTGGCTGCGTATTGCAACGCCTCAAGGATTTCCTTGCCCAGCCCTCCGCCACCGATCAGCGAAATGATCACCACCATCGATAGGCACATCAGGATGGTCTGGTTCACCCCGGTCATAATCGACGGCAAGGCCAGAGGTATCTCGACATCCTTCAACAGCTGCCATTTCGAGGCCCCAAAAGCCACAGCAGCCTCTTTGATACTGTCGGGCACTCCGCGCATGCCCAGCGCGGTCAGTCGGATGACCGGCGGCATGCCAAAGATGATCGTTGCCAGAATGCCGGGCGGGTTGCCGGTGCCAAAGAAGGCGATAATCGGGATCAGATAGACGAAGGCCGGCAAAGTCTGCATCAAGTCCAGCACGGGCTCTGCCGCGCGGTAGGCACGCCTGGACTTGCCAAACCAAATGCCCAGTGGAATGCCAAAAACAACGCATAACAGCACCGCCGCACCGACCAGCGCCACAGTTTCCATCGCCACATCCCAATATCCCAGCAAGGCGATATAGGCCAATGAAGACGCCGTGAAGATAGCCACTCGGGGGCCTGCAGCCCGCCAAGCCGTCACACATATCACCAACATCACAACCGGCCAAGGCGACCCGATCAGCGCAATGGTCAGGGCATCCAGAACCGACCGAACCCCAGCGACAATCCCATCGAATACGTCCCCGCCAGCAAGAGCGGCCGCATCTATCTGCGCCTCCATCCAGCTTGCAAGGTTTGAAAACAAGGTCCCGCCGCCCTCACCCAATATCAGTGCGGACACTTCTTTTTCAGGGAATGCATCCAACATGGCCAGCGAGGCATTGACCGTGAATTTGTAGACAATCAACGGCCCAATCGCCGCAACAAGCACAGCACCCAGCACCATATTTCGCCTGGACTGGCCACTTTCGGTACTGTCCGGATCGGTCCGCCATTTTGAATACTGTTTTTCATAGACGCGGTCGGCATAGAAGCCCTGTGCCAGTTTGAAGACCAGCAGCATCAGCAATCCGGTGATCATGATGCTCAGCGCTTCAGACTGCGCGGCCGCGGCTTTTCCAAAGCTGGTATCGGCGGCTTTCTGGATGTTCTCTGCCAGCTTGGTAAAGCGGTCGATATCGGCCTTTTCTGTCGCGTCAGCCGCCCGGGCCAACAGCTCGTCTGCGCGCGCTTGCTGACGTTCGGCACGTTCCGCCATATCAGCACCCGGGTTGCCCCAGGCACCGCGCCCGATCTGTACCCAGGCGATGATTTCAAGGATCAGGAAGGTCCAGAACATCCCCCATATCGCCCGCGATGCCGACCAAAATGGCCCCAGAACCGCGGCCCAGAGATTGAACGTATTCGGAACCGCGCTGGTTGCATCATGGATCTTGTGAAACGCCTTGACGTAATAGTCCCCATTCGGACCAGCAAACTCGTGAATGGACCGATCCAGTGCCTCATGGTCGACCTCGATATCCGAGGCGGCGGTGACTTTCACTTCGGTGGTTACATCAGTCATTTTTGCCCCCCTGAATTCCGCGCAGCAGGCGCGGTTTGGTCACGACGCCCACGTCCTGTCCTGCATCGGTGATGATCACCGGCAGGTCCGTGTCGACAGCCAGGTCGATCAACTGATCCAGATCGGCCCCCTCATCCGCGCGCGGCGCGCCGTCGGTCGGGCCGGAATAGCTGTCCAGTGGCTCCATGATTGAATGCGCCTTGACAAGTTTCAGTTTGGATATGCCCTGAACAAACTCGCGCACATAGTCATCAGCCGGATTCATCACGATGTCTTCCGGTGTGCCGATCTGAACGATGACACCATCTTTCATGATCGCAATCCGGTGGCCAATGCGGATAGCTTCGTCCAGATCATGGGTGATGAACAATGTGGTTTTCTGCAACTGGGCGACCAGCGCTTTGAACTGGTCCTGCAACTGCAGCCTGATCAGCGGATCGAGCGCAGAAAAGGGCTCGTCCATTAACAGGATTTCCGGATCAGAGGCCAGGGCGCGGGCAATTCCAACACGCTGCTGCATCCCGCCCGACAATTCTTTGGGCAGGCGATCTTCGTACCCGGTCAGGTCCACCAGACCCAGCGCATGGTCCGAGACTGCCCAGCGCTTGGATTTGGACACTTTTCGAATTTCCAAAGGATAGGCCACATTGTCTCTGACAGATCGGTGCGGCATCAGCGCCATATGCTGGAAAACCATCCCGATCTGCTGCGCGCGGATACGGCGCAGCTCAGCCTCGGATATTTTGGATACGTCCTGGCCCAGAATCTCGATCTTGCCTGAGGTCGGCTCGATCAAGCGGTTCACGTGGCGCACCAGCGTGGATTTCCCGGATCCCGAAAGACCCATAATGCAGAAGATTTCGCCGCGCGGGACTTCGAAAGACGCACCCTGTACGCCGACCACACAATTATACCTTTCAAGAACTTCAGGCTTTCCAATCCCTTCATCCCGTACTGCGGTCATGGCCTCCTCTGCCCGCGCACCGAAAATCTTCCAGACATCTGTCAGCTTAACGACTGTTTCGGTCATACTTGCCCCTTCAATGCAAAACAGGCCGCCAGGCATTCCCGGCGGCCTATCTGTAATTCAGTTCCGAGCGTTACCGATCACTCTGACATCCAGTTCAGAACCGCATCTTCGTTCGCACCGACCCATTCTTCGGCATATGCGAGCGGCTCTTTGCCATCTATGACAAGCGCATAAGTCATGGCCGAGACAGCGGCAGTATCCAGTTTCATGTTGGACAACAGCCGAGCAACCTCGGGGTACTCATCCTCAAGAGATTTGGCATAGTGAAGGTGCAGATAGGCCAAATCCCAGGCGACACCTGCTTCGGATTTCTCCAGCCAATCCGGATCATCCGTGGGCTGCAGGACATTCCATTTTGCCGCGTCATAGGCTGGCTCTTCCAGGATCTGAAGATCATGCAGTTCAAACACGTAATGCGGCGTATAGCAGAAACCCACCCAAGGCTCACCCGCTTTGATCGCGTTATCAAGGTTCGCATAGGCGACGGTTTCGTCTATCTCGGTCAGTTCCATGACTTGGTCATAGCCATATGATTTGGCCCGGATTTTCTCGACATTGGTCGACGCCCAGCCGGGGGCACCGATCCATACTTCGCCCTGCCCGTCGCCATTGCTGTCGAACAGTGCCGCGATGTCAGGATTGGTCAGGTCGTCAATGGACCGGATATCATTGGCATCAGCGGTCGCCTTGTCGACACACATTCCCTGAAATGCCTCAACGCCATTGGAATTGAAGGTAACTGTACCCTTTTCGGTTACATAGGTGTCATGCAGGTTCTGCTGGTTCGGCATCCACACTTCGGGGTGTACGTGCATGGCGCCGGAATCCATCGCCTCGAACACGATCGGGTTGGTGCCATTCTGAAGCTCGACCTCTAGCCCCAGATTTTGTTCGATCGCAACCTTTAGAATGTGCGCTGTTGCATTTACCGATGGCCAGTTCGGCACACCGATCACAATGTCAGCAGCAAAAGCAGGCACAGCGACCATCATCGACGCGCCTCCCAGTAACATAGTGAGTTTGTTCATATTATTTCTCCGTGTTGGGCGTTCGAGGCGCTGTTCTTCTTACCCTCTGGGCAGCGGTACGCCTGTCAAACGACATCGGGATGACGTTCCATCCCCCTTTCTTAGCCAGTTACCGGGCGCGCCGGTTTGACAGGAAAATTCAAACATGCCGACACATGACCCATCAAGAACAACATGCCACAAATCGATATATGCGTCTTTCTCGAATATTAGTTTCGGTTTATTCTGATCTTGATCGATATGACGCCTGAAATAGGTGCAGCCGATTCTTGAGTGGGCTTGTCTGCCATCAATATCCCCTAAGCGGCGCCATCTCAGACAGGGGCACAGATTTTATCCAGTCAGTCCTCAGATCCCAGTACAAGATCCTGCTTCAGGATGAAGTCCCCAAACGCGTCCGTCAGCGTTTGAAAGCGCGAGCGTTGCGAGACATAAAGATACACCTGCCTTTGATCTTCGAGATCAGCTATAGGACGGAAGACGATAGCCTCAGGAAGAGACCGTGCAACGGTTTGCGGCAAAACCGTCACCCATTCCTCGGTGCGCACCAATGCGATCAGTGAATGGGTGTTCTGAATGGTCACACCGGCCTTCGAAATCGCCGCGTGAAACCGCGGGGACTGAACCAGATCGCACAGAGCATTGCGTATGAAGGGAACCGAAGCCACCTGTTCGATGGTTGGCATCTCCGATTGCTGTGCCAGCGGGTGAGCAGCCGTGCAAACCACCCCAAACCTGTCTTCGAACAAGGGCGTGGCTGTGACCCCGTTTAGCGCAAGATATCCGGATGCAATGCCGATATCCGCTTTTCCTTGCACAACCGCGTCCAGTACCTGCTGTGTATCGGTATCGCGGAGCTCGATCCTGATATCGGGGAAATGGCTATTCATGTGACTCAGCACCTTGGGAAAGGCAAGAGCCGCCACCGACGGCACAGACACGATCCGCAACAGGCCGTACTCTGCGCTGGCTATTGCCTCGATATCCTGAACTGTTTGATCGAACTGTCTGACCTGCTTCAAAGCCAAATCATGAACCTGCCGACCCACTTCTGACAGTCGATTTTTGCGCTCTCCCTCGAACAGCTTCTTACCCAGGTGCTCCTCAAGCTGCTTCAGCGTCATCGACACCGCCGATTGCGTTCGTCCAAGACGGTCGGCGGCCTCGGTCAGATTACCAGTCTGCACAACCGTGCAAAAACTGCGCAGTGTTTCAATCTTGATCGCCATACTTCAGTTTTTCTGCAATTTGTTTCATTTAATTGAGTTTGACTGATGTTCGCCAAAAAATCCATCCTAGGTCAAATGAAATCGCACTGGGGCGTAACGTGACACAACTGAATCTGATTGCTGGCGAATGGCTGGCAGGTGAGTCTGAAATCGAAAACCGCAATCCTTCGGACCTGAGCGATCTGGTCGGCATGTTTGCACAGGCCAGCGCTGACCAGCTTGAGGCGACGCTGGATCAAGCCCGTGTTGCACAGGCTGAATGGGCCGCCTATGGCATCGAACGGAAGCAAGCCGTTCTGAACGCTATCGGCAATGAAATGATGGCCCGGGCCGAAGAACTGGGTACGCTCTTGGCGCGCGAAGAAGGCAAGCCGCTGGCCGAAGGCAAAGGCGAAGTGTTCCGCGCCGGGCAGTTCTTTACCTACTACGCAGCTGAATGCCTGCGTCAAATCGGTGAGAACGCAGATTCTGTGCGCCCCGATATCGAAGTAGACGTTCGCCGCGAAGCTGTCGGCGTTGTCGCCATCATCAGCCCATGGAACTTCCCTACCGCGACTGCCTCGTGGAAGATTGCTCCAGCACTGTGCTATGGCAACGCGGTTGTGTGGAAACCCGCCAACATCACCCCGGCATCCGCTGTCGCACTGACCGAAATCATCGAACGTCAGGACATCCCCAAAGGTCTGTTCAGTCTGGTCATGGGTTCGGGGCGCAGCATCGGGCAACGCCTGGTCGAAAGCCCCAAGGTCAATGCAATTTCCTTTACCGGGTCAGTCCCGGTCGGCAAGGGTATCGCAGCAGCCGCCATCCAGAACCTGACCAAAGTTCAGATGGAAATGGGATCAAAAAACGCGCTGGCTGTGATGGACGATGCCGATCTGGATCTGGCCGTTACTCTGGCATTGGGAGGAGCGTTTGGCGGCACCGGACAGAAATGTACGGCGTCTTCGCGCCTTGTTGTGCATGCGGGTATCCATGACGCGTTTGTCGAAAAGCTGGTGGCCGGTGCGCAAGCGATGAAGGTCGGCCACGCGCTGGAGGAAGGCGTGCAGATGGGTCCCGTCGTCAGCCAACAGCAGCTGAGCGAAAACCTGGCCTATGTTGATCTGGGCAAATCCGAAGGGGCCGAGCTGGCCTGTGGCGGAACCCGGCTGGAGATGCCTCATGACGGGTTCTACATGTCGCCGGGCGTGTTTCTGAACACCAACAACGACATGCGCATCAACCGCGAAGAAATGTTCGCGCCCCTGACCAGTGTCATCAAGGTTGGCAGCTATGACGAAGCGCTGAGCGTCGTCAACGACACCAACTTTGGCCTGACCTCGGGCATCGTGACCAAATCGCTGGCCCGCGCCACGCATTTCCGTCGCAATGCGCGCACTGGTGTTGTGACTGTGAACCTGCCCACTGCAGGCACCGATTACCACGTGCCTTTTGGCGGCCGCGGCGACAGCTCTTACGGGCCGCGCGAACAGGGTAAGGCTGCGGCCGAGTTCTATACCACGGTCAAAACCGCCTATATCAGCGCGGGCCCCGTGTGATGCGGATCGACGGGCTACAATATGCCAACTGGTCGGAAAAGATTTTCCGCCAACTGCGTGACGGGGGCGTGGACGCGATCCACGTCACCATCTCGTACCACGAGAACTTTCGCGAAACGGTACTGAATTTCGAGAAATGGAACCGCTGGTTCGAACAATACCCGGACCTGATCATGAAAGGGCGCTGGGCCAGCGATATCGATACGGCTCGTAAAACGGGCCGGACGGCTGTGTTCTTTGGCTTTCAGAACCCCTCGCCCATCGAAGACGATATCGGGCTAGTCGAAATCCTGCACGATCTTGGCGCCCGTTTCATGCAGCTGACCTATAACAACCAGTCCTTGCTGGCGACCGGCTGTTATGAGGCCGAAGACACAGGCATCACCCGTATGGGCAAGCAGGTGATCAAAGAGATGAACCGCGTAGGTCTTGTAGTGGACATGAGCCATTCGGCGGACCGTTCCACCATCGAGGCCGCTGAATTGTCCGAGCGTCCCATAGCCATCACACACGCGAACCCGTATGATTGGTCGCCCGCGCTGCGTAACAAGCGCGACGATGTCATTCGTGCGGTGACGGAAAACGGCGGGATGCTTGGCTTTTCGGTTTATCCTCACCATCTGAAAGATAAATCCGACTGCACGCTGGACAGTTTTTGCGAGATGATCGCACGCGCCGTCGACAAATACGGCGCGCAGCATCTGGGGATCGGCACAGACCTGTGTCAGGATCAACCCGACAGCATTGTGGAATGGATGCGGGTTGGCCGCTGGACCAAGGAAATCGACTATGGCGAGGGATCCGCTTCGGCACCAGGCTTTCCGCCCATGCCGGGCTGGTTTCAGGACAACCGAGATTTTGGGAACATCGAACAAGGGTTACGCGCGACCGGCCTGAACGATGACGAAGTGGCCGGGATCATGGGCAGGAATTGGTATCAGTTCTTCGCCGAGAACTTCGTCCCACAAGGGTAACACTATGAATACACGCGTGCAGACTGAAAATGTCAGACGTGATCCCGCGATGGTCATGCGGCTGTCGCGGCTGGGATCGCTGCATCAATGCCGTCTCAGCTTTATGCGGCAACTGACCCGCCGTATGGCGCAGGAAAACTGGAGTTTTTCCCGCCCTGCGTTCGAGATTGACGAACACGGCGTCGGCCATGCGGTCTATACCGCGCAAGGCCCTGATCACGCATATTCTCTTGTGGCGTTTGCCCATGATCTGCCGCCCGAAAAACGCTCGGACCGGGTCATCGCCGAGGCCTGGGATGCCACCTTCGCGCTATTTGACGGCATTCCGACGGCGGATGATATTCACCGCCTGTCGCAAAACGTACCAGTGCAAGAGGCCGGTCGCGTCAGCGAGTCAGAACTGTCATTGTCGCGCGCCAACCGGTCAGTCCGCCTGTGGGCACATGTGGTCGACCGTCTGGCCGCTGGTCAACAACCTGATCTGGAGCAGATTTATCAGGTTGGCTACCTGATGCGGACAACCGCCGTGTATGGTTCCGGCAAGTTTGGGGCTGCAGATCGCGAGAAAACAGCCAGTCGCCCCGAGGTCAACGGCCCGTTCCAGACCGAGATGTTGTCGGTCTACCTGACCCGGACCTTTGTGCGCGATCTGGTGCAGCATATGGCTCAAGTGAAGGGCGGCGATCAAACCGCGCAGTTAGATCCGCAGATCGCCAGTTGGCTCGGCATTGGCAATTCCACAGGTCTGGGCATGGCCCCGTTCATCGTCAACCATCCGATCTTGTTCAATAACTGGATCATGGCGCGAGAGGAGGCCATCGCCCGTGTACGGTCGCTCTTGAGCGCCTCGGAAGATGAGGCCCGTCAATTCCGTGGCATCTATGATCGTAGCAAACTCTCGATGTCCTGGTGGCAGTCTGAGCATCCGGTCCAGCGCGATAAGCTGGCGGCGCTCAACAACGATCTGCAGGCTATCTCTGGGTATCTGGACAGGGATGATCTGACGCAGAACCAACCCTGGGATCGGTTGATCCTGTGGTCGCAATCCGCGCTGAGCGAGGAGGGCCAGGAACTGCTCGCCTCGCTTATCCTTGAGCCCTATGGCGAATTGGTCGATGGGCTGAGCTGTTGTATGGCCGACAGTAATTCAAGTGCCCATGTGATTGATGGATCAATGTCGGTAGGCGCTGCGCGCGATCTGATCAGTAACAGTTTTGGCTGGGCCTTGGATCTGGATTGGAACGCAGCGGAAAACTGTGCGCGGGCCTGGTATGTCTCCGAGGAGAAGCTGGAGCCGCGACTGGGTGAGCGCTTTGAGGAACCGATAGCCGGTTACGAACAGCCCCTTGCCCCGGCCCGTGACGCCGCGATGGCGTTTAAGGCACTTGCCGAATGGGATACTCGCTCCTCCGTTGCAGAGTTTCTGCTGCGCCATCCTGAACATCGCCACACCCTGCGCCGCGCTCAAATGAGCCGAGTAGCCCCCTATGGTGAAATCCACGACAACACGATTAGCGCCGCTGTCCTGCCTATCGACATGCTGCGGGCCAAGCTGTCGTTTTTTGGGGCAACGCATTTTGACCCCCGGTCGGACCGCTGGGTGCGGATCTGCATGTATTCCGGCGCACCATATCCTGATGAGCTAACGCCGGAAAATGCCGATCTGTGGGTTTATCCGGAGTTGCCGCAATGACCTATTCACTGAACGAGATCGAAGCCACCTCTAAACGCGCTGCCCGAGGGGCAGGGTATGCCTGGGGCCTGGCAGAGGAGGCCGCCAAGGCCACACGCTGGTTGTGCGGGCATGGGCTGGACGGGACGGCAGAGCTGGCCCACCTGCTGGATTTGAGTTTGGCTGCGGCGCCGACAGATCACAGACCAGATGCGATGCAGGGCCCATGGCAGGGCAAGGGCGCTTTGTGCCCTCTGGCCACTGGCACCTTGCTGTCGGATTGTGCCGAACAGCTGCGCGCCGGACCGGTTGAGATGGCCAACATTGCAATCCCTGCCCTGTTACTGCCCTTTGCTGCCTATGCGGCACGTGAACTCAAGGGCTGTGTGGTGCTTGATTGTGATGGGCATCTGGCGGCATGTGATGGGTATTCCGTGTCGACCCCAGATACCTTACCCGCCCAGGCGCGCAGGGTGGTGGTTTCGCTGGGGGAACAGCGCACAGGCCCCCGCCAACATCAGACCCGCGCCGCCCCGACTGATCAGGCTTGGGCAACGCTGAATCGCTTTGCCCACCGCACCTATGCCCCCGCAACCGAGGAATCCCGCCTGCTGGGTGCAGGGGCCGGGCTTTCTGATAATGACTGATGAGGTACTGATTTGACCGAGACCCGGACCCTTACTCTGAACGAAATCGAAGACCTGTCGTTTCGCGCGCTTGTTGCTGCGGGGACTTCACCGGAGAACGCCCGCCCGCTGGCGGTTGCGACCGCGGCAACCGAGGCGGACGGCGTGGCAAGCCATGGGCTGGCCTATATCCCGATCTATTGTGAGCATGTCCAATGTGGCAAGGTCGACGGTCTTGCCAAACCGGTCATGACACGGCCCAAGCCAGGTGTAGTTACCGTAGATGCCGCAACCGGATTTGCCCATTCAGCTATCGATCTCGGGTATGAGACGCTGATCACCGCTGCGCGCGAACAGGGCGTTGCCGTGCTGAGCATCTGCAACAGCTATAACTGCGGCGTGCTGGGCTATCACACCTATCGTCTGGCACAGGCCGGGCTTGTCGGGCTTGGTTTTACCAACGCGCCAGCCTCGATCGCGCCATCGGGTGGCGCAAAGCCGGTTGTAGGGACCAACCCCTTTTCCGTTGCCGTACCCGGTACAGATGGGCAACCCGCCCTGCTGATCGATCAAAGCGCCAGCACAATCGCCAAGAGCGAGGTCATGAAACATGCCAGAGAAGGAAGGCCGATCCCCGTTGGGTGGGCATTGGACGCCGAGGGCAACCCGACCACTGATCCCAATGTGGGCCTCAAGGGCTCCATGGCACCTTCTGGTGGGTACAAGGGCGTCGGTGTGGCCCTTCTGACCGAAGTTATGGCGGCCGCTCTTACAGGGGCCACTCTGGGCATCAACGCCTCGCCCTTTTCAGGAACCGCTGGCGGTCCGCCCAAGACCGGACAGTTTTTCATTGCGATCGACCCTGTGGCGACATCGTCGTCGGGTGGCTTTGCTCAGGGCATCGAGGAACTCGTCGGCGCCATTCGATCGCAAGACGATGCACATTTGCCTGGCGATGGCCGACGCGCAAAACGCGTCGCATCGGCCACACAAGGCGTGGCTGTAAATATTGCGACCCTTGAAAAGATCGAGACCATCTTGGGATAAGCCGGTTTTCTTAGCCCGCAATCAGATTCTTTCTGGTTCGGGCACCCTTACCCAAACCTTCCGACCCAGCACCAATTTTCAGAACGGTTTCCAAGCCTTTAGCCAAAATTCGACCCGGACGCAGCAGGCTCATTTTTCGTATTTCATGCTTTAGCGCAGAAAAACGGGGTTGACTCAAATCGCACTCCATATTTAGTTCGGTAACAGAACGAATAAATGGAATCGACGTGGCAACGCAGACGAAAATCTCTCGACGAATGTCTCAAAGTGCGGTCGTTCAGGCGATTGCGACCTATGGGCCCATTTCGCGCGCCAGCGTGTCGAAGCTGACCGGTCTTTCGAAACAGACAATCTCGGAAATTGTCGGAAACCTAGAAAGCGATGGCTGGGTGCGGACAGTCGGTCAGACCGAGGGGCATGTCGGACGCCGCGCTGTGGTATATGAAATCGCTCCGGATGCGGCAACGGTCGCCAGCGTCGATCTGGGTGGAACAAAGATCAGGGTCGCACTATGCGATCTGACCGGTCGCGTTCTGGCCGAACGCGTAGAGCCGACAGAACAAAGCGGCGGCAGACAAGTAGTCGATCAGGTTGCCCGTATGGTTCGCGCAACCGCAGACGATCCCCAATGCCCGTCAGGCGAATTGAAAATAGCTGTCGTCGGTGTCCCAGGCGTGCCGGACAGCAAGAGCGGCGCGGTTCTGATGGCGCCTAACATAACCGGGCTGGATCAGATTGATCTTGCTGGCACTTTGAACGAACGGCTTGGGATAGAAATCCTTGTCGAAAATGACGTCAACCTTGCCGCTCTGGGTGAGCATTGGATGGATCATCGAAGCGACCAGGATGATCTGGTCTTCGTTTCCGTCGGAACCGGAATTGGTGCCGGAATCGTCGTCGGAGGTGTTTTGCTGCGTGGCGCATCTGGTGCAGCTGGCGAAATAGGTTTTCTTCCCTTTGGTGCCGATCCGATTGCAAAGGAAAGCCATACTATAGGCGCGCTGGAACGCGTAACCGCCACCGATGCAATCATTGGCGAATACAGGATGCTTACGGGCAAAACTTGCTCAGTTCCTGCGATCTTTGAGGCTGCCAATAACGGCGACAAAGCAGCCGAGCAAACGCTGGACAATGTCGCTTATCAGATCGCGCGGGCTTCGGCGTCGATTGTAGCGGTCCTTGATCCGTCCCTTATCGTGATGGGGGGCTCTATCGGCGCGCGTGACGAGTTGATGCACCGGATCAGACGCTTTGCCGCCCAGTGCTACCCCCGTGAAATAGAGAT
Organism: Ruegeria sp. CDSC045; assembly: GCF_059610725.1. Lineage (NCBI taxonomy): Bacteria > Pseudomonadati > Pseudomonadota > Alphaproteobacteria > Rhodobacterales > Roseobacteraceae > Ruegeria > Ruegeria sp. CDSC045. Next base: position 110,781 of record NZ_JBXWOE010000004.1, read on the forward strand.
CCAGCCCTCAAAGCTGGGTCCGCATGCTGCCCTTGCCGGAGGTGTGTCTATAGCCCTGTCGCATTTACATATCTCTCTTTTCGCCGAGGGTCAGAAAGGTGCCGAGATCAACGTACCACCTCCAGCGCTCGATACCTTCAAGGCAAGTATGTCATGACCGCTAAGGCTCTTTCAGAACGCTTGCGTCAAGAACAGGATGCTGATGCAGACCTAACTCTGTTGCGCAATGCCCTGTCCATCGAAAGCGTGACGGGCAATGAAACACGTTTTGCGCGTTTTCTGGACCAGCAACTTATGGCCCTGGGCCTGAATACCGGACGGGGCTGTTTCGCGGGTGAACGCGAAAATGTCTGGGGAATTGCTTCTGTGGAGGGACCCAACCTCATGATTTTGGGCCATACGGATACTGTGCATGTCCGGGGCTGGGAGGAATATTGGGAAGACGATGCACGCAAAAATCCATTCGGCGCGACCGAAAAGGACGGGCACATCTGGTCACGTGGGGCAAGCGACCTCAAGGGTGGGATTTGCGCTGCGATTGCCGGGTATCGCCTGCTGCAAAAACTTGGCGTTATGCCTTCAGCCAGTCTGACCTTTGCCTTCATCGGTGACGAAGAAAGCGGTGAACCTGACAGCGGCGTTAGCGCCGGGGCGAAAGATCTGGTTGGACGTATCAAGTCCGACGAAATCCCCCGTCCTGATTTCGCGATCTATGTCGAGCCAACGAGTTTGGACATTTATTCTGCCCAGATCGGGTTCTTTATCGCCGAGATCACGATAACTGGAAAAACAGCGTATTTCGGCCGACCCGAATTGGGGGTCGATGCATTGAAAGCAACGCATACGCTTCTGTCGAAAATCTGGGATCATGAAAAAGAACTGAACGCGGGCCCGCGTCATGACCTTGTCGGTGCCTCTTCTGTTCTGGTGACGCATATCAATGGCGGCGGGTTTATCGCAGTGCCCGGAGAATGCAGGCTCTCACTGATCCGGAAACTTAGACCTGGCGAAATGCTTGATGATGCAGTGGCAGCATTGGAAACAGCGCTTGGCCTGGATCGCCTACCTACAGGTATAGAGGTGTGCATCGACTACCCAGCCGGTCGTGATCATCCCAAGGGCGGCTCACCAGTTGAAAACGACCCCGATACCGAGGCGGTTCGCCTGTTGCAAAGCTGTGTACAGCAAACTCTGTCCCGAAATGTAGAAATCGGCGGCGCGCCCTACTGGTCTGAGATGCCATTTTTAACAGAACAGATCGGCTGTCCAACCGTTTACTGCGCACCGGGTGATATCGCCGTGGCGCATACTTTTGAAGAACGAATTGAGGTCGAAGAATACCTCGCCGCCGTCCGGGCTTTTGCGCTTTTCATAGCGCAGTTCGGTGCGTCGGACACGCTCGCAATGCATCCAAACTGAGGAGGACAAACATGTCACTTGTTAGAAGCACATTTGCCGCTACCGCGATGTTCGCGCTGGCGGGCAGCTTATACGCCGAAACCATCGGTCCAGCGGGGGAAAGTGCCACCCCTTCATCAATGGTTGTTGTCGCTGATGATGATGTCGAAAAGGTGAAAGATGCTGGATATTCAGCTGCTTTGCTGTGGCATGACCAATCCGACTTTGTGAATGCGGTAACAGCAGGTGCCAGCGATGAATTTGCGCGTCTGGGGATCGAGGTCGTTGCCGTGACAAGCGCAGGATTTGATGCTGCAAAACAACGTAGCGATATCGAGACGGTCATGGCCAAATCGCCCAATATCATTCTGTCGCTTCCTCTGGACCCGGTGACCTCTGCCGCAGCATTTGCAGAGGCAAAAGAGGCCGGAGTTGCCCTAAGTTTCCTCTCGAACCTGCCGGCCGGCTACAAGCACCCGGACGACTATGCGGCAATCGTGACGGATGACCTGTTTCAGATGGGCAAACAAGCGGCGGATGCGCTTGCGGCTGCCATGGGCAATGAAGGAACAGTTGGATGGATTTATCACGACGCAGATTATTATGTGACCAATCAGCGCGACAACGCTTTCAAGACCACGATTGAGAACGACTATCCGAACATCACAATCGTTGCAGAACAAGGCATTTCTGATCCTGCGCGCGCCGAAGAGATTGCCAATGCTATGCTGCTGAAAAACCCAGACCTGGGTGGAATCTACGTAACCTGGGCTGGTCCGGCAGAGGGTATTCTTGCAGCGCTGCGGACGAACGGAAACACCTCGACCAAGATCGTGACATTGGATCTGTCAGAGCCGATTGCCCTTGATATGGTTCAGGGTGGGAATGTCGCGGCGATTGTTGCCGATGAAGCCTATGAACTGGGGCGTGCAATGGCCGCCAGTGCCGTGCTCGACCTGCTGGGCGAGGACGTACCATCCTTTGTTGTAGCCCCTGCATTGACAGTGACAGCGGACAACGTTGCCGATGGATGGCAAAACTCGCTGAATATTGATGCACCAGCCAGTCTGACATCGAAGTAGAGACCTGATGGGCAGGTCGCCTCTGGCGACCTGCCGCAACCGGATATTCCCAGAGGCATCCATGGAACAGGCTTTTCAACGTATGCGCGACTTGGATCTACAGCGCTGTGTCATTTATTTCGGCTTTCTTGCGATCTTTCTGTTTTTTGGGATCACTCTCTACGATGACGGGTTTCTGACCAGTCGGAATCTGACAAATATCGTCCTTCAGACAGCCCCAGCCACGATCATGGCCATCGGATTGGTCTTTGCCCTGTCAGCCGGAGAGATCGACCTGAGTTTTGGCTCTGTCGTAGCTGTTGCAGCCCTCTCGGCAGCTGTTGCGATGCAGAACGGCCCAATGATCCTGGGTGTCGCAGCGGGGCTTGGCGCAGGCATTCTGATCGGCGCGTTCAATGGTGCATTGGTGGCCTATCTGCGGTTGCCATCATTTCTGGTGACCTTGGCCACCATGGGGTTATTTGCCGGAATTGCGCGTTCGATGACCGATCTGCGATCCATTCCTGTCGTTAACGGGATTTTCACCGGGGTCTTCGGCTCGGGCAAGCTGTTTGGTGTACCTTCACTTGTCATCTGGACCGTGATTGCAGTGCTGATTGGCCATGTCATCTACCGACACACACGTTTTGGCGCACACGTTCTGGCCGTTGGGGACAATGCCCGCGCAGCCCAAGTCTCTGGCATCAGGGTTCCCCGTATCCGGCTGATGGTTCTGACCTTGTGCGGCGCAACCGCTGGGCTGGCTGGTTTGCTCTATGCCGGGCGTATTCAAGCCGCCAAATATACAATGGGCGAAAGCGATCTGATGACGGTCATTGCCGCTGTCATCGTAGGTGGCACTGCGCTTAATGGCGGCAAGGGATCCATAATAGGTGCGCTTTTGGGCTCGCTCATGATGGGAATGCTGAATAACGGGCTGATCCTGATGGGGCTTCAGGTCTCGGACCAGATGATCGTACGCGGGCTGATCATACTGATCGCCGTAGCAATTTCACTCCGCGAAATCCGCCGATAGACACCGGAGCAACCCAATGTTTCTTGATCTTCTCATACGCCGCAACCCCAAGTTCATCGAGGCCGCCATGGCCTTGCATCAACAAGGGAAGATCCCCGCAAACGCCTATGTGCTTGACCTGGATGCCGTCGAACGCAACGCGCGCCTTTTCTCTGATGTGGCCCGTGGGCATGGCCTTACAACTTTTGCCATGACCAAACAGGTGGGTCGCCATTCCGGCTTTTGTCAGGCGGTCATACGCGGTGGCATCAGCCGGTCCGTCGCCGTGGATATGGCCTGCGCCTTGGCATGTGACCGCGCTGGCTTAAGGACAGGTCATTTGGGTCACCTTGTACAGGTGCCCCGCCAAGAAGCTCTCTTCGCCGCAGCCAAACTACGCCCGAACTATTGGACGGTATTCTCGGACAACAAGGCAAAAGAGGCGGCAGACGCCTCTGCTCGGGCCGAGAGAGAACAGGCACTGATGGCGCGCATCCAGACTGAAGGGGATACGTTTTATCGTGGCCACGAGGGGGGATTTGACGCGAATGATATCCTGGCGGTGGCCGACCGTTTGGATGCGCTGCAGGGCGGGCGCTTTGCAGGCATTACGACCTTTCCCGCCCTGCTTTTCGACCAGGATGCCCGCAAGGTTGTGCCGACCCCAAACCTCCACACGCTCAACGTGGCTGCAGAAGCTCTGGCGCGTGCTGGGCGTACGGAGATCGAAATCAATGCCCCCGGAACGACATCTTCAGCTGTTCTTCCAGCATTAGCCGAAGCCGGGGCCACGCAGGTTGAACCGGGCAATGGCCTACATGGCACGACACCTCTCCATGCGGTAGAAGACCTTCCTGAGGATCCCGCCGTACTTTACCTTTCCGAGGTCTCGCACCATCACGGCGGGAAAGCCTATTGCTTTGGCGGCGGGCTCTATATCGATCCGGTTTTCCCGAAATACCAGGTTCGGGCGCTGGTAAGCAGCAGCCCGACAATCAGCCGGTCAGCCCTGCGAAATGTCGAAATTCCTGATTATTCCGCAATAGATTACTACGCCATGATCGACAGCGACAGCGATCAAAACCCCGCACCAGGCGACACGGTTGTCTTCGGTTTCCGTGGGCAGGCCTTTGTAACCCGCGCTTTGGTTGCCGGGATAAAAGGCGTAGACAGCGGAATGCCAGAGCTTACCTCAATCGAAAACGGCTTTGGCGACCACGTCAGCTGGCCGGGAGCATTTGCGCAATGACTCCGGTTCTTTCCCTCAAGCAAATCCACAAATCTTTTGGCGGAGTGGTCGCAATCCAGAATTTTTCACTGGACCTCTACCCCGGTGAAATCGTGGCTCTGGTCGGTGATAATGGCGCGGGTAAATCCACGCTCGTCAAGATCATCTCTGGCGTGCATCGACCAACCAGCGGCGAGATCGCGCTCGACGGCGAAGAAGTCGGTTTTTCGGATGCTAGCGCGGCTCGATCACATGGTATTGAGGTGGTCTATCAGGACCTCGCATTGGCTGACGAACAGCCGGTTTATATGAACATGTTTCTGGGCCGCGAACTGACGCGCAAACCTTTTGGACTGCTCGATAAAGCACGCATGCGTGCCGAAACCCAAAGCCTTGTTGATCAGCTTGACGTGCGCATCCCCTCTGAGCGCGCAGCCATACGTGATTTGAGCGGAGGCCAAAGACAGGGCATTGCTATCGCGCGAGCAACCCATTGGGCCAGCAAATTGATCCTTCTGGATGAACCCACTGCAGCACTTGGCGTTGCAGAGACTGCGAAGGTTGAGGACCTCGTCGCGTCACTTAAGGATCGCAATCTGGCAATCTTGATCATCAGCCATTCCCTGGATCAGGTTTTTCGTCTTGCCGACCGCATCTGCGTTTTACGTCGGGGTGAACAGATAGGCGTCAGAACAACTGCCGAGACCGACAAGAACGAAATTGTCGCCATGATCACCGGTGTTCATAGTTGATGGCGCAAAGCGCAGCCCTGTCCCCATCTTTACACAGGGGCCCTTTGGCTCGATGGGATATGACACCTATCGCTGCCCGACGATTTCGAAAGTATAATCTCGTCTCACCCCTGCCGGAGGTGGCGGGAAAGGTGCAGCCGCTTTTACCTGGGCAAGGGCGATCTGATCCAACCGCTTTGATCCTGAACTGCGTACTATTCCTACCGCCTGCAATGTCCCGTTCTCAGCTATTCGAAAGGACACCAACGCGGCACCTCGAATATTGGCGCTCTTTCTCCGGGCGCGGATAATCTTGCGTTTAATCTGTCCAGCATAGTTGCTGGCGTCGGCATTGCCGGATGCGGTCAGCGCTGACGTGGATGTAGCAACCTTTGCCGCGCCTTTCGTGGTTTTCCCGGTGGCGTCGCCTTTTTTCCCCGATTGTTTCGCGTTGCCATGCGCGGTGGCAGTTTGATTGCTTGCCTGTTTTTCCGGTTCCGGCGGCTTGGCATCCTCGGTCGGCGACACCGAAGCAGCATCACCCTGTCTGTTCGGTGTTTCAGCGTCCTGAGGCCTGAGAGGGCTTGGCGCAACAGCGGTCGCGGCCGTAGCGCTGCTCACAACCGGGCTGAGAGTTTGCGGCGACGTTGTGCGCTGCTGCTTGACAGGGCGGGCCTTGGGTTGCAACCGATGAGGTGCTGCCGGTTTCTTGCGCGTGCTGGCCGGTGCTGGTGCATTTGTTCCGGCGACGAAGTCCTTGAATACAGATCCCAGCGCGGCGGCCCTCTCCTCTCCGCCACCTTCGACCTGCACCTGTTCGGCGGTCGAATAATCCAAAAGCGCAAGGCCATGTGTCGCTACGGCCAATGCGACAGAAATCAGAACCACCGCGCGGGATTTGGTTATCACCGTAATCCCCTTTCGGTCACGACATAAACCTGACTTGCACCCAACCCGCGCAAGTCATCGCTGATCTGTTTGAGCGCAACCGCAGGCAAGGATCGATCCGGCACGATCCGAACCGCATCAAAGGGCAGATCAACAGCCGCCCGCTCTACATAGGCCGCAGCATTGGTCAGCTCTGCCCCGCGATATTCAAGTGTGCCATCCGCACGGATAACCAATGCATCAGGCGGCTCGCGTCCCTCCAGATCCATCGTTTCGACAAGCTGAACCGATCCGTTGAGCGGCGGCGTAAGGGTGCCTGCGATCATGAAGAATATAAGCATCAGGAACACGACATTGATCAGCGCGATGGTTGGCTCTCGGCTTTGTCTGGGCTTCGATTTCAACTGCATCAGCCCAAAACCTGAGTGCGCAAGTTTTCGACAGGTGCCAGCACGATGAGCAGATCAATCAGCTGCTGAGAGGTTGCTTTTGGTCCGAGGCTGATGAGCGCGATTTGGGAATTGGCGTCGAGCAGCATTGGGGCGACCTGCGCCAATGGTACAGGCGCACCATCGACCAGAATTCGGTCTGCATCCAGTTTAATAAACCGGATGGCTTGTTCTGGCTCCGCGCCGCCGACGGAGGCCGTCGAAAACTGAATCTCGGAAAATTTTGAGAATGTGGATGTCAGCATGAAAAACAACAGCAGCAAAAAGATGACATCTATAAGCGAAGTCATTGACAGGCGTTTGCGCCGCTTTCTTTGCACATTAAGCGCCATGTACCAGCGCCGTAATTGACGCCCCTGCCGTTTGCTCGGTCTCCTCGGCATGGCCGGGGGCAAATATTGTTCTGAGCGCACGGTTGGCAAAGACGCGTTCCCGGTTCACGCGGGCCTCAAACCAGGTCAGGATCAGTGACGTCGGCATGGCTACAGCCAGCCCCGCTGCTGTTGTCATCAGCGCCACCCAGATGCCCCCAGCCAGCAACGATGGGTCAACAGCGTTGCCTGCCCCCTGCAGGGTCTGGAAGGCTTCGATCATGCCCAGCACTGTGCCGAACAATCCAAGCAGGGGCGCAAGTTGCGAGACGATGTCCAGCACGTTGAGACCCTGTTCCAGTTTTGCAAATCGCGTCTCAGCCTCGGCATCGACCCGTTCGGACAAGGTGCGATCATTCCCGGACAATGCCATTGCGATCACCGGCGCCAGGTAACTACGGCTTTTGTTCAGGTATATTCTGGCGGCCGTGGGGTCTTCTCGGTCCCATGCGTCGATCGCCCTTGACAATTCGACGTGTCGGCCGACTCCCGCCGCTTTGTATTGCCAGATTTTGTAAAAGACCAAGGCGAGGGTCGCGATTGAGGCTGCAATCAGGATCGCCACCACCGGGCCCCCTAATTGCAGGATTTCCATCAGTTTTTGCAGCATTTCGGACATAGCTTTATCCAATCATCTCAGTTTCAAGGCGGCTTTTTAGACTGAGGCCATTCATGCAGGCATCTTTGTTACCGCTCTGGGTCATGCATTCCTGCACGCCGTTGAACAGAATCCGGCTGATCTGGTCACAGGCCATGTCGGTGAATTGAAACTGCCTGACCCGTGGGCGGCCTGCGGGCAGTTCTTCGAAATCCAGCAGGGTAATTAACGCGACCGCACCGTTTTTGCCAAACAGGACGGTTTCATAGACCGCACCGTTGATGTCGACCTCATGCATATTTTCGGCGACAAAGCTGAGCAGACAGTTTTGCCCCCTTGCTTCGGCAGAGCTGAGTTCGATTGATACGCCGCCAGTCTTGGGCACGTCTTCTGCGCTGGCGATCCCTGCCCCCAAGACTGAGAGCAGGGTCGACAGGACAGCGCTGGCTTTGTTTGCTGCCGCACTTCGCATAACGGGTCCTTTCCTTGGGATCAGAAGGTTTTGGCCAGGCCGAGCTTGAAGGTCCGGCCCGTCGAATTGCGGGTCGACAGGTTCGGGCGGTAGTCCTTATCAAGGATGTTCTCGATACCGGCGCGCAGCTCAAAGCCTTCAAACATACCCTCTTGCGGCATGTAGGTCGCACGCAGAGAGTTTACTCCGTATCCCGCGGTCGCGTCCCCGCTCGAGTCCGTTCCGGCCCGGGCACCGAAGATTTCCCAGCTGACGTCCAACGTCTGACCGAACCGCTTGCCCAATGTCAGGCGCGCGGAATCCGACGGCTCATTCCGCCAACGCGAGTCATCGCCGGTGGCGCTGGTTTCCGTACCCGTCACGATGTTCGAGTTGAAATCGACGTAGAACCCACCCGCATTGGCATAAGAGGCTTCGATCTCGGCGCCTTTTGTTTCCACTTCGGACAGGGGTTGAGACGGGGTGCCAGAGACGTAGGAGGTGATATCCCACAGGGTCGTTTGATAGAAATTGACCTTGGCGCGGATCACGTCGCCCTCGGCAAACACGTCACCGCGATCATAGGAAAAACCAGCTTCCCACGTGCGGGATCTCTCGGGTTGCGTCATGTAAAGCGGCGTGCCCAGATCATCGATGATCGGCAGGCTTTCCGTGTAGGCCGCACCACCAAAGATCGCGAAACCGCTGTTGAACGCGTACCGCGCCGACAACCCGCCCATAAGCGCGTTGTTGTCATAGCTTTCGTTGAACGGGGCCGCGGCGTCATCATCACCGTCGATGTCCTGCGTCTCATATCGCACCGCGGGGGTAATCGTCAGATTGTCACCGATCTGCACATCGTCCACAGCAAACAGGGCAAAACGACGGTCAGTTCCGCCCGGGGCCGATGCCGCGTCCAACCGTTCGCGGTTGATAAACTCGATCCCTGCCCGCAGATCATGCGAGGCGATGCCGGTCTGGAAATACGACGTGTTCTTGATCGTCAGCTTTGTCGTTTCATAGTTATGTGTGGCATCTGCCAGGGCCTGAATGCCGGGGAAGAATGGCGTGCCTTCAAGGCTGGAAGACCCGGGAACATAGCTGCTTTCGATCGCCTGCTCAGAATAGCTGAGGTTCACATCCAGATCTACCAGATCATTTCCAGTGGGTTGATATTGATACCGCAGGATTCCGATCTTTGTTTCGATATCACGGTCTACATTACCAAAGGCATCCGACGTGGTGCCAAACGAGTCATAAGGAACGTCGCGCTCTTCAGATGTGGACTGGTTGTAGGATGCGGTGAACGAATGTTCGAGATCGTTGCCGAAGCTGTATTTGCCCTTAGCCAGAAGCGACGGCAACGTGAAGGCGCTGTTCCCGATCTCGTCACCATTGCCGTCTTCCTGATCGTCCTGATCCCGATAGGTATAGTTGAACAGGAATTCCGTTTGCGTATTCGGCTGCCACGCCAGGATCGAGGACGAGGCAAAACCGTTGCCGTTCGAATACCCCTCAAAGGTTTGACGGAACCGGAAACCCGGCTCGCCACCGGTGAAATCTGACGCGTCCTTGGTTTCCAGCTGAACGACACCGCCAACAACCCCGGACCCATATTCGAATGACCCGACAGTGCCCCGAATGACCGAGACGCTTTTGTAAAGCTGGGGGTCAGTAAAAAGCTGGTTGCCGATCCGATACAGCTCTTCCGCGCCCGTTGTGGCGCCATCGACCAGGATCAGAACCTTCTGGTCGGTTCCGAACGTGCCGTTTGCACCATAGCCGCGAATATTGATGCCCGATCCCTGAGGGGTCGAGCCGTTCACCAAGCTTACTCCCGGAACCGAGTCGATCAGCTCTGCAACCGTATTGGCCTGCCGGTCATCGATCTCTTCCTGATCAATATTTGTGACCGGCACGGCGGTGTCTGTCTGAATCTCTCGTTTGCTTTCCCCAAGTATCAGGGTGCCAAGGAAACCATCGTCTTGTTCTTGCGCCATAGCGCCAGCCGCAATCATGCTGAGGCACGAAGCCGTTCCCAGCAAAGCTATCTTCCGTATTTGCACACGCATCTCTGTCCCTTCGAAACAGTGGGAGGACCTGAAATGCTTGCGCCATGCTGGCTTTGGTCAGTCTGTTCTATTGTTTTTTGGAGCCGCCTTTTTTTGGCGACTTGTGCTCGTTAATAAAGGTTACTAAAACAGTCAACAATAAATCGTCGTCGCATCGCCGACTCTCGCCAGCGGGCACCCGAACAATTCGGCTGCCGGGCCAGCGCCTCTGAAAATCAACTCGAAGATGGGAAAACCCATGACGGAACAGGTGCCTAACACCCCGGCTCAAATTCGTGCAGCCTATGCGCAAAACAGCGGCAAACGTGACCGTGATCTGGCGGAATCGATCGGACTTACCGAAAGCCAGTTGGTCGCTGCCTTCGCCGGGAACGACGTTACACGGCTGACAGCAAAACTTGATGACCTTTTTCCAAGGCTTAACGGTTTGGGAGAGGTTATGGCTTTGACGCGCAATACCTCATGCGTGATCGAAAAGGTCGGACAATACGACAATTACCATTCGGGCGCGCATGCCTCGATGGTTCTAACGGATGAGATTGATTTGCGCATGTTTCCCAGCCATTGGGTCCATGCCTTTGCGATCGAACGCAAAACCGACAGCGGCGTGAAAAGGTCCCTGCAGATTTTTGATGCCGCAGGCGACGCAGTGCATAAGATTTTCCTGCGCAAGGGTTCGGACCTGGATCATTGGAACCAGCTTGTCAGTACCCTGGCGTCTGAAGACCAATCGCAAACTCTTGATCTAGAACCGCGCCGACCGACCGAAGCGCCCAAAGCCAACCCCGAAAAGACGGAAATCCTACGTGCGGAATGGGCCAAGATGACGGACACCCACCAGTTCATGCGCTTGACCTCAAAGCTCAAGATGAACCGCTTGGGGGCCTATCGCATCGCCGGCCAACCGCTCGTCAGGGAACTGACGCCGTCGGTAATATCACCAATGTTCGAACAAGTGTGCGACAATGAAATTGAGGTGATGATCTTTGTTGGCAATCGTGGATGTATCGAAATTCACGGTGGCCGTATCGGAACGATCAAGCAGATGGGACCCTGGTTCAATGTGCTTGACCCGCGTTTCAATTTGCATCTGAGGACGGACCATATTGCAGAGGTTTGGGCTGTCACCAAACCGACTCAGCGCGGCCCTGCCGTCTCGGTTGAGGCCTTCGATGCCGAAGGTGGGCTGATCTTCCAGATTTTTGGCCGCCGCGCCGGCGAATCCGACCATCGCCCAATCTGGAATGAGTTAGTTGCCGCACTTGAACCCCAACCCGAGGCCGCGCTGACATGAACAGGATGCGAGTGATCTGGCCTGCCTTGGCTATGCTGCTAAGTACACAGGTCGCGCAGGCTGCGGACGACGAACCAAAGCGGATCATCGCGATCGGCAGTTCCATCACTGAAATCGTCTACGCTCTGGGTCAGCAAGACAGGCTTGTTGGTCGCGACCGAACATCAACCTACCCGACAGAAGCGATGAACCTGCCCGATATCGGATACCGACGCGCGCTGTCGCCCGAAGGCGTTTTGTCGGTAGAACCAGACTTGGTCCTGGCGCTTGAAGGTTCAGGACCACCAGAGGCGATTGCGGTTCTGCAGGAAGCGGGCGTGCAATACGTCACGATCAAGGATGGGTTCTCTCTGGAAGGCGTGGTCGAAAAAATCCAAACCGTTGGGGCCGTGCTGGGCGCTGACGTTGCTGCCGAGGGATTGGCAGCGCAAACCATACGCCAGATCAATCAGGCGGAATTGGCGGCTAGTAGTGCCGCAGGATCCAACCCGAAACGGGTTCTGTTTGTTCTGTCGGTGCAGGATAACCGGATCACAGTGGGAGGTGTGGATACCCAAGCAGACAGCATCATTCGATTGGCTGGCGGTGTAAATGCCGCCGCCAAAGTGTCAGGTTACAAGCCAATGACGCCCGAAGCGCTGGTGTCGGCTGCGCCTGATGTCATCCTTATGATGGATCGGCGGGGTGATCATAATACCGAGGATGCCGCGCTCTTTTCACTGCCCGCAGTCAAGCTGACCCCGGCGGGCCAGAACAAGATGCTGATCCGCATGCAGGGTGCATATCTGCTTGGGTTTGGCCCTCGAACCGCCAGTGCCATTTCTGATCTGTCAGCAGCCCTGCAGGATGAAGGTGGCTCATGACGCTGGCGTTGGATCATATGAGCGCCGAGGCACCCAGGTACAATCGGCGAGCAACCGCACGGCGGGTTACTTTGGCCTTACTGGTATTGCTTGGCCTGACCAGCGCCGCAAGCATTTCAGTCGGTGCTTCGGATGCGTCGTTAAACATGGCGGTGATTGACCTAATCAATGGGCGGTCCCTGACTGACCTGAATCGGATTGTCCTTTGGGACATACGGTTGCCCCGGCTTGCAATGGGGATACTGGTCGGTGCCGCACTGGCTGTTTCAGGGGTGGTCATGCAAGGGCTTTTCCGAAATCCGTTGGCGGACCCCGGAATTGTCGGCGTCAGCGCGGGCGCAGGTCTGGGCGCAATTTCAGCCATCATGCTTGGCAGCCACGTGCCAGTGTCGGTTTTGGTCTGGACCGGAAACGGGTTAGTGGCCATTGCTGCTTTTCTTGGTGGCTGGGCGTCTGTTCTGATCCTATACCGTGTCTCGACCAGCGGAGGGCAGACATCGGTCGCAACCATGCTACTGGCCGGCATTGCATTAGGTGCCTTATCCGGCGCCGCATCGGGTGTTCTGGTCTACATGGCCGATGATCAGCAATTACGCGACCTGACGTTCTGGGGAATGGGATCGTTAGCTGGGGCAACCTGGACCAAAATCGCCTCGGCTGCGCCAATCATTTTGGTTGCCCTTGCAAGCACACAATTTCTGGCTCGCGCGCTTAACGGCCTGGCGATGGGAGAGGCGGTGGCCCATCACATGGGCATCCCGGTTCAGCGCAGCAAGAACATCGCCATTCTTGCAGTTTCCGGCGCAACAGGGGCCGCTGTTGCCGTGTCCGGCGGCATCGGATTCATCGGAATTGTGGTCCCCCATTTGCTACGTCTGGCCACAGGGCCGGACCACCACAGGCTTTTGATGAATTCCGCCCTGCTGGGTGCCAGTCTGCTGCTATGCGCCGACATGATCAGCCGGGTCGTGGTGGCCCCGGCGGAACTGCCAATCGGGATCGTCACGGCAATTCTCGGCGCACCGGTCTTTCTTTGGATCCTCCTGCGCCGCCACGGCATTATGGGAATGTAAATCATGCAAGGTAAGAACATCTGCGTCAGCCTGGGCCGAAAGGACATCTTGCACGACGTGAATTTCAAGGCCGATCCCGGTCATGTCACCGCAATCATCGGGCCCAACGGATCGGGCAAATCGACCTTACTAAAGGCATTGGCCGGAGAGATTGCCTCGACCGGAACCGTCACCCTGAACGGCCACGACATCTCAGAGTTAAAACCCTGGCAACTGGCCGCGAAACGGGGCGTGCTGCCACAATCGACCAGCGTGGCCTTTCCTTTCAAAGTGCACGAGATTGTCAGACTGGGGCTGGCAAACGGGTTGGCCGCACAAGATGACGGTTCGGTCACTACCGCCCTGGCACATGTCGACCTAGCCGGGTTCGAGCAGAGGTCTTACCAGACCCTGTCCGGGGGTGAGCAGCAGCGCGTACAGTTAGCCCGTGTTTTGACGCAGGTCTGGCAGGCACAACGGGCCGATCATCCCAGCTGGCTTTTACTGGACGAACCGGTTGCCAGCCTGGATATCGCGCATCAATTTACGGTCCTTGGTATCGCAAGCGAATTTGCCGCCCAAGGTGGAGGTGTGGTGGTGGTGATGCACGATCTGAACCTCACCGCGTTATTTGCAGACTGTATTTACGTGATGTCACAGGGCACTGTCTGGGGCTCTGGCACACCTTCAAATATCCTCACCGACAACCTGATGCAGCAAGTTTACGGCATCAACCTACCGATCGGCATTGTGCCGACCGGCCCGCTTCCTTTTGTACTGCCTCAGGCAATGCACAAGTGCATTGAGGCTTGATGTTGTGCAAACAGATACGTTGCCTCAGACAGCGCGGGTCAATCCTCCGTCAACGCGCAAGTTTTGACCCGTCATATAGCCACCGCCTTCAGACGCCAGCCATGAGACAAGCGAAGAGACCTCCGCAGCATGACCGTAACGTCCCATCGGAATCCGGGCTTTGCGGTCTTCTGTTTCGGGCAAGCTGTCGATGAAACCTGGCAGGATGTTATTCATGCGAATATTCTCTGCGGCATATTTATCGGAATAGAGTTTGGCAAAGGCGGCCAATCCTGCCCGGAAGACGCCTGATGTTGGAAACAGCGGATCGGGCTCGAACGCCGCGAAAGTAGAGATGTTGATAATCACCCCCCTGCCCTGTTGCTGCATCAAGGGTGTCACCAGCCGTGTTGGGCGGATCACATTCATCAGATAGACCTCCATCCCCTGATGCCAGTCATCGTCACCGATCTCTAATACGGGCCCTTTCGGGCCATGACCGGCGGAATTGACCAAGACATCGACGCGGCCCCAACGCTCCGTGGCGCCCGTGACCAAAGCAGTCAGATCGTCACCACTGAGGTTAGAACCAGTGACGCCAAAACCACCCAGCTCGGCGCCGAGTGCTTCGCCTTTACCCGAAGAAGAGAGGATCCCGACTTTGAAGCCATCTTTGGCAAGCCGGCGCGCCGCGTCAGCACCCATGCCACTCCCGCCCGCGGTAATCAAAGCTACTTTTTCTACTGCCATCTGACGATTCCCCTTATGTATTCTGCGAAAATATCCTGTTTCAATGGGTCGTTCGATTGAGATTTGATGTTTCATTACAGTAGAAATACTATTGTCTCATGGCTGATCTTCCTCCCCTCAACGGTTTACGGGCTTTCGAAGTCGCTGGGCGCCGCCTCAGTTTCCGCGCCGCTGCCGATGAGTTGGGCGTAACACAAGGGGCGGTGGCGCAGCAGGTGCGACTCCTGGAAGCTCACCTAGAAGTCACATTGTTCGAAAGGGTGCCCAAAGGATTGGAGTTCACCTCGGTTGGCCGTAGCTATCACGCACGTATATCGGTTGCCTTTGCGAGCCTTAGATCTGCAACCGCCGAGCTAAAGCCGGAACCGGACAAGGTTATAATAAGCGTCACCCCGACTTTTGCTGCCAGATGGTTGATCCCGAATCTGCCGGACTTTGCAGAGAGCCATCCGGAAATCGACTTGCGGATCATGGCCACTGAAAAAGTTTCCAGCTTTCACAGCGACGGGATCGACCTTGCCGTCCGGCAGGGATCGCCGCCGTTTGGCGCCGCGCTTCGGGCGGCGCTTATTTTCAGGCAAGAGGTGATTGCCGTCGCCGCACCCGAGTTTATCAGCGACGGATTCAATCCGTTAACACCAGATGACCTTGCACGCCTGCCCAAAATTCATGACACGCATGACCTTTGGCCGCGATACCTTGCAGACCTTGGGGTTCGTGACAAATCGCAACGCGGCCTTCGATTAAGCCAGACAGCGCTTGCGGTTGACGCTGCGATCGCGCGGCAGGGTGTGGCCCTTGTCAGCCGTTTCATGGTTTCCCGAGATCTTGAGGCAGGACGCCTGGTAGAGGTTGGTGCGGCAAGAGACATCGGTGGTAGCGATTTTTACCTCCTCATAGAGCGTTCGGCCGCAAACCAACACGCGGTGATGCAAGTCGTAAACTGGCTAAAATCGCGGTCGGCGAAAGAAACGTGATCGGCTTTCGATTCCTGCAAAGCGCACGCATGCGCGTCTGAAATGAAGGGCTGCTTAGGTTTCCCAACGCTTCCCAATTCAGGGTCTTAGTGCTCTCGAACCTGCGGGCAAACACCTCGAGCCGCTGGCGTAGTCGAACACAGCATCCGGGGCAAAATAGTTCGTAACGGCATCCGGATCGTGTGCGTTAGAGGCATTACCGACGGCATTCACATTTGTTCAGTTGCTTCAGGTCAGTTTCGTCCGACCAACCTGAGCAAGTGCACTGGACAACTCTTCGCTGAGGATATTCCACAGTCTATGCAAACCTTCTTCGCCGGCCGCGGCGATGGCAAATTGCAATACGCGGCCAAAAAACACGTAATTTGCACTCTGATCGAGGGCTTTCAGAACGTCTTCGCCAGATCGTAAGCCACTGTCGTAGAATAGCGGAAAATCCGCACCAACGCTGTCTCGTATCCGGCCCAGCGCGTGAACGGCAGCGGGTGCGCTTTCAAGTTGCCGTGCGCCATGATTTGACACTTGAATGGCGTCAACGCCTTCGGATTTCAGCTGCAGCGCATCCTCGGCGTTGGTCACGCCTTTTACTACCAGGTTGCCCTGCCACAAATCGCGCAGAGCCTTCAATGTTGTCCAAGTCGCCCTCGCGCGGCTTTCGGTGCGGTCGAATTCAAAGCCCGGCATCTCGAAATTTGCCATCTGCGGACGACCTGCGGCAAGTGACATAAGCGACCATTGCGGGTGCAGGGCAAAGTCCAGAAACTGGCGTGGGCCGATACGAAACGGCATGGTAAAACCATGGCGCAGCTCACGCGGACGGCGACCAACCTCGGGCACGTCAACGGTGACGATCAGGGTTTCGTATCCGGCATCTTGCGCCCGCTTTGCCAGCTTGAACGACCCCGTTCCGTCCCCGCTGAAATAAAGCTGGAACCACGCGTGCCCCTCGGCGACCTCGATCAGCTTTTCCAGCGGGGTTGAGGCGACGGTCGATACCCCCAAGGGCACGGATTCGCGTGCGGCCAACCGCGCTAGCATCAGATCGGCACCAGGTCTGGACAGGTTGCACATCCCCATCGGCGCAATGCCAAAGGGCCGCTTGGCAATCTTGCCAAACAGCGGCATGTCCAAAGACCGATTGCTGACGTCTTTCAATATTCGGGGTTCAAGGCAAATGTCATCCAGAGCAGCGCGGTTACGCGCAGCCCCTGTTTCTGACCCTGCGGCCCCATCGATATAGTCAAACACCATCCAAGGCAGACGTGCCTTGGCCAAACGCCGCGCATCCGCACTGGAATGAATTCGCGCGGCGCGGTTCATCAACCAGCCACCGCTTTCATAAAGCGATCCTTGATGATCACCGGGTCCATTGTAATGACTGGCATCTTGGCATTTCCGCTGTCGCATTTCACAATCATGACCGTGCCGACCTGTGCGTCCATCGCCTCTTGCAGTGCTTTGCCGGTATCAACATCCTGTACTTCAACGACATTGTCACATCCGGCCGCACGCGCCATGCCCGCCAGATCGGTTTTGCGCCCTGTATAGGTCGGCTGATCACCGGTTGATCCATATGATCCGTTGTCGATGACCATCAGGATGAAATTCGGGGGCATATTGTTCCCAATGGTTGGCAAGGTGCCCAGATTGGTCAACACCGACCCGTCCCCATCGATAGAGATCACGGTTTTTGGCTGAGCCAGCGCCAGACCCAAGCCGATTGACGAAGCGAGGCCCATCGTGCCGAGCATGTAGAAATTCGTTGGTTGATCGTCGATGGCATGCAGTTCTTGGCTGGGGATGCCAATGTTGCAGACCACTAGTTGATCACGAAGTTGAGGTGCAATTTCCTTGAGGATTTCAGAACGGATCATTGGTCGCCATAGCCTCCCCAGAAATTGGCATCGGTCAGGATTGCCACGGGTTTGTTGCACATAAAGGTATACTTCAGGATCATATCCAGCTCTTCCAAATCCTTCTGGTGATGGAAGTGGTAGGTGGGGATATTCATCTGCGCCAGCAGCGCCTTGGTATGCACCGCCATTTCCACCTGACACGCCACAGGTTCGCGGAGCTCTCCGCGGTAGCTGATCAACATCGGCAGAGGCATCCGGTAATACTGGATCAACGTCGCAAGAGTGTTGATCGTCACCCCAATGGCTGTGTTCTGCATGATGATCGCAGGGCGTTTTCCACCCATCCACGCACCGGCACATAGGCCCATGCCCTCGTCTTCCTTGTTCGACGGAATATGGAAGATATCCGGGTGTTGGTCGATTTCTTCGATAACGCCCGCAAGCTGTTTGCAGGGCACCGTCGTCACGAATGAGATATCATTCGCGACAAGATCGTCGGTGATCTTCTTGTCTATGTTCATGTTCCAGAAGAGCCTTTCTTGAAAGAGGTGGAGGGCGTCCTCAAGAGGACGCGCGATGCACATGGACGGCACAGCCTGCGTGCCGCACGACGCGGGCAGCTGTGGAGCCAAGGAAATAGTCTCTGAGGCCGGGCTTGTGGGATCCAATCACGATGCAGTCGATGCCATGCGCCTCGGAATAGTCAATGATAGTGCGGGCCGAATGTCCCTTTACAATCACCGGCGTGACACCGGGATGTCCAGACAATTTACCCTCAAGATCAGCGCGCGCTTTTTCAAACCCGGCGGCAACCGTTTCTTCGTCCAGATAGGCACTGACCGAGCCTTGGGGCGCCTCATGGACGTGAAGGGCGAAGATCTGGGCATCCTTTGCACGCAGCGCGTTGGCTATCTCAAGTGTATGAGTCGACACGCCATGGTCCAGCGCCATGGGGACGAGGATTTTATGGTACATGAAGTGTCTCCATTTGGTTGGTGATCATAAGTGTCAGGCCCACGGGTCGAGGATGATCTTGGGGGCTGCAACCACTCCCGATCGTAGATCGGCAAATGCCTGCGGTCCATCATTCAGGCTGCGATGTTCTGCCCAGTCTAGCGGGCCAAGCGCACCATCGAAAAGCGCGGTGCAGGTTTCCCGGAAGTCCTCCGGTGTGTAGGTATAGGTTCCGATGAACGTCACCTCTTGCAAGGTCATCCGCCGGATATCGAGGCCACCCGTGTCTTCGCCCAGGCCGATGTGGACAATGACACCCCCCGGTTCAGCCATGGCAGAAGCTGCCGCGCGTGTTGCCGCGTATCCGACGGCGTCGACCACGATGCCGTACTGCCCTGCCCCTGCGGGTACAGATTTCACTAGGCATTCATCTTCCAGGAATGTGCGTCGCTTGTCGCTTGGTTCAGCAACGGTTACGTCATCGACCCCTTGTGCCTTGAGGGCAAGGGCCGCAGCAAGGCCAATGGCCCCGCCGCCCAGCACAAGCGCCGTGCGGCTGGCACCCGGATCAAGCGCCATCAGCCCCAACCGTATGGAATGCCAACTGACGGCCAGAGGTTCGGCCAGTGCAGCCTTTTGCAACGAAACATGATCCGGCACCGCGATAAGATTGCTGCCTTGCATTGCCACATATTGGGCAAAAGCCCCTTCGCGCGGCGGCATGGAAATGATCATACGGTCCGGGCACAGATTATCGCGGCCCGTCTGACACGCGGGACAGGTGCCACAACTGACCAGCGGGTTGATCGTGACCCGTTCGCCGTCACGGGCGCCGCCTTCAATCACACCTGCGGCCTCATGGCCAAGGATCAGGGGCGCAGGGCGCCTGTCGTCGTGGCCAAGATAGGCATGCATGTCCGATCCGCAGATGCCCGAGGCTTCGATACGAACCAGCGACTGGCCCTGACCGACTGTCGGGTTGGGGACTTCGCGCACACCAAGCGTTTCGACACCTTCGTAGACCAACGCTTTCATTTTGCTGTGAACCCTCCGTCGACCATCAGGGTTTGTCCGGTCACGTAACCGGACGCGTCCGAGCAGAGAAACAGCATGGGGCCGTCCATGTCTTCCAAACGGCCATTGCGTCCGATGCAGGTCTGGGCGGCATTGCGCGTGGCTCGGTTCGGATCGGCAAAGACGGCCTCGGTCAGTTCTGTCGGAAAAAACCCAGGCCCAATCGCATTGGCTGTGATGCCATAAGTCGACCACGCCTCGGCCATAGCGCGGGTCAGTTGCGCGATGCCCGCTTTGGTCGTGCCATAGGCGATGCCACCGGGAAACGCGCGCGTGGTTTGGAGCGACGCAAAATTCACGATCCGCCCCCACCCCTTGGCCTTCATCGCGGGCACCAGCGCCTGGCTCAGGAAAAACGGGGCCGAGATGTTCAGTGCCACGGTCTGATCCCAGCCTTCTGGTGTCACCTCATCCGCCGTCTGACGGGTGTTAATGCCCGCGGCGTGCACAACAATGTCCGGCGCGCCAAACGGTGCGCCGACCGCCTGTACCAAGTCAGTGAGCGCATCACGGTCGGCAACATCGGCCACAACGTAATCGACATCTTCGCCGACCTCGTCTTGCAAGCCCTGCAGCGCGTCTTCGCGCCGCGCTACGCCCACCACGCGAGCTCCGGCGCTTGTCAGTGCGATGACCGCACGCCGCCCGAGGCCGGAACTGGCCCCAGTTACACAGGCCACGCGGCCAGTCAGGTCAAACAGAGATCGTGGATCAGCCATTTGCAGTCAGGTCGAACGCTTCATCCGGGAAATACTTGGCCAGACGAACATCCGCAGCACGGGCGTGCCCTTCCATCCCCTCAAGGCGGGAAATACGCGCTGTAGCTTCGGCTACCTGCTTGGCACCTTCGCGTGTGGCGCGCTGCCAAGTGACGATCTTCATGTATTTATGGACCGACAAACCGCCGGTATAATTCGCGGCCCCTGACGTTGGCAGCACATGGTTGGTGCCCGTTGCCTTGTCGCCATAGGAAACGGTTGTCTCTTCCCCAAGGAACAACGAGCC
Organism: Ruegeria sp. CDSC045; assembly: GCF_059610725.1. Lineage (NCBI taxonomy): Bacteria > Pseudomonadati > Pseudomonadota > Alphaproteobacteria > Rhodobacterales > Roseobacteraceae > Ruegeria > Ruegeria sp. CDSC045. The sequence goes on from NZ_JBXWOE010000004.1 coordinate 131,660, forward strand.
GTAACATGTGAGCCGCTCAAGCCACCAATCCAGATCTTCGGCCTGCACTGTCAGGTGTTCGGGTGCGTAATCATCGGAGCAAACTGCCATTTCTTCGCGATCTGAGCAAACGATCACTTCGGCATAGTCACGCCAAGCGGCAAAGGCGTTGTCGCGGTTCACCTCGGGCAGATCATCAATCAGGGCAGGCACAAGCTCCATCACCTTTTCGGCCAACACCCGGTCATCTGTGACCAGCCAAACAGGCGAGTTGTAGCCATGTTCGGCCTGACTTACCAAATCCGTTGCCACGATATGCGGATCAGCTGTTGCATCTGCAAGGATCAAACTGTCCGTTGGGCCCGCGATCATGTCGATCCCGACACGGCCAAAAAGAATGCGCTTGGCTTCTGCAACAAACTGATTGCCGGGGCCCACGAGGATGTTGGCCTTGGGCAGGCCAAACAGTCCGAACGTCATTGCAGCCACACCCTGAACGCCACCAAGTGCCATAATCTTGTCCGCACCACATAGGTTCGCGGCATAAATGATGGCCGGGGCAACTCCTACACCGGGGCGGGGTGGCGAACAGGCGGTAATGTGGCGACAACCTGCAACTTTGGCCGTTGTCACAGTCATGATGGCCGAAGCAATGTGGCTATAGCGACCGCCGGGCACATAACAGCCCGCCGCATCAACAGGGATAGCCTTTTGCCCTGCAATCATGCCCGGTACGATTTCAACCTCGACATCGGATACTGTGGCCTTTTGCGCCTCGGCAAACCGTTTGACGTTGTCATGCGCAAACCGGATGTCCGCTTTCAGCCTCTCCGGCACAAGCGCTCCTGCCGCCTCGATTTCTTCGGCGGTCAACAGGACATTGCCCTCGTACCGATCGAACTTGGCGGCGTATTCCATAGCCTTTGCATCTCCGCCTGCCTCAATATCAGCCAGAATTGTCCTGACCGTCTCGTGGACTTCGGAAGCATCCGATTTAGCGGTTAGGGTCGCTTTTTTCAGGTATTCACGTTTCATCTTAGCGAGGTCCTACTTGTAGATTTCGGGCAAGAACGTAGTCGAAATCGCTGGCATATAAGCAATCAGCAACACAACCAAGAACATGCAAAGAACAAAGGGAACGGCACGGGCGGCAATCTTGAGGATGGATTCCCCGGTTATGCCAGACACCACGAACAGGTTGAGCCCCAATGGCGGCGTGATGAAGCCTACGCCAAGAGCTGTGATCATCATGATGCAGAACTGTATCTCGTTCATGCCGATGTTGTCCGCGAGTGGTTTCAGGATAGGCGCAAGGATCACGATATTCGGCGTGGTTTCCATAACGCAACCGGCGGCGATCAGGATTCCGATCATCAGCAGGATAAGTAACCATGGTTCATCCGTCAGCCCGGTCACCGATGTCACAAAACCTTGCGGCACACCCATGATGGCCAGCGCTTCGGCCAGCGGAGCCGAGAAAGCGATTATGGGAAGGATGACGCCGTTCACCTTTGCCGAACTGACCAGCATGGCGGGAAAATCCGCAAGGGACAGCGTCCGCAGAATAAAGCCCATGATGATTGTCACGACGACGGCCGTTGCACCCGCTTCTGTTGGTGTCAGGCGGCCCGAGAATATGCCGTAAAAGATGATGCCCGGCACGATAAACGCATACCAACCGGATTTTAGAGCACGGCCCAGATTACCCAACCATTCGGCCATCGTCATCTGTCCGCCACCTTCATAGGCGTAGATGCGGTTCACGATCAGGTTCGTGATCAGGATCGACAACAGGATCGCGATCCCAGGGATCAAAGCCGCAAGGAACAAGGTCGATGCGGATATCCCCAGAACAAGGCCGATGATGATATAGGCGATCGACGGTGGGATCAAAATGCCGGTACAGGCGCCCGCCGCCACCAGAGCGCAGGCATAGGGGCGCGGATAGCCACTTTCGACCAAGCGTGCGATAGTCATACGTCCGACCGCGGCCGCACCAGCTGCGTCCGATCCCGAAATGGCCGCGAACATGCCACAGACAAGAACCGTCGCAGACCCGAAACCACCCTTGGTGAAACACGTCAGTGCCTCGGCAACATCAAGGAATTTTCGACTGAGCCCGGTTCGGACCAGCACGTCCCCTGTCAGGATAAACAGCGGCACCGCGGTCAGCGCAAAGGCATCAATGCCGGTGAACAGCTTTTCACCAACAAGGCTCAGGGGAAGGTCGCCGGACATGACCAACATCAGGATCGCCGAGGTCCCGATGGCGGCCCAAACCGGAACCGCCAGTGCAATCAGCGAGACGAATATGATAACGGGCAGATAGAAATCCCAACCCAGCTCGACGGTTTGATCAAAGGTTTGCCAAAGCATTCAAATCATCCCTCAATCAAAGAGTGTGTCGCCCTCAAAAACGGGTTTGCCCGTTCTGAGAGAATGGATGTCGCGCAGTAGGGATTGAATCAGCCGCAATATGATCAGGCCGAACCCCAATGGAACCGCCATCAGGAACCATACTTTGGAAATGCGCAGCCCGTCCGTGACCGACCCGAATTTGGCAGACACATGCACGGCTTCGTAGGACCAATAGAGGGCAATCACAGCAACACCGAACATCACCAGGTCGCCAAAGATATACAGCAAAGCCTTCGGACGCGGCCCAAGGTAGTGCATCAGCACGTCAATGCGGATATGCGCGCGCTCTTTCACTGCAGCCGCAGCACCAATCCATGCGAGATAGATGAAGGAGTACCGCACAATTTCTTCGCCCCAGATCGAGGAAAAAGAGAATATTTCCCGGCGCAGCACCTCGATCGCCATGGTGATGACAAGCATCACGTAGAAGACCAGAAGCAACCAGCGCTCGGCGTCTCTATCAATTCGGCGCAAAAAGCTCATGTGAGAACCTGCTGATTTGCCTAGCAAAACAAACCGCGCTGACGCGTTTGGATTTTACTGAGGCGGGAAAGATTGGTGATCGGGCGCGCGTGGAGGCACGCCCGACCCGACAGTTAAGCGTCATGCACGTAGTACTTGCCTTGGGTACCTGCGGCTTCTTCCATCTTGGCGAAGTTGTCCATGGACCCGGCCAGATCGATCTTGAACTCGTCCCATTCGGACCGTTGGTAGCCACCAGCGGCTTTCCATTCGGCCAGTTGCTCTTCGCTGAGCGAGTGGAATTCGACACCTGCTTTGATCAGTTCGGCCATAGCGTAGGCGCGGGCCGATGGCACTTTGGCAAGGTTCTGGTGCGAGGTCATCTCGGACCCCCACATGATCCCTTCCTGCACGTCGGCGGGCATTGAGTTAAACCATTCCAGGTTGCACGAATAAACTTGGCTGTCTGGCACGGCCTGGGTGAAAGTCACATGGCTCAGGATATCTTTGAAACCAAAGACTTCGAGCGCACCCACGGACGGATCAAGCGCGTCAGCGACACCCTGTTTGATGGCCGACGGGGTTTCGCCCCACGCCACAGGCGTCGGGTTCGCACCAACCATGCGATAGTATTGCTGCAGCATCTTCGAGCCGGGAACGCGGAACTTGACGCCGGACAGGTCGCCAGGTGTCAGGACCGGTCCGGGGCCACCCTTGCGGATGGCAACGACACGGGGGTCGATGTTGATATAAAACAACGCCTTGAAGCCGTTCTCCTCAACCTTCGGCTCGACCGTGTCCTTCCAGAACTGCGAGTTGACGAGGTTTGTGAAACGCTGGTTTGACCCGCACAGATACGGCATGTTGATCAGGTCAACGGTCGACGCAAACGGCGCGAAATTCGAAAGCGAATGCTGTGCTGCCTGAATTGTGCCACCCTGCACCGCCTGCACCAGCGCGCCGCCTGCACCCAGCTGCCCGCCAGGCGCGAGTTTGACATAGACCTTGCCGTTGGTCGCGTTCTGGATGTTTTCCTTCAGGTCCAGCTGCATGATTGGATAACCACGCGACGCACCGACCGGATAGGCAGTTGCCAGAACCATGATATGGTCCGCAGCAGCCTCGCGGTCGCGCTCTTCGCTGGCACTTTGCGCTGCAGCTTCAGTTGACCACAACGTCCCCGCAGCACCAGCTACCATGGCCGCTGTGAAGCCGCCTGTTGCCGTCAATTTCAGAAAATTTCGGCGTGCTGCCGACGCAAGGTCCTTGCGATCTTTGTCCATTATGTTTCCTCCCAGAAATCCTTAGCTGCCGTTCTTTTTGTTTCGGTCAGCCTCTTTTTGAAGAATGGCGACGACAAACAATATCGACGCGGCAAACAGAACCAGCATTTCGCCCACGTCCCCAAGGAATGCGCTTGCTGCAAAGGCCCCCAGAGCGACGTTGGCGAAGTAGATGACAAAGACGATCAGCGAGGCGGTAAGGAACATAAAACAGGATCCGAAAAGGTTGCAGTTCTGAGCGACACTGTAAGCGCTTACATTTGATTCGTGCAAGCGCTTACATTTGAGGCGCTTTTTTTGGCGCTCTCGGCGATTGCGGACAGGAAGACCCCAAGCAGCGACCAAAGTAATACTATTATGGTCGGATACATTCTGAAAATTCATCATGTTAGCCAAGTTGCCGTACAACAAGAACGGTGGGCCGGGTTCCACACCGCTGCATCAGCCGATGCGCGGGATATCAAAAGCCCCGACCGTGAACTTATGGAGAAAATCAATAAATGAGATGACCAATCTGCAGGCGGTAGCGAGTATCTCGCCCCCTGTATCCCGCTATGGCAATTTGATCGGAGGCGACTTTTGCAAGCCAAAGGCAGGCAGGTAATTTGAGAATCTAAGTCCGATCACCGGCCAGCCCATTGACCAGATCGCACGGTCTGATGCTTCAGACGTTGAGGCCGCGCTGGACCCAGCGCATTCGGCTGCCGATGCCTGAGGTTCGACCAGCGTGGCCGAGCGTGCGAATGTTCTGACGCGGATAGTGCAATAGCTGGCAGACAATCTGGAGCTGTCGGCTATTGCGTGGCCCTGAATCCGGCCAAGCAACGCCAGCGACAATAATGGTTTTCAGTGAACTGATCGCGGATATCCTGCCTGCTGGCGTGTTGAATGTTGTTAACGGATTGGCCTTGAGGCGGGTATAGGACCCTAGGGCGTTCATATCGCAAATAAAACGTTTTCCTCAATTCTGATTGAATTCTCTCAAGACACGGAAGCCTGACAGTTTTAACCGCCAATCAATGCCTAACTTTGTTACGAACCATGACGAACTCAAAGCCAAACCATATGGCAGAGCGGTTGGAGAAGGCTCATGCCATCGTCGAATTCACTGACCTGTATATGACAGAAATTGCATTGGCCTGTGGATTTGTTTCCTGTACGACGCTTTCGCAGCGATACAAGCGAAGATTTGGTAGAACGCCAGTCGATCAGCGCATGAAGCAGAGCGCATAAAGGTGCAAAATCATATGTGTCTACAAGGCGTTTTCGCTGATTGCGACGAGCTATGACAGTACATGCGATCCTCATCGTACTGTTTGCGGCTTTCCTTCATGCGCTGTGGAATGCGGTCGTAAAGGGCGCGCCTGACAAGGCCATTATGTTGGGATTAATCTCGATCGGGCATGCCATACCTGCGCTTGCCGTGCTTCCTTTTACGGGCTTTCCAGTAATGGCTGCAATTCCATACATTATTGGTTCCACCTTGATTCATTGGGGATACTACTGGTTTCTCAACACCGCCTACCGTTACGGCGATTTATCGGTGGTGTACCCCATATCGCGCGGGATAACGCCCATATTAGTGGCGTTGGGAGCGGTCTTTCTTGCCGGTGAATTCCTTCCTCCGGGCGCGTGGATCGGTATTGTCTGCATTTCGGCCGGCATCGGTTGCCTGTCTTTTGGCGGACTTGGAAAGGGAACGAACTGGGTAGGCATCGCGGCGGCATTCGGAACTGGTTTGATGATTGCTTCCTACTCTCTGGTTGACGGTATTGGCGTGAGACTCTCAGGGAATACGCTTGGATATATCACGGTATTGTTCGTGGCCGAGATCTTCGTGGCGGGGTTCATCTTCTCGACTCGGTGGGACCGCCTCATCGCACTTCCAAAGAGATATGTCTGGTCAGGTTTAGCAGGAGGAATCATTTCCGGCTTAGCCTATGGTCTGGTGCTCTATGTTAAGAGTTTCGCGCCGTTGGGTGTTGTATCAGCGCTCCGAGAAAGTTCGGTCATCTTCGCTTCAATAATAGGTGTGATGTGGTTTGGTGAGGGCCCAAAATCCAACAGGCTCCTGGCGGCGATAATCGTAGCAGTTGGAATTGTGGTTCTGGCCCTAACAAGATGACGTACAAGTTGGACTAAGGAGAAGGAAGTTGCGGGATAACGAGTCCAAGGTGCAGGTCTTTAACTTCGGATAAGGTCGCCGCACGTATCTTATAGCCCGCGAGGCGCTTCTTGCCAGTTTCAGGGAGTTCTTTGGACCAGCTATAGTACAGACTCTGAGCAATGCCTGCCCGGCAGCACAGCTCCACAATGCTGCCTTCGCCCTTGCGCTTGTCCAGAACGATCCAGATCTTCTCTTCCGCTGAATAGTGCTTGCGGGTAGCACGACGGATATCCTTGACGATCTTTTAGCCGTGGCTCTTACGTGTTCTGGGTTTCTATCTCACCTCCACTCCTTGGCGGGTACGATGTGCCAGAAAATCTCTCTTATCAAATCGACCTGTACTGTCCCGCAAGTGCTGACGTCAGACATTTGCAAAGGTATTTGCGAGCACTATGACAGTCATGTTCGATTGGCGGCTGGTCAGTCGACAGGTAGCAGTATGTAGCCTCGGATTTCGTAGCCCACCGCCCGTTCGATGGGCGAATGCCGAAGCGCACTGATTTGAACGAAACTCTTGGGTGACTGGTGCAGGGAGAGTTCCTATCTCATATCAATGGGGTATGACACTCAATTCCGAGCGCTAGGGCGGATTGCCTTACATAGGTTTTGCTTATGATGTGGAAGGTATAATCGATTTTTCTTGATCTATTTATCTGTCACACTGCCGGGGCATGGAACTGCAAATAAGCGCTGCTCAAGAATGGCGTTCCCGAGAATAATCAACCGACAGAGGATCACGATGAAACATAAGACCAAATTTCTTGCAGCCCTGGCCGTAAGCTCCTTGACTGCTACAGTTGCGTTATCTGAAACCGAATTGACAGTTTACACAGCCGTCGAAGCTGAAGACCTGGCGCGCTACGCTGAGACGTTCAATGCGAGCAATCCGGACATCAAAATCAACTGGGTGCGGGATTCGACCGGGATCATCACCGCCAAACTGTTGGCCGAGAGGGACAACCCTCAGGCAGACGTCGTGTGGGGTCTCGCGGCCACTTCGCTGTTGTTGCTCAAGTCCGAAGGTATGCTGGAGCCTTACGCGCCTGCGGGTGTTGGCGACCTAGACGCGAAATTTGTCGATGGCGACAATCCTCCGGCGTGGGTTGGCATGGACGCTTGGGTTGCCGCAGTTTGCTACAATACCGTCGAGGCCGAGAAAGCGGGATTGACGCCGCCGACATCGTGGAAGGATCTTACAGACCCCATGTATAAGGATCAGGTGATCATGCCAAATCCGAACTCGTCGGGCACTGGTTTCCTTGATGTTTCAAGTTGGCTGCAGATGTTCGGCGAAGAAGGCGGCTGGGAGTACATGGACGGATTGCACGAGAACATCGCGCGATATACCCACTCTGGTTCAAAGCCGTGCAAACTGGCTGCTGCAGGTGAGATCCCGATTGGCATCTCTTTTGCTTTCCGTGGTGCTAAGTCGAAAGCTGATGGTGCGCCGCTTGAGATCATTGTCCCGTCAGAAGGTGTCGGCTGGGACATGGAAGCGACCGCTATTGTTGCCGGTACTGCAAATCTCGAAGCCGCGCAGAAACTGGTTGATTTCACCGTCACCAAGGAAGCCAACGAGATGTACAACACAGGGTACGCCGTTGTCGCCTATCCTGGCGTCGCAAAACCGGTCGAGCACTTCCCTGAAGGTCTTCTGGATGCGATGATCGACAACGACTTTGAATTTGCCGCCAACAACCGCGCGGCGATACTGAAAGAATGGCAGTCTCGCTATGACGGGAAGTCTGAAGCGAAGTAAACCAACCTGCAGAAGAGGTGTAAGCACCTCTTCTGCACACCACTCTATTTTTCCAAACAACGCGACCAGCGCGCCCGGCTTCAACCGGCCCAGATCGGCCGTTCCCGAGGTGCAGATATGAGGACCGCTCCCGTGCTTCAGAAAACCCCACCCGGTGAACTGTATCTAAGCATCCAGAATTTGTGGAAGGCGTTCGGCAGCTTTCTTGCACTCAAGGACATATCCCTCGAAATCAACGAAGGCGAATTTGTCTGCTTTCTGGGGCCGTCGGGTTGCGGCAAAACAACCTTGCTCCGGGCGATTGCGGGTCTCGATCTGCAAACCAAGGGCACTGTCATGCAAGACGGCAAGGATGTGTCAAATCTGCCGCCGTCAGAGCGTGATTTCGGGATTGTGTTTCAGTCTTACGCCTTGTTCCCGAACCTGACGATCGAAAAGAACATTGCTTTCGGCTTGGAAAACACTGGTCGCAGCAAATCGGATATTGCCGTTCGTGTCAGCGAACTGCTTCATTTGGTTGGGTTGCCTGAACAAGGCAAAAAGTATCCTGCGCAATTGTCCGGTGGCCAGCAGCAGCGGATTGCGTTGGCCCGCGCCATTGCGACCAACCCCGGTCTCTTGTTGCTGGATGAGCCGCTTTCAGCATTGGACGCAAAGGTGCGCGTCCATCTACGTCACGAAATCAAAGAGCTGCAGCGCAAACTGGGTGTGACTACTGTGATGGTTACGCATGATCAGGAAGAAGCGCTGGCGATGGCGGACCGGATCGTGGTCATGAATCATGGGGTTATCGAGCAGGTGGGGTCACCTACAGAAATTTACCGAGAACCCGCAAACTTGTTCGTGGCAGACTTCATCGGGGAAATGAACCAGATCCAGTCTCAGGTCACCAAGGGTGGTCGACTGAGTGTCGGCGAAAAGACCTTTGCGTGCCTCAGCCACACGTTCAACGACGGAATGCCAGCGATTGCGGCGATCCGACCGGAGGATATCATCCCGCATGAGGCTGGTTATCTCGATACCGGCGGCAACAGGAATTGCATCGACGTCACTCTCGATGAAATGGAATTCCTCGGTTCATTCTGGCGATGCCGCTTAAGCAACGAGCGATTTGGATCTTCGGAACTGATCGCAGATTTTTCGATCAATGCCGTGCGCCGCCTAGAACTGGAAGAGGGTAGGACCATGGTGATTGAACTGCCCGAAAACCGGCTAATGGCCTTTGATGTTCCGGAGACGGCAGCATGAGCGAGATTTCAACCAACCCGGGGACTCTTCCAGCTGGGCCTGACATCAAACCCAAGCTCAGCAGGGATGACATCCTGATGCGCGGCAGCATGTTCGTGATCGCACTCTATCTGGTCGCGACGTTGGTCCTGCCGCTTTACACGATGCTTTCCAAGTCATTCTCGACCTATCGGATGGAGTTGTCACAATACGAGTTTCAGGTCAGTGACGAAGCGGGGCAATTTGACGGAACCATCCTGTCAGCCGACACACTGAACGAACAAATCGGGGCTTTTTCAGGCACCGATCTGTCTACCGGCTCAGACGGGCGGCTATCGGTAACCGAGCTTTTTCCCGATTTCAGCTTTCGCAGTCCGGTCATGTACCAAATCCGTAACACAAGCGACACCGGGCGGTTTCTTGTCGGTTCTACGCTACAAGACAATACGGATTGGGTCACGCTCGATTCCAATCAGTTCCGCCGGGTTCAGCTGAGGCCAGTTCAATCGCGAGGCTTGGAAAATTTCGTCAACTACTTCTCAACCCCGGCACTGTTCAATTCTATCAAGAACTCCCTTTGGATTTCTGTAATTAGCACCATTGTCACAGTAACTTTGGCGTTCTGGTTCGCTTATGCGCTGAACCGGAGTTGCATGCGGTTCAAGGGTGTGTTTCGTCTGATTGCGATGGCTCCGATCCTGGTGCCTTCGCTGTTGCCCGGGATCGCGCTGGTCTATCTGTTCGGCAATCAGGGCATGATAAAAGAGTTGCTGTTCGGCGCCAGTATCTATGGTCCGATTGGCATCGTGATAGGCTCGGTGTTCTTCACCTTCCCGCACGCCTTCCTGATCATTTCAACGGCGCTGGCGATCTCTGATGCACGACTATACGAAGCTGCAGTCAGCCTGCGTTCAACGCCGTGGCGTACTTTTTGGACGGTCACCGTTCCCGGCGCGCGATATGGTCTGATCTCGGCCGCTTTCGTTGTATTTAATCTGGTCATAACTGATTTTGGTCTGCCAAAAGTGATTGGAGGTCAGTTCAACGTTCTGGCGGTTGATATCTACAAGCAGGTGATCGGCCAGCAGAACTTTGAAATGGGTGCCGTAGTCTCGGTCGTTCTGGTGATCCCGGCAATCCTGGCGTTCGCGATCGACCGCATGGTGCAATCAAAGCAGGTTGCCTTATTGTCGGCCCGGTCGGTCCCGTACCAGCCAACCCCAAATCGAAAGGCAGATCGGTTCTTTCTAGTCTATTGCTGTCTGATCGGTTTGTTCATCGTTGGGCTGCTGGCTGTGTGCCAATTCGCGGCGCTCATCAAGTTTTGGCCCTACGACCTGAGCCTGAGCCTGAAGAACTACGATTTCAACAAGATGGATGGTGGCGGTTGGGGCTCTTACATTAACTCGATCAAGCTGGCGCTTTTGACGGCGGTGATCGGTACTTCAGTCGTCTTCTTTGGTGCCTATCTGGTTGAAAAGTCGAACGGGTTCAGAACAGGTCGATCGATCTTTCAGATGTTCGCGATGCTGCCAATGGCGATCCCGGGCATGGTGCTGGGCCTGTCATACATCTTCTTCTTCAATAGCCCGTCTAATCCGCTGAACGGTATCTACGGAACAATGGCAATTTTGGTGATCTGTACGGTGACACACTTCTATACTGTGTCGCACCTGACGGCAGTGACAGCGCTCAAGCAGATGGACAGAGAATTCGAGTCGGTATCAGCCTCGCTCAAGCAACCGACGATGAAGTTGTTTGCCCGTGTCACGGTCCCTGTTTGCCTGCCAGCCGTGCTGGACATATCAATCTATCTGTTCGTAAACGCAATGACGACGGTATCTGCGGTTGTGTTCCTATACTCGCCCAAAACCACGTTGGCATCTATTGCAGTGCTAAACATGGACGATGCGGGCGATATTGCGCCAGCTGCCGCAATGGGGATGATGATCTTCTACACAAACGCCGCAGCGCGGATCATCCACCTGATTGCTTCCAAAGGCGTCCTCGGTCGCACGCAAGCCTGGCGAACCCGCTGACAAGAAAACCCATTTAGGCATCTCCCCACCGATCACTGATTGGTGGGGTTTTGTTTTTCTTCTAGAACAGAATTGGCGAATTTCATGAAGGCGCGAATGGTCTTCACCTCACGCCGTTGGGAGAGATAGATCATGCTTTCTCCCATTTGCAGGTCGACGTCTTGCAGCTTGATTTGTCTGAGACGGTCGTCGTGACCGTATTCTGCCTGGGACACGAACCCGATACCTGCACCTGATGCCACCAACTCTCTGACGGCCTCTCTTCCTTCGGCCACAATCGCCGGTTTCAGCGGCACCCCCCGTTTACTGGCTTCATCTTCGAGCTTTTGGCGTGTTTTTGATCCCTGTTCCCTGAAGATGAGAGGCAACTCCGCCAGCTCTGCGAGGGACAATGTAGGTTTTGAGGCGAGAAGCAAACTGCGGGCCGTGAATGCCACGATCTCGGTCGAACCGAGGCTAAGAACGCTCATGTCCTTGCCGGGAGACACGCTGCCAACAACACCAATTTCTGCGTTGTAAGATCTGAGTTCCTCCAAAATGTCCTCGGTGTTGCCAGCGCGGACGGTAATCGTAATGTTTGAATATTTTTCTCGGAACGGCCCCAGAAAGTCGGTCAAGTGGTGCGCGGAATCGGCAAGGATCCGCAGCTCGCCGTCGATCGCAGCCCTCGTTTCAGACAGATAGTCCTCGATCTGATCCTCGATCTCAAAATACTGCTTGGTGTACCGGTAAAGCTGCGTCCCCTCCGGGGTTAGGTTCACTCTTTTTCGCTCACGCTTGAACAACAACAAATCATGATCCTGCTCAAGTTTGCGAACCTGCTCTGAAATTGCTGGCTGCGTCAAAAAAAGCGCCTCTGCAGCACGCGAAAACCCACCATATTTGGCCACGAAATGAAAGGCTTTGAGCTGGCTATGTCGCATTTCAAACTCCTGAAGGTTCGAGCATAGGCTGAGCTTATAATTAGATTGATATTTGCAATTTCACATATAGCTGCGGTTGCTGCAACTGTGTCTTTGAAACGTTGATCTGGAGCTTGGTTATGACGTCTTCTTTTCCTCAAATTGAACAACCGCGTCTCGGCGAGCCCTATCTACTAACTCCTGGCCCCTTGACCACGTCATACGCCGTGAAAGAAGCCATGTTGAGGGATTGGGGAAGCTGGGATGATGACTTTCGGGGTATGACCCAGGAGTTGCGCTCCAGTCTTTTGGCATTGCTTGGCGAGGGCGCCGATGAGTTTGACTGCGTACCGATGCAGGGGAGCGGATCGTTTTCAGTAGAGGCAATGCTGGCTTCGTTCATTCCGCGCGATGGCAAGGCATTGGTGCTGGCCAATGGCGCTTACGGTCAGCGCTCGGCGCAAACGCTCGAGTATCTGGAACGCGATCATGTTGTTTTGGACAAGGGCGACTATCTGCCGCCGCGTGGCTCAGAAGTTGCCGAGATTCTGGCGAATGATTCCGCGATCACCCATGTCGTTGCTATCCACTGCGAAACAAGCTCGGGCATTCTGAATCCGGTAGAGGAAATATCGGAGGCGGTTTACGCCGCTGGTCGCAAGCTTCTTGTCGACTCGATGTCAGCCTTTGGTGCGATCGAGTTGAAGCCTACGGAAGTCCGCTATGAGGCAATGGTTTCGTCCGCCAACAAGTGTATTGAGGGTGTTCCGGGGTTTGGGTTCATAATCGCGCGCAAGAACGAGCTTGAGGATGCCAAGGGTAACAGTCATTCGCTGTCTCTGGACGTTCACGCGCAGTGGGCGCATATGAACAAAACCGGTCAATGGCGATTTACGCCGCCCACCCATGTGGTTGCCGCTTTCATCGAAGCCCTCAGGGCACATGCGGCTGAGGGCGGCGTTTCCGGTCGCGGAGCCCGATACACCAGCAACAGGGATGTTGTGGTCGCCGGCATGCGTGAGCTGGGTTTCGAAACTCTGCTCGACAATCGCTGGCTGAGCCCAATCATCGTAACATTCTTCTGCCCGGCCGATGATAACTTTGTCTTTGATCAGTTCTACAATCTGATGAAAGAAAAAGGGTTCATCATTTACCCCGGCAAGTTGACCGTCGTCGACAGCTTCCGCGTTGGGTGCATCGGTCAGATGGACGACAAGGTTATGCGGAAAGTTGTAATTGCCGCCAAGGAAACTTTGGAAAAAATGGGTGTGTCGAGTGCCACACCTCCTCTCCAAGCTTTAGAAGAACGCGCCAAACTGGCCGCTTAAGGATCAAGGAACAAACCAAATGACCATCCACACCCCTGTTGAAGCCAACGAGCGTGTCTACCCGATGCCCAAAGTGCCCGCCATTGCCATCTGCCTTGACGGCTGTGAGCCAGAATACCTGGACAAAGCTATTGCTGACGGTCTGATGCCGACTCTCAAGCGGATGCGCGAAACCGGCACTGACCGGCTGGCCCATTCGGTGATCCCGTCGTTTACTAACCCTAACAACCTCAGCATTGCGACAGGCCGTCCGCCTATCGTGCACGGCATCTGTGGAAACTATCTGATTGATCCGGACAGTGGTGAAGAAGTGATGATGAACGATGTGCGCTTTTTGCGTGCACCGACCGTGTTCAAGCAGTTCTATGACGCTGGCGCCAAGGTGGCCATAGTCACCGCGAAGGACAAGCTGCGCGCGTTGTTGGGGGCGGGTCTGAAGTTCGACGACGACCGGGCCAAATGCTTCTCTGCGGAAAAGTCCGACACGTCGACCCAGGCTGAGCATGGTCAGGAGAAAGCAAGCGCATGGTTGGGCATGGCCCAACCCGAGGTCTATTCGGCAGAGTTGTCCGAGTTTGTCTTTGCTGCGGGTGTCAAGTTGCTGAAAGAGTGGAAACCAGATGTGATGTATCTGACCACCACCGACTACGTGCAGCACAAATACGCACCCGATCAGGCCGAGGCCAAGGCATTCTATGAGATGTTTGACAAATATCTGACCGAACTGGACGCCATGGGCGCTGCCATCGTGGTCACCGCCGACCACGGCATGAAGCCCAAGCACCACGCCGATGGATCGCCCAGCGTAGTATATGTGCAGGATCTGGTGGATGAATGGCTGGGCAAGGACGCGGCCCGTGTCATCTTGCCGATCACGGACCCCTATGTGGTGCACCACGGCGCACTCGGGTCGTTTGCCACCTGCTATCTGCCCGAAGACGCGGATCGCAGCGACATCATCGGCAAACTGAAAGCCACAGCCGGCATCACCCACGTGTTGACCAAGGAAGAAGCGATCAAGCGTTTTGAACTGCCCGGTGACCGCATTGGTGATATTGTGATGGTCTCGGGTGAGAACATCTGTATCGGTACCTCTGAAGACCGCCACGATCTGGCCGCTCTCAACGAGCCGCTGCGCAGCCACGGTGGACTGACCGAGCAGGAAGTTCCTTTCATCGTAAACCGGGTTATCGACTTGGGGACTGCGCCCGAGTTGCGCAATTTTGATGCGTTTTTCTATGCAACTACAGCGGCGGCGCAGTAATCCATGAAAGATCAAACCATGTCGAAAATCGAAATCCGCAATGAAGGAATGCGCATCGGGGGCGAGATCGTCTTTACCGACGAAACGGTGCCGGTTCTGTACCCATACACAAACGAGATTGTCGGGCATGTACCCGCCGGCAAGGCAGAACATGCGCGCAAAGCGTTCGAAATCGCGGCGAATTACACTCCAAAACTCACACGGTATGAGCGCAGCCAGATCCTGCAGCGTGCGGGCGAGTTGATTGGTGAACGTCGTGAATACCTTGCCAAATGGCTGACGTTGGAACTGGGTATCTGTCACCAGCATGCGATTTATGAGACCAAGCGTGCACAAGATGTCTATCAGTTCGCCGCCGCTGAGGCGATGAAGGATGATGGCGAGATCTTTTCATGCGACCTGACCCATAATGGCAAAGATCGAAAAATATTCACCATGCGCGAGCCGGTGAATGCGATTTCGGCAATCACACCATTCAATCATCCACTTAACATGGTCAGCCACAAGATCGCGCCATCAATCGCGACCAACAACTGCATGGTGTGTAAGCCGACGGAACTGACGCCACTGACGGCGCTGACATTAGCTGACATCCTCTACGACGCGGGTCTACCACCCGAGATGTTCCAAGTGGTTACCGGCTGGCCAGGTGACATTGGCGATGAGATGATCACCAATGACAACATCGACATCATCACATTCACCGGCGGCGTGCCGGTGGGTAAGATGATCGCCGAAAAAGGCGTTTACAAGCGGCAAGCTCTGGAACTGGGGGGCAATGACCCTCTGATCGTTTTGAACGATCTTTCTGACGCGGACCTTGAGAAGGCCGCGACCATTGCTGTGGCAGGCGCCACCGGCAATTCGGGTCAGCGCTGCACTGCGATCAAACGTATTCTGGTGCAAGAAAGCGTGGCCGACAAGTTTGTGCCATTGGTTCTGGAAAAGGCGAAGAAGATCAAGTTCGGCGACCCACAAGACCCCGAGACCGAACTGGGCTGTGTCATCCATGACAAGGCAGCTGAACTATTCGAAAAACGCGTTTACATGGCCGAGGCCGACGGCGCAGAAATCCTCTATCATCCGGGCCGTCAGGGCGCACTACTGCCGCCCATCGTTGTCGATAAGGTCCCCCATGACAGCGAGCTGGTGATGGAAGAAACCTTTGGCCCCATTGTGCCCATCGTTCGGGTTCCGGACAATGACGACGAGGTGATGCGTATTTCGAACGGTACCGAATTCGGCCTCAGCTCAGGCGTCTGTACGAACGACTTGAACCGTGCGATTGCCTTTATCAACGGTCTGAACGTGGGCACCTGCAACATTTGGGAACAACCCGGATACCGTATCGAAATGTCCCCCTTCGGAGGCATCAAGGACAGCGGTAATGGGGTTAAAGAAGGTGTCATCGAGGCAATGAAGTTTTTTACTAACGTAAAAACTTACTCGCTGCCCTGGCCACGCTAGTTTTTGTGCCCCGACCCGACCCGGGTCGGGGCACCACAAGTTCCTCCCTGGTACTGGCGGACTTTGCGAGGTCCGCATTTTTTCACAAGCGGCGTTGAGGAAAAAGCATGTCACAAATCGTCCACACGGAAGGCGAATCCAATACTTCCAGCGCGCGAAAAGCATGGATGAAGGAATCTATAGGGCCTAAATCTTCACCCTTGCTGAAACGCGACGCTAACGCGTTTCTCCACCAGTCACTGTCCTCGCCATGCGTTAGCACCATTGCCAAAGCTGAGGGGATTTGGGTCGAAGACCTGGACGGCCGCCGTTACATGGATTTCCATGGCAATTCAGTGCATCATATCGGTTACGGACATCCCCGTTTGATCACCGCGATCAAGGCGCAACTGGATGACCTGTCTTTCGCACCCCGTCGCTTCACCAATGATCCCGCGGTTGAATTGGCCGAAAAGCTCGCCGAAATCGCGCCAGACGACCTTGGGAAAATGCTGTTTACGACCGGCGGCTCTGATGCAAACGAGGTCGCTCTCAAGATAGCGCGCGCTGCCACCGGTCGGTTCAAAACAATTAGCTTCTGGGATGCCTTCCACGGTGCCGGTTTTGGCGCCGCAAGCGTCGGCGGCGAGGCGACATTTCGCAGCCATATAGCCGGCCCGCTTCTCCCGGGTGCAGAGCACGTGGCACCTTTTGCCTGTTACCGATGCCCGTACAATCACGCCGGCCCAGATACCTGTGGGTTGGCTTGTGCAAAAATGGTCGAGTTCGTTCTAGAACGCGAGGGAGACGTAGCTGCGGTCATCGCTGAGCCTATGCGCGCGGTGCCTTATGTGCCGCCACCGGGCTTCTGGAAAGCTGTGCGGGAGGCGTGTAATCGTCACGGGGCTCTCTTGATCATGGACGAGATTCCCACGGGGCTTGGAAAGACCGGCAAGATGTTTGCCTTTGAGCATGACGAGATTATCCCTGACATCGTCACCTTGGGTAAGGCACTTGGCGGAGGCATCCTGCCGATTGCAGCTTGTATCGCGCGAACCAAACTAGACGTCTGCGGAGACTTTGCCATTGGACATTATACACACGAAAAAAACCCGGTGACTGCACGCGCCGCGCTTACCACAATACAAATCATCGAAGATGAAGGGTTGGTTGACCGGGCGGCTGAGTTGGGCGAGCACGCTATGGATCGTCTGATGGGCGAGCTTCAGAATATCCCGATCGTCGGTGACATTCGCGGCCGTGGTCTGATGTTTGGTGTCGAAATTGTCGATGACCGTGCCGACAAGACACCTGGAAATGCACGAGCCGAGCGGATCTATTATGCTTGTTTGGAAGCTGGCCTAAGCTACAAAATCAGTCAGGGGTGTGTGCTTACATTGTCACCGCCGCTAACGATCACGCGCAAGGATCTCGACTGTGCAATCGGCATTGTTGTCAACGCGATTAAGGACGAATGTTGATCTTTGTGGCCATACCTTTAGAGCAATTCACGCCGTTGCTCTCTCTGCTTCCAGGAAAACAGTGGTCAATGGACGTGGAGATCAATTCTCAGTTATGGCGCCAAGGGCCATTGCCTACCGCCAAGAAAGTGAATGCGTTTTCCCGGTGGAACAGGCGCGTCCGATTTATTTCAGCAAACTCGGGCGCTGAGCGTTTTATCGAAATTACTCGGCCGCAAAATCACCGGGTCGGTCTCCGGTCGTTGGTTGGCAAGATTGCAGCGCACCCTGTTATTCCAAGCAAACCGTGGGAGTGAGGTAGAGCATGGCGATAGTCAGCTTTTTAATCAGCCTTGCTGGCGCGACGATGTTGCTGCTTTTTGCAGTTCGAATGGTACGCACTGGAATTGAGCGCAGCTATGGAGCGTCGTTCCAGCGCGTTTTGACGCGACAGCACAGTTACCTGCAGGCCTCACTTGTGGGTCTGATGATGGCGGTTGTACTGCAAAGTTCGGCGGCAGTGGCGCTGTTGACCTCTGGGTTTGCTGCCAGTGGAATGTTGAGTTTTCCTGCCGGTCTGGCGATTGTGCTCGGAGGCGATCTGGGTTCCGCATTGATCATCCAGATTCTTACGTTCCGGTTGGACTGGCTTATTCCAATGCTGCTGGCGATTGGAGGCTATCTATTCGTCAAGACCGAAGCCAAAAAAGCCCGACAACTAGGGCGTATTCTGATGGGCGTTGCCTTTATCCTGATCTCACTTCGGTTCCTTCGTGAGGCGATGGATCCAATTCGGGACAGTGCATTTTTACCCGCAGTGGCGGATTACTTGTCGCGCGACTATATCACTGCATTTCTTGTCGGGAGTGCCTTAGCCTTCGTCATGCATTCCTCGGTAGCGGCCATCCTTATGTGTGTGACACTTGTGCAAATTGGAGCGATCCCATTTGCCGCCGGAATGTCTTTGGTTTTTGGCGCGAACTTTGGCTCGGCCTTCATTCCGGTATGGCTAACCCGAGGAATGCCAGTGACGGCCCGACGAATACCCTATGCAAATTTGGCGCTGCGAGGAAGTTGGGCGTTGGCTAGTTTGTTTGCAGCAAATTTTGCCCTACGAACCGGGCTTTTGGGCGACCCGCAAGGGGGGCAAATGCTAGTCAACGTGCATCTTGCTTTCAACCTGTCGCTTTTGGTTTTAGCCCTTCCGTTTTGTGGACACTGGCAGAACTTGTTCGAAAGGCTCTTGCCAGACCAGCAGAAAGTACAGAAGTCGCAATCCGCACAACCGGTCAGCGCATTGGACATGGAAGACGTGGCAAATCCCAATCAGGCCTTGCCGAGCCTCAAGCGTGAGCTGCTGCGGATGAGCGATCTTCTCGAAACCATGTTCCGTCCTGCTCTTGAACTTTACCGCAGCGGAGACAAAGAACAGATCCGGTCGGTTCAGGCCATTGACGAGGACGTAAACCGGTGCCTCTCGGGTATTCGAGCCTTTGTCGCCGCGATACACCCTGAGCTATATGAAAAACACGATGCTAAGACCGCGCGCGACCTTATGGAGTTTGCGATCAGGCTTGAAACGGCGGGTGACGTTGTCGCCAAACGCCTGACTGTATTGGCCGGTGAAATGCGGGCCAAAGGCTCTAGCTTTTCGCAAGATGGCTGGTCTGAACTTGTTCAGATGCATGAAGGTATTCTTGCAAACATGAAACTGGCATCAAATGTACTTGTTTCAGACGATCTGGAAAGCGCCCGGCTTCTCAGCCTTGAGAAAACCGAAATCAAACGCGTGGAACGTGAAAGCCGCAAGCGTCACCTGCGCCGGTTGCAGCATGGAACAACGGAAAGCTTCGAAACCAGTGATATTCATCTAGAGACATTGCGGGCTTTCCGGGACTTCAACAGTCATATTGCATCGATTGCTTACCCGGTCCTTTACCAGAACGGTCAACTTCTCGAGACACGATTGATCAACGAAATTGCTGAATAGGCCCGAGCCGGTCTCAATGCGAAGACAAGAAAAGAGCGAGAACAAAGGCGACTGGAAACACCGAAGTGAGTTCGTTCTCGAAATCAAAATTTGAAATTGTTCAGTGTCTTCCAAAACCTGAGCCCAGCACTGCGCAGTGCACAAGGGTCTAAGTAACCGGATTGAAGGATCCCACCAATCAACCCGAAAACGCGAAAAGATCATCGGTCCCGACAAGTCACTCTGGCAGACTCAGAGATTTCTGGTTGCCCATGACCAGATCACCATCAGCTCCCGTCTCCCCGCTATCAACTTACTTCAGCTTTATTCCACCATGCCCGATCAGATGCCTTCCAGTTTTGGATCAGCTATGCCCGCGAAATGTCCTCCTGACGACATAGGCGCCGACGTTCTTCAATCTTGCTCAAGCAAGCTGGCAATCCCGGCAGAGTTCTTAGGTATTGGATATTCCGTTCTAGTACCATTCATCCGGCATTCGCGCTTTGCGTTCTGACACGAAGTCTTCAAGCGCGGCTTGTATGCCGGGTTTCATTTCAGGACGCTGGTAATCGTTCAACATCTGATGCCACCGCGCAGTGGCGCGTTGATCTGACGTGAGAGCACCATTTTCAGACCAGGTCTCGAATGGCCCTGCGTCAGAAATTTGTGGCTCATAATTTGCTGCCGCATAGTGGCGCAGCGTGTGTTTGGTCGACAGGAAATTTTCGCCCGGGCCCGTTTCAAAATAGGCATCACGGCCAAATGCCTCCTCATTCGTTTCGAAGCCCTTCAGCAGTTTCAGCATCGCGCCACAGTGGTCTAGATCCATGATGAATTTCTCGTAGGACATCACAAGCCCACCTTCGAGCCAGCCTGCCGCATGCCAGACCTGATGGGCTCCGGACAAAAGCGTGGACCACATGGCACCGGTGCTGTCCTGCATCGCTTGCCCATCTGGCGCATTGGAGGCGGTGATCTGCCCACCGCCAGAGCGCACAGGTACGCCAAGCCTTCGTCCCAATTGTGTCAGCGCCATCGTGGTCATGTTTGCCTCGGGCGATCCAAAGGTTAGAGCGCCCGTGCGCAAGTTCATTGTGGAGTGGAACGAGCCGAACACCACCGGACAACCGGGGCGCACCAGTTGCGCAAGCGCAATGCCAACCATCGCTTCTGCCAGAGTTTGCGCCGCCACCGCCGCCGGCGAAAGCGGCCCCATGGCACCCGCGAAAATCGCAGGGGAGACGCAGACACATTGGCCTGCCTCCGCATAGATACGCAGAGCCGACGACATGGTATCATCATAAACCAGCGGCGAATTGACGTTGATATTGGCCTGCATCACCGCGTGGTGCTCCATGAAGTCCCGTCCAAAGACGAGGCGTGCCATCTCGATACTGTCACGCACGCGCTCGGGTGCCGTAACAGAGCCCATAAAGGGCTTGGTTGAGAGTGTCAGATGCGCCAGCATCATGTCCAAATGCCGTTTATTCACCGGCACATCTGTCGGCTCGACAACCGTGCCGCCGGAATGATGCAAGGCGGCCGCACTGTAGGCCAGTTTGACGAAATTGCGGAAATCCTTCAGCGTCGAATATCGTCGGCCCTTCACCAGATCGCTGACAAAGGGAGAGCCGTATCCCGGCATCAGCACAACGTTGTCACCGCCAAGTGTCACCGTTCTGACCGGGTCTCGGCCATGCAACTGAAATTCACTTGGAGCCGCAGCGCAAAGCGCACGGACGTGACCCGGTTCAAACCGCACACGTTCGCCATCGATGCGGGCACCCGTTTGGGCGAAGTGATCCAGTGCCGTTCGATCCCCCCGAAACTCGACGCCAATATTGCTTAGAATCCAGTCGGCTTGATCTTCGATCCGGGCCAATACCGTTTCACTTAGTAGATTGTATGCAGGTATCCTGCGACCCGTGAACGGTGTGCTCTCAGAAGGGGCAATACTACGGGCCAAGCGGCACCTGCGCGCGCGGCCGCGGTGCTCCGCCGGTGTCGGTGTTTTTGCTTTTGCGTTCAACAAGTCCAACTTCATTTCATCGCTCCACGAGCTTGAATGCAGTTTTCGACCTTAAAAACATATTTGAAAATCGAAAAAAACTACTCTTAGCGTTTAGAAATTTTGTACACTAAAGATATGAGTACCCGATTTCATCACCATGACTTACTCAGGCTATTTGCCGAGATTGCTCGTTATTCCAGCTTCTCGACGGCAGCATCGGCGCTCAACATGACAAAGGGCGCCATCAGCTATCAGAGCAAAACGCTTGAAGCCGATCTTGGGATGATCCTGTTCCAGCGCACATCGCGTGGTGTCACACTCACTGGTGAAGGATTAAAACTGCTCGCGATCTGCCAGACCCGATACGAAGAAATCGAAGCTGAAATTCATGCATTAAAGGGGATTTCAACGCGTTCTCTAACCGTTGGCGTCTCGACCTATTTCGCTGCGCGCTGGCTGTCGCCACGCCTGATGTCATTCATGCAAAGCCACCCGGACGTGCAGATTCGCATTCAACCGATGATCGAGTTTTCAGAAGCTGAGATGCAGGATGTGGATCTTGCAATCAGGTGGGGTAGCGGGAATTGGATCGGCGGCACCGTTACTCCGTTCATGCCCATGCCGCCCTATCCTGTGGGTGACCGGGCGGCAGCTGACCTAGTGATAGAGTTAGGAATGAAAGAGGCAATATCGCATCTTACGCTGCTAAGAGATCGTGATGACAGCAACGCCTGGTCTGATTGGCTGAACGTCGCAAAGCTTCCCCGACAATCAAGGAGAGATGCGTTAATCGTTCCTGACCCAAATGTCCGGGCGCAGGCAGTCATCGACGGACAGGGAATAGCTTTGATGGATGATCTGGTTCGGGACGATCTAAATGCTGAAAGACTGTTTCGGTTGTCGGAAACCGATCTGCCCGACTATGGGTATTTTTTGGTTCAACCGTATAGCTCCGCACCAACCGGCGCAGTACAGTCCTTCTCGGACTGGATTCTGGGTCAATCGTAGCAGTCATTCCCCTTGAGTATCCTCAGAGCCATTATTATACGGCATATAAATTAATTATAGGGACCCAGAGGATGCCCACAGGACATATCATGATGGCAATGAGCCTAGACGGTTTTGTCGCAAGGCCAGATCACAGGCTGGACTGGTTGGAAAAGCAACCCACTGCAGACGAAGATCACGGGTTTGTCGCGTTTCAGAGTAGCGTCGACGTGATCGTGATGGGGTCCGGATCGTACCGGACAGTTCTGGGATTTGGAGAGTGGCCTTACACGAAACCGGTGGTGGTTCTCAGTCGCTCAATGAAACCCTCAGGCATTCCAGATGAACTGCGCGATAGAGTTGAAGTTTCAGACAAAACACCCACTGATTTGATGGAGGATTTTGGCGCGCGTGGTTACAATCGAGTTTATGTGGATGGCGGTGCAATCATCCAATCCTTCCTCAAAGCCGGGCTGATTGAGGACATGCGGATTACCTTGGTTCCCATCCTGATTGGTGAAGGCATTCGGATCTTTGGTGAAACAGAAGGTGACGTTGATCTGGAGTTGGTTACGGTTAGCAGCTTTTCCTCCGGTCTGGTAGATCTCGATTACAGACTGAAAACCAGGTGACGAAAGCTTCTCCACCGGGGCGACCGTCAAAGGCTGCACAGCGCCTTTCGAAGCAAGTGATCCTGCAGGCCGCATTGCCGATCGCCCAAAGCAAAGGTGTTGATGCGCTATCGTTTCGCATACTTGCCGATCAGCTTGACGTCACTCCGATGGCCGTGACCTATCACGCAGGTAGCAAGAAGCAACTATTGTCCGATCTGCTAGAACTTGCCTTTGCAGGCGTCTTGGATGGAGTGAATGGTGGCAACCCGGTCAAACGCGCCCGCTGCATTATGGCGACTTACTATGGTTGCGCTTTGAAGAACGCCAATCTACTCCGTGCAATCCTAGGCGATGTAACGCTCATGAGCGCGGACCTCATGAACGTGGCCGAGGAATTAAAGGTCAGCACGGACCAACTCGAATACAGCGATGGCGGTGATGTTCTTGTTCACGTGCTGATCGACTATGCACATGGGTTTGTGCTCTCAGCCTCGAGCGGAGAAGACAATCCCCTGACAATAGACGATTTTCTGCGCGGGGTTGACTGGATTCTTGCTCAAGCGGCGGGTGACCTCGCGGCGACGTGATATGAAAAACATGCCCATCAGAGGGTGTCCTCAAGCAATGAGCAGTTTGCGTCATTCATTTCTGACCCTAACGTCAAGTATTTCTGCCCCAAAGCTACTAACTTTCATCGAAGCTGAGGCTTATGTCTCAAATGAGTTCGGTTTGCCAAAGGATTGATACTTGGCGGTTGGCTGCTTTCGTGATCTCGATGTTTTCGGTTCGAGGAAGGTGCGTTATCGCCAACCACGGCTTAAATGTTTCATACAATGCCTCAGGCACCTAGCCTCGCCGATGTATCCTCTATGGTGTTGCCTTCCGCCATTCGGCAGAAAGCTTGTCGCCAACCTTGAGCCAGTTCTTTCATCTGAGACAACACCTCGGCATCTTCTGGCAGAATGCGACGAGTCAACCTTGCACGTGTGACGGCCAATACAGACCAATTTGGATTTAACCTTTCAACCAAGGTGATCCGATCACCGGCGCCAACTTCGCCAGGTTCGAGCACACGATAGTACCATCCGGTTCGGCCCGTCTTCTGAAACTGGTAAGGCATTTCCTTGCGCCCCGTATGTAGCCCGAGTTTCCAGCACGGTTGCCGCCCCTGACTGATTTGAACAACCGCCGTACCCAGAGACAGGATGTCGCCAATGCAGAGGTTTTCCTCGGTCAGCCCCGTTGTTGAAATGTTCTCACCGAACGCCGCTGGCAGTGTGCCGGGTGCCATTAGGCCCTCTGCTTGCCAAGCCGAATAGTGATCAAAAGCATAATGATGGATGGCTTTGTCTTCGCCTCCATGCACGGTCAAATCTGCCTGTGCATCCTCGGAAAATCCGAGCGAGGTAATCAACTGCCGCCCGTCCACCCTGTCTTTTTGAATGGCCGATGGCGATTTGCCTTCCCAACAATCTTTGACCGCTCCGACAAATATGCCGTCGATGTTCGCCGATAAATCAAAATGGTTCATCTGGCTTCCTCGTGCTCGATACAGATCTTGTCTTTTTCACCGACGTCCAATGATACACCCAACAGTTTGCAGAAACCGTTTTCCGTCGTGGCATCATGGTATGTACAGGATTTGCATTGGCCGAATGACCGACCTCCATTTGCGGCCAAAGCCAGACTGAGGCTTTGCATCAACCCCTGCTCAAGCATGGCTTGGTTTTCTACGGGCATATCTCCAATTGCCTGTGCAACAGGGTTCGGCTGACGTACAATTTTGACCCCCTCCTTGGTCAGGTCATAAGAGATCGACCGTTGATCAAGCTCTTTGCGTTGCTCTTCTACATAGCCCTTGCGCGCCAAAGCCTTGAGCGTCTGTGACATCGTTCCACGGGTTGTTCCGATATACTCTGCAACTTGCGACGGCGAGCGCGAAAACATGTTCGCCTGTGCGAGGTATTCCAGCGCCATCCTCTGAGTCGGGTTCAAATCTCCTGCCCACCCTTCGGAAGCATCGATCCGGGCCAGACGGTTGATCAGTGTGCGTATGCGGTGGTCTGTGTTCATAGCACTTTTAGTAGCGAGTCGAAATTATAGTTGCAATGCATTTCTCATTATAGTAGCGACTCGATATTATTTATTTGGAGACGCTCATGAAACTCTCAACGCTCACTTCTACTTTGGCACTGGTCATCGGAGGCACGGCTCTTGCAGATGGGAACCATGCCATCCATCAAGATGGCGCCATCATATCTTCGCCGGACGCCAGTAAAGTCGCGGACTTTGACATTCTGGCAGCGCATGCGCATCGCAATGGAAACACGGTCACTTTTCACATGACAACGAATGGGACGGCTGGCGCTTCGGTTCCAGCGGCAACCGGAGAGGTCGGTGGATCAGACGTCTGGTCATATGTCTGGCCTACTTCTTTGGACCCTTCAGCCGTTGGGTTCGAAGGCAGCACAGGCATCCTTGCAATGGCCGCAACCAGTCATCCTGATTTTGATGACACACCGCTTTTTGACGAGAACGGCGACGGCGATCCGGCGAATGACGGCATCGAATGGCACAGCCACTGGGTTGTGTTGACCCCGACCGAAGCGTGCGGACCCGACGCGCTTGCCGTGCGTGACATCCCCGAGGGTTCCTCGCCCAAGCTACCTGCGACATGGCCTGGGTTCCCGATCTTTCTGGACAGCCCTGGGTTTACGCCTTTGTTCGATGGGCCCGAAATCTCGGTGAATGCCGGCTTTGCCAGCAACGTAGAACTGGATGGTGTCGCTTACGATGGTGTCACTTCTGCATTGCGAGTGAACGCTAACATCCATGCGCCCTTGCTGTGCGTCACAGATGTTTTCGACGTCGCATCCGGCGACCTGAGCCTGCCGGGGAAGCTTCACTGACATTCGACCACGCAGCCGCCGAACCCAAGGCGGCTGCGTGTTATTGAGGGCAATGAAAATGCAAACACCAGAACTAGACGTTTCGGAATGGTTAAATACAGACACACCCCTAACATTAGGCGGTCTAAGGGGACGGATTGTTGTTATTGAGGCATTTCAAATGTTGTGCCCGGGATGCGTCCTGCACGGTATTCCCTTGGCGCAATCGATTCAGAAGACGTTTCCTGAAGAAAAGGTAGCCGTGATTGGCTTGCACACTGTGTTCGAGCATCACGACGCCATGACACCGGTGTCTCTGAAAGCCTTCCTGCATGAATATCGCATCACCTTCCCTGTCGGCGTGGACAGGCAGGGGGTGGGGCAATTGCCAAACACGATGTCCCGCTTTCGCATGCGCGGTACACCAAGCCTTGTCTTGTTGGATCAGTCGGGACGGATCGTTGTGCATCACCTTGGACAGGTCTCAGAACTGCAGTTGGGGTCTGAGATTGGCAGTCTTCTGACACGACGGGCCGCATCGGTCACAAGCAATCCCGCCACCGTCAATCAAAACGAAGGCGCATCAGGTAGCTGCAATGTGTGAGCCGGCCAATGCGCCCGCGTATGGAAACCGTTTTTCCCCAAGGTCATCGCCAAAAGGCAGTTTAGCCACACGCAGCGACGGAATACCCGATCACACCAAACGGTGCCCGCCGTCGACTACCCCGCAGTATCAGGGAAGCCCCCGAAGATCGGGGGCTTGCCAATTGTCTTTACGCGGGGAACCCACTTTCATCGGTCAAACCAAGAGCCCTTGCTACACCGGCACCATATGCAGGATCTGCCTTGAAACAGTTCGATATGTGGCGGATCTGAATTTCTCTTTGTGCAGCCCAGATTGCGCGGGCAGTGTTTTCGAACAGTACTTCTTGCTGCTCTGGCGTCATCAGGCGGAACAACTCACCGGGCTGCGAGAAGTAGTCATCATCCTCGCGGTGGTTCCAATGATCCGCAGCACCTTCGATGGACAAAGGTGGTTCAGAGAAATCCGGTTGCTCGGACCATTCGCCATGCATGTTGGGCTCATAACCAATCCGAGATCCGGCATTGCCGTCGACCCTCATCGCGCCATCACGATGGTAGGAATGATACGGGCAACGAGGCGCATTCACAGGGATCTGGGAATGGTTGACACCCAACCGATACCGCTGAGTGTCACCATAAGAAAACAAACGTCCTTGCAACATCTTGTCCGGCGAAAAGCTGATACCAGGCACGATTGTAGAGGGGGCGAAGGCTGCTTGTTCAACCTCGGCAAAGTAGTTCTCAGGGTTCCGGTTCAATTCCAGCTCGCCAACCTCAATCAGCGGAAAATCCCCATGTGGCCAAACCTTGGTCAGATCAAACGGGTTGAGGTGATATGTACCCGCATCCTTCTCTGGCATGACTTGGACATAAAGCGTCCATTTAGGAAAATCACCGTTTTCAATGGCGTCAAAAAGATCTCGCTGATGGCTTTCACGGTCACCGGAGATGATCTGTGCTGCTTCCTCGTCGGTGAGGTTTTTTATCCCCTGTTGCGTTTTGAAATGGAATTTGACCCAGAACCGCTCGTTGTCCGAGTTGATAAAGCTGAACGTGTGGCTGCCAAAGCCGTGCATGTGTCTGTAGGTGGCCGGAATCCCCCGGTCAGACATAACAATCGTCACCTGAAGCAAGGCTTCGGGAAGGCTGGTCCAGAAATCCCAATTGCTATCCGCACTGCGCATGTTCGTCCGCGGATCGCGTTTGACGGCATGGTTGAGATCGGGAAATTTCAGCGGATCGCGAAGGAAGAACACAGGGGTGTTGTTGCCCACAAGATCCCAGTTGCCCTCTTCCGTATAAAACTTGATAGCGAAGCCGCGGATATCCCGTTCTGCATCCGCTGCGCCGCGTTCCCCTGCAACGGTCGAGAACCGCAGGAAGAGATCCGTCTTCTTGCCAACATCAGAGAACATTTTGGCACGCGTATACTGGGTGATGTCATGGGTCACTTTGAATGTACCGTAAGCGCCAGACCCTTTGGCATGCATCCGACGTTCGGGGATCACCTCGCGATCAAAGTGGGCCATCTTCTCGAGAAACCAAACATCTTGAAGCAGCGCAGGTCCACGCGGCCCCGCCGTCAGTGTGTGTTGGTTGTCAGGCACTGGCGCGCCAAATGCGGTGGTCAGCTTCGATTTACTGGTCATGTCAATCTCCTGAGTTGGTATTGGCAGGACAAAACCGAAAACAGCCAAATTACTCCAACTTATATAAATTATCCGATCGATAATCAGAGGTGATGCATGGTTAGAAGAACCTCAGTCGCCGGCCTTTCACTCAGAGATCTTGAGTACATTCAAAGCATTGCCGAAGAAGGCCATTTTGGCCGGGCGGCTGATATCTGTGGGGTTTCACAACCTGCAATCAGCCAACAGGTATCCAAGCTGGAGGCGCGCCTTGGCTTTTCGATATTCGAACGCCACGGACGGCATATTTCGTTGACGCAAAATGGACAGATAGTTCTGCAAAAAGCAGAAATCCTTCTGACAGAAGCCCGTGAACTGCTGGAATTGTCGCTGAGCCTAAGTGACAATCTGGAGGGAGAGTTAAAATTTGGTGTACTTCCAACACTTGGGCCTTACTTGCTGCCGCTTATCCTCAAGTCTCTCAAAAATGCGTACCCCAATCTCCAGTTGTCATTGTTCGAAGAACCCACTCACGTTCTTGAAGAGATGCTCGTCAGGAGGACGCTGGACGCTGCACTGATTGCGACGGCCCCGAAACAGCCTGTACTGAGAGCGCTTCCGTTGTTTCACGAACCATTTGTTTTTGCCTGCCCCAAGGATCTGGACTTCAGACCCAATGAGAAAGTTCGCTGGTCCAAGGTTCTGTCCTCTCAGCTCGTTCTGCTTTCTCAAGAGCACTGCCTAAGGGATCAGACCGTAGCATTTTGCGATCGGATTGACCGACCTAGACAGAGGGTGGCGAGCAGCCTTGAAATGCTCCGGCAAATGGTCGCACTCGGAGAGGGTTGTGCGCTGTTTCCGGCATTGTCTGTGAGTGGCCCTGATCGTTTCGGCGGCTTGGCAACGACACATCCCATTGCTGATGGGATCTTTGGCCGTTCTATCAGACTGGCATGGCGCGACAGCGACCCGCGCGCAGGGTCGCTTGAACACTTCGGGACTTTCATTCAGACGCTTATGGCCGCTCCGGATATGACGCGATATTTGAACGGAAATGCCTAGAGCGAGACCAGCCAAGGTTGGGATAGGCTTTGCTGATGACGTGGGTGCCTCCTCCTGACGACATCGCAATGTGCTAATGTGATGTTTGTTTAAGCCATCAACAAAGCCACCCAAAGATCAAATTCGGCTGATGCCCTACATTGAGCCGCCTTCTGACGTCGAACGTTCATCACATTTCTAGTCCAACTGTGACGGTTGGGTCTGGTTCATTCAATTCTGACCCAAACATCAAGCATTTCTAACCCAGAACGAACAACGACACCTCATCGACGCTGCGATAAATGTCTCAAATGAGCCCATCCTGTCCCTTGCGCTTTCTCACAGCCAACTTGCAGTGGGAGAAATAGTCATTCATGCGGCGAGCAGCTATACTGGCACTGGTTTTTCATAAGCACCCGGACTTTCCTGCCTTTCGGTTGGAAGGCAAAAAGTGTGCTCGACCACGGTTTTCCGTTGGAGCTCTTAAGGTGAAAATTCTGTGATCTAATAACCCAATAATTGGGTGAGTTTTTTCCGATCAACTTTGGACCTGTGCCGTTTGTCCATAGGCATTTTTTTCACATGGGTCACATTGGCAACACCGAATTCCTGCGCCAGGCTATTCCAGTTTGAAAGCTGATCCGCGTCGCCTTCAATGCATAAAATCGGACGCCCATCGAAGCTCATGAGCGCGCTGTTCGTCACGCTCGGCCATTGCCGGGCAGCTACTTCGATTGCAAAAGGAAAGGTTTGACCAGCCGGGGTTGTCACATCGCTCCCCAGTCTGCCCCACAGCCACAATCGCCCCTGATCATCTAACCGACCCGCGTCGCCGGTTCGATGCCAAATCGTAGTACCGTCTTTGATTTTGTTTTCCTTGGAGTGTGCGAGATCAAGATAGCCATCATTTACATGATCGCCCGCCACCTGAACTTCATCGTCCTGAATTCGGAGTTTGATTTTCGAAACCGGATGCCCAACAAGAAGCCCCTTGCCCGCCACCATTTCAAGTTGATCAACTTCGGTGATTTCCCGCGCATCAAGATGCGCAATCGGTTCAGCTTCGGTTGACCCATAGACACAGACCACGTCCAGACCGGAATTGGCGAGAAGCCTTTCAATCAGGTCAGGGAATACCGGACCGCCGCCGGTGAAGACTGTGTGCAGCCGGCCCGTATCTTTACGCTGTGCAAGTTTTTCGCACAACGACGGAGGGATCAAAAGACGGGTCACTTGCTGCTTCGATATCCAGCCCGCAAACTGTTCGGAGGATAGTCGATCCAGATTGCTCATTCTCCAATTCGGCAGAACTGTCGTGCGCCCAGCCGCCAGGTTGATCAGGGTAAACACCGGAAACGCTACCAGATCCCGTTCAACTGCATCACTGTCCAGAAGCGGCGCAATGGCATCATGTTGTGCCATCAGAAACGCGTGGCTGCGGGGGATGGCCTTGGCCTGACCTGTAGTGCCGGATGTAAAGGAAATGAGCGCCGTGTCACCGTCTTGAACGGGCGCGACGCTCAGATCACCCCGGGCGGTACCTGGTAGCAAAAGGCGCAGCCTGAAGAGTTCCGGCACAACAAACCTGAGCAACGCAAAATAACCCGACGCGCAAAAAGCCTTGGGTCGGGTCGTTCTCGCTGCATGACGCAGCCCCGCGAGTCCCATCGTGGGTTCAGGCAAAACCACCGTTGCGCCCAACGACCACAAGGCCGCAAGACTAGCGTAGAGATTAGCGTTGACCGGCATCGCCAGAAGAACGCGGTCGCCACGCCCAATCCCCTTACGTCTCCACTTCCTAGCCATTTGCTGCGCGCGTATCTGCACATCACGAAAGGTGACCTCGCGACCGCTGCCTTCAACAATGGCCGTCCGGTCCGGGTGTCTATCAACCGCTACGGCAAATTGGTCCAACAAGTTAGTCATCCAGGCGCAGTCCTAACAGGTTGTACCGTCGAAATACGGTGGCTCCTTCAACAACACTGCGATCCGCTGATTGGTTGTCATCATGGATCAGCGCGTGGATAGCGGAATCAAAGCCTAGCTTCAGAGCAGACTTGTGGAAATGACTGGCCAAATGGCGACCCGCACCACGCTCAAGGCTTGCATAAGTTTTCAGGATCGCGGCTGTTGGGTTTGGGCCTTCAGCATAGTTCGGAATACCAAACAGAAAGCCCGCTAATGAGCTGTCCGGACGGCGGGCAAAAAAGATAAGCTCGCGCTTCAACATCGGAACAACAGGCATATACATTGCAAGAAAATCGCGCTCAGAAATAGGTTTATAAAAAGCGTTTCGGGAAAAAGCCTCGACAGATAGTTGATACACCTGCCGGAACAACTCCTCAGGGTTGGTTCCGTCCCAGGGTTCTACGTCGAACCCATCAACTGCAGCTAGAGACGAATTGGCCGTTTGCGCCAATGATACTCGCGCCGAGAAATACTTGCTGATGGCGGCAAATCCTGCCGCCCTAAACACATCGGGCTCATGTGATTTGTGCGTCGGCTCCATTAAAAAGGGTGCTGATCCATCACTGTCCGATACAAACCGATAGCTGTGCCATGTATCACCGGACATAGGTCCAATTATCCGATCAACCCCGGCGTACCGGACCCGTCCAATAGCCGTTTGCAGTACCTCCAGACCGGCCTCTGGGGTCTCGCACGAGAAGTCGCCTATTGTTGCAGCTGGGGCACCATCCCAATCAGGGCCCTGCAGATAAACAGATAGTTTGGCGCCTTTGGTCTGAATGTTTTCTTTCGTCATGATACAACTCCAGCAACAATCCCGCCGTCAATAGACCCTGCTATGGACCAGATGTAATAGGCAAGCGGAGGTAACAGCGCCAAAAGCGTGAGCCTCGAAACGCGGTTCTTTTGGAGCAAATGCGGAAGCACCAAGGGCACAATCGCCATAAATGCGAGTGATACAAGTGAGAGCGCGGTCAAAGGCTCGGCCCAGTTTGATTGGTCAGAATTCAGGGAAACCGCCCAGGTACGGATTAGAAACAGGACAGCGGCAGCAAGCGGTATCGCAATAGGAATGGCACGCAGCGCCACAGCTGTGAGCCCCATGGCCAACCCCATTGCACTCAGTCCAAAAAAGGATATTGCATCCCATCCCGTTGCATTTCCCGCTGCAAGCCAGCCGAACCCTATTAGCCCCAAGGCGGCTACGATATCCAAATCGGGGAACTTACTGTCGCAAGGAGAAGCAGTACGCGCCCAGCCGTGTGCCGCGAGAACCATGATCGGCAGTACTGTGTTCTGCAGTTTCGCGGTCGCCAGCAGCAGAAAAACCGCAACAACATACACACGGGTCGTATGTTTGGTCAGGCCCAGCTTGGTTCCCACCACCCCAAAACTGGCAAGTGCGGCAAAGAACAAAATGGCCAACAACGCCAGCTCTGCCAAGGAGCTGTAGTAGTGAACTTTCAAAAAAATCAGCAAGCCAAGCGGCAGGAACAAGTTGTCAAACCCCCGCCAGCTTTGTGCCTCGACCAATGTGCCAAAGGCCGCAACCATAAGGCACAGCATTATGATGTTGGACGGTGGGAGTTTCGACGAAAACAAGAAGCAGATGATCGCAACCAATAGAGTTACGACAAAAAACACCACTGACCCTTCTAGGCTTTTTTCGCCATCTTCGACCACATAGCGTTTGGTCCCGTACGTGGTCCCGGCAAGCGCGGCTGCGGCATCAGCCAGTGTTAAAACGGCGATCGGAAGCACGTAATACAGGGTGTTTTCCCCGGCCAGCAACAAGCAAAGCCCAACGGATAGCGCCAACAGGAAATCGCCGTATGACGTGCGCTCGACGCTGTGTAGGGTTGCGCCCAGACCTTGTGAGAACCGGGGCAGGCGCAAGATCAGCATGACGATCAGCGTTACCCCGATTAGCATGTATATTGGCCAGCGTTCCGGAAAAATCCACGGCAGAACCAGTGTAAAGAGTCCGGTTCCAACATGCATCAGTTTACGTTGCACTTCTGCGCTCAAGCCGACCTTTTGCGCCAGCCATCGGACAACGGCCATCAATCCCAACAGGACCGCAACAGACGCCAAGGCCAGTAAAATCTGGGCCTGGATGCTCACGAAAGCACCTCTTCCACGACGAAATCCGAGTAGAAAAACGCCATGTCGCGTGACTTCAGTCGATCCTCAGTCGTGCGATGTGTTTCAACTACGCTCCTGTATCGCGCAGGCACGCGGCGCGGTGCCATCATGTTCCAATACACGAGACGTGCCTTGGGCGCGGCAGCTGACAGGATCGAGCCATAGACTTGCTCGAATACATCGGGCGACATGTATTCGAAAATGTCAGACAGGTTGAACCCGTCGGCTTTTTCACCGGTCGAGACAAAAGCCTCTAATGATCCCGGACGGATATCGAGACGATCCAGGCGGGTGCGGATCGTATCAAAATGCTCGGGCCGCCATGCCATCGGCAACGCGTCTCCATGCGTGCCTTTCAGAATCCAGTGCAAATAGGGATTCTGTGACGGGTCGGTATCAACGCCCGCGTGGCGAATGCGACGAGCCACATGCTGGGCGGGGCTGCCCTCTACGTGATCGAAAAACGCCTTATCGCGGCCCATGCGCCCCATCACAAAACGGGAAAAGAACACATTCAACAACAGCCGCCATCTGAAGGTGTCAAAGCGCGTATCGAAAAAAACCTCGCGCGCCTCAGGTGACCGGGGCGTAAAAACGTCATCAATCGTACGTCGTGAATGCACAAACGGCAAAAGCCGGGTGCGGAAGATGCGAAAATACCGCTCGAACTTGCCAACCCCGCCTGCCCCGTAACGTTCCACGTCAGGGACAAAACCACTCCAGAAGGTTCGGGTTTCAGGGTCGGTATCCTGCAAAGCTCGCTCCAGCAGGGCTGCTCTCCTCTTGCTGGGCTGCGATCCCGTCAGCTCCAGAAACTCGGGATGTGTCAGGGTCTGGAAAGCGCCAATTCGTAGCTTTAGGCAGGCGATTTGTGCTGGCGACAAATCGACAACCACAACTTTCGCTGGATCGAGTATCAACATAGCCAGCGCATTATCCCCGGCCGAGCAGATGGATACCAGCGTTCCCCCCGCACAATCGCCCAGCGCGTCGGTCAAAACGTCTGCATCTTCCCACAGCTGTGCATAGCGGATGTGATCAAAATCAGCCTTGCCTTCGATTTCACTATGCCCCATCGCACCGTTCCACCTTGCCACTAGCCCCGTCGACCGACAGGGTTTCGCCATCCTTGATCCAATGAGTGGCCCCTTTCAGACCGACCACACATGGGATTCCCAACTCTCGCGCCACTATTGCGGAATGCGACAAAAGTGACCCCCGTTCCACAACAATGGCCGAGGCGTTCGAAAATACTGCGATCCAGCCCGGATCGGTGTGACGCGCCACGAGGATGTCACCAGGTTGCAGCGCCTCAGTCCGCGGGTCACGGATCACACGGGCCTTTGCGATAACTTGTCCAGCTGAACAGCCGGTACCGGATTTTATCCGCTCCGGATCACTGTCTACCTCTTCAATTTCCGCCCAAATCGGAGCAATGGCGGGACCTCGAATTTCTATACGTTCTGGCGGATCCGGACGCTGGGACGCAGCGGATTCTTCGCGCTGACGCTGCGCGACTATGGTTTTCAGATCAGGCGATAGGCTGAACCCTTCGACGGCTCCCAAGACCTCATACGTCGTCAGATGAAATACGTCGCGGGGTTCTGCAAGCAGCCCCCTTGCCGAAAACTCTCGACCAATTCCCAGAAAAACACGTCTGGCATGGCCAAAAATACGGGTGCGTTCAAAGCGCAGGTTTTCACGGTCACGTACGCGGCCCTTGGCCCAGCCTACGAACCATTTGGATAGGTAGCGTTTCAGCGGATTGCCGGGAAACAGGGTTTTCCAATCCGGCTCGGTGCCGATGTGTCGCTTACCCTCAGGACGGGCGGCACTGGCTGCGACGGCCATCAACAGGCTGGTGGGATCATCGCGCAGCGGAATGCTCTCCAGCTTCAACTCCTCAGTGCATCGATCCCCGAATTTATCGAGATAAGATCTAACCTCGGCTTCGATCTCAGGGTAAGGAGCAAGGGTTTCCAACCGGCATTCCGCGCCTAGCTGATCAGCAATCCCGACCTCGCGGACCAAGCCGGCCATGCGGGCAATACGCTGCGCCGGTTCGGCTGAGACGATATCACCCTGACCAATCATGACGTCGTTATGCAGCAACAGCCCGTCTTCACCCAACCACTTGAGCAGCAAGTTGCGCGATGCCCCAAACGCGATCATGCAAAGGAAATCATTGATAAGCGGCGCATCCCAGCGATCTAGAAGAGTGCTTTCGATCTGACGATACTCGGCGGCCAGTTCGGTCGCATTCGCAGCTTCTATGTCCAGACCACGGTCCAGAACATCGTTCAGCCTGACATAGAATTTACGCCGCGTGCGCGGCAAACGCACGGCCTGCCAGATCAGACTGCCCGCTACCGTCGCTAGTTTGGCGTATTCCAGTATCTTGCGCACACCTCTGGCAGGAGCAGGTCCAATGCTATCTGTGATCTCGCGGGGCATGGGTTCGGACACACCCATCATCGTTTCCATGTAATCGCGATTCAGCGAGAACCCCGGCAGCAACGCCAGCGCCCGATACCAGTTGACCAGATTGTAGTAGACACGCCCATCAATACGCCCAAGAAAATTGTCGAATATGGCTGAGTTCTGCGCGACGGTTTTATTCGAAACGCCCAGAAGCCGCACAAAAGCGCGATAAACCCGTGAGTAGACGTGCAGTGCAAAAGAATAGGTCAGTGGACTGACCATGCCCGGATAGCTTTCGACGATGTTCGAATTGTCAAAAATGGTAAGTACATCATCCGGCACCGCCACTGGTCGCAGCTCGGTCGTAATCGGCCGAGCCTGAAGAATGTGCAGCCCATCCGCATCGAACGCCCATTCAATGTCTTGCGGAACGCCAAAAGCCTCTTCCGCTTTGCGCGCCAGCATCGCGACCTGCAGCACCTGATCCGGTGTCAAAACCTGAGGCGTGGTTTGCGCGCACTCGGGCTGTTTGGCTTGATCAATAATCCAATCCTCACCATCAACCTCACCTGCTACCAGCGCATCGCCTAAACCTTTGATGGCAGACACGACAACGGTGTTTCGCTGCCCTGTCACTGGATCGGCCGAAAAAGCAACACCCGCGGTCGTCGCCTCAATCATGCGCTGTACGATTATCGCGGGCGCTTCTGCCTCGCCCCCGGATTTGACCGAGCGATAGGTGGCGATTGTATCCGCAAACCCCGATTGCCAAACCTGTTTTGCCGCCTGTATGACCTTGCTACCGGTGACATTCAAAACCGTATCAAACTGACCTGCATGGCTGTGTTCGACACCATCTTCGGCCCGACCGGAACTACGCACTGCATAATACCCCGGACCCAACGCATCCAGTGCAGCGCCAAGCGCCTTACTCAACCCACGTGCTGCGACAGGCCCTGTCTTACCTGCACGGAATGCGGCATCGGTGATAACAAAAAACGCAGGTGGATTGAATCCGCGACGAGCGAGGTTTGATAGCGCAGCGGCTTTTCCTCCGACCACTGTTGGGTCAGTCGCATCGGATTGATTGATGATAAGGGTCATCTAAAGCCTCCGATCAGGAACGGCAGAAAGCCCGCAGTGGCATAGCAGAAAAATACCCATAGTCCCGCGATTGCGTCCATCCTGTCCTGTGCCTTGGGTGTTGGAGCTTTCACATAGCTGCGTGCCGCAAGACCACAAGGCACGAAAGCAGCGGCCCCGACCAATACGGTTAACCAACCAGCTCCAGACGCAAACCCCGTGCCAACCAGAAACACGAATGACAGCACAACGCAGCACAGCCAAATGATAGCGGCGCGGCGATACCCCCAAAGACCGGAATAGGTGTCCACCCCGTCAATTTCGTTTTCGGGCGACCATAGCTTGCGACCGATCTCAAGAACGCAGCCATTCACGAAAGACAACGCCAGAAATAACCACAGCTTTGATGCGGCCCTTCCGGCCGGAAGCCATTCGATGCTGGTCAGCAGCAAGTCAATCAGCGGCATGATCGCCATATGACTGACGAGATAAAGAACTGGGCGCGCCTTTAACCAGGTTGGCACCCCGAACTCGGCCGTCATTGCCGCCAGCCATACCCAAACCAAAAAAAGGCACCACAGAACCGGGAGGTACCAAAACCATGCAGCGGCGGCGGCCATGGGTAGAGTCAGCAAGCCAAGGACAAGCACCTCAGCCGGGGACACCAGCCCTCGGGGTATCGGTCGCTCGGGCCGGTAGCGGCGGTCGTCCTCGGCATCCTTGAATTCGTCGCAAACGCGCATCTGGAAAAACAGCGCCATCGCCAGTACGAACCCCACCACAAAGGCAGACCACTCGGGCAATGGTCGATCAGCAAGCCGGGCCGATACACAGATACTTGCTGCTGAAAACACCAGCAAAAGCGGAACAGTTTTCTTCAGTGGGAAGCGTTCGGATTGATATATCCACAGTCGAGCCAGCAAAGTCATCTTTGGCGGGCCAAACTTTCATGGGCTCGCGTGAAATGCCCCGCAGCGATTGCAGCGACAATCGATATTTCTCCGCACAGGCATATGGCGGCAGCCACTTCGGCCAGCGCCGTGCCGTGGCCGGCGCCTTTCAATCCCAGAATGTTCAGTGCCGCAGTCTGGCTGGGCAAACCGGTACCACCGCCCACGGAGCCGACAAGGATGTTCGGGAGCGTCACCGAGCAGAAAAGATCATCCCCTCTGGGCTCCATCCGCGTCACCCCCATCGCGCTTTCAGCGACACAGGCCGCGTCCTGCCCAGTTGCTATGTAAAAGGCCGCAAGCCCATTGGCATAATGGGCCTGAGCTCCAAGCTGACCCGACAGATGTGACCCAAGATTGGCGACCCGACCATAAGCCAGCATGGCATCCACGGTGGTGCCAAGCGTCTTTTCCACGACGTCCGCAGGCAAGGTTACCGACGCGCTAACCTTTCGGCCACGACCCGTTACCAATCCAAGCGCCGAGGCTTTTTTGTCGCCTGAAAAATTTCCCTCAATATACCAGTTCTCAATTGGAACTGGACAGTCTTTGGTGATGGTGCAGCACAGCGCATCGGTTGCAATGGTTACCATGTTCTGACCGGCCGCATCACCTGTGGTGTAGCGGCAAATCAGAAAGACGATATTTGTGTCTATGAAAGGCTCCAGCGAGACAAGTTTACCATGCCCGGTTGTGGCATCAGCCGCCGCCTGGAGTTCATCGACATTGCTGACCACCCAATCCACGAACTGACCGGCCTGCAAAAGGCTTTCGAACACAAAGGCCGGCGTGCGCAAAACACCTTCATACAAAACAGCCGTGCTGACCCCACCAGACCGACCAGCTGCAAAGGCCCCCCGCGCATAAGAGGCAACAAGCGCGGCCTCAGTCGTCGCCAGCGGCACATAAAAATCCCCGTTGGCGTTCATACCGTTCAAGCGCAAAGGCCCAACGATGCCAACTGGCACTTTCACAGTTCCAATGAAGTTTTCAATATTGGCGCTGTAGGTTTCAGATGCCTCGACTGTTGCAGGATCCGCAATCAATGCCTGATCTGCGTCGCTTGCCTTGGGCTTTAGATGATCCCAGAACCGCGCAACAGTCTTACGGTCAGCCTTGCGAGAGGGGCGTAAAGGCGAAAACACTTCGTCGCTTGGGGC
Source organism: Ruegeria sp. CDSC045 (assembly GCF_059610725.1). NCBI lineage: Bacteria > Pseudomonadati > Pseudomonadota > Alphaproteobacteria > Rhodobacterales > Roseobacteraceae > Ruegeria > Ruegeria sp. CDSC045. Next base: position 170,844 of record NZ_JBXWOE010000004.1, read on the forward strand.
CATCTGCTGTGGCGTGCGTTCAACATCATATCGCATTTTGATGCGCCGCAGCATCTCCCGCACATGAAATGGAATGATCAAATGGCAGCTCCAATAAACGCTGTGCAAACGGCTGCAGATTGAATTCTGCGCCGGCTGCACCCTAACAAGAAAGTATGCGATTTCCAGCGAATACATCCAGTTGGAGATTGTGAGTGATCCTACCTTTTTGAGTTGCTCGGCCCCAGACACAGGCCCGGCATTTGCTTATCGGTCTTTGGTGACGGGGATATTGACAGGTTGTGTCACGCTCATGATCACGCCCTCACTAGACAGGATGTCTGGTTGACGCGGGCGTCGCGATACCCTTGACCGTGGGCTTCGACGCCGCTCGCCAATAGCCGTAGCCCATGATCCCGGCACCGGCGAATGCGTTGCCCAAGGTGACATACGTCAAATTGTGGGCGGCTCCAGCCAGAGTGATGCTGTCGGGATGATCTGAGAGCAGCGCCAGTGAAAACACAGTCATGTTCGCAACACTGTGTTCAAACCCGGCGGCGATAAATGCATACAGGCACCAGAAGATGACGATGCATTTGGTAACATCGTCTTTGGCGCGCGCCGAACACCACAAGGCGAGACAAACCAGCCAATTGCACAGGATCGCTTTGGCGAACAGCTCCAACTCGGTGCCGTGCATCTTCTTGGCGGCTACCTTGTAAAGCAAAGCGTCTTCTCCTGCTCCCAGGATAAGCCCGCCACCGCCTACGACGAACAGCAATGCCAACAATATGGCCCCTAACAGATTTCCTACCCAACTGACAAACCAGCACCGCAGCACATCCGACCACGCAGTGCTTTTGGCAAGCAATCCGTGCGTCATGTACATGGTGTGACCGGTGAACAGCTCGGCCCCTGCAAAGACCACAAGGGTCAAGGCGATACCGAAGCTAGCCCCCATGACGATGGGACGGATGGATGGATCCGCGCCCTGCCCCACGGAAAAGATCAGCAGGATGCCCGCCCCAACAAACGCACCCGCCTTCACAGCGAGGATCAGAAAGGCAATTGGATCTGCTCGCAGGTTGACGCTTTTCTTTTGCGCCAGTTCTGCAAACCCAATGACTGTGTCAGCATAGGTCATTTCGTATTACACTCCACAGCTTGCGCAGCTGGTCGCGATCGACCTTTGGCCACTTGGAATTCCAAACAGGATCGGGATAGCCCAGAGACAGCTCAAGCCAGCAGCGAGGTAGAGAAAGGCCATGCCCAGATCCTTCTGAGCCGAGACCAAGTAAGAGTTGCAGATCCTGACAGGTGCATGCGTGTACAGAAATCCCAGCACGCCCAGCATCGACAACGCGTTAGCCTTCAGAAACCCCCTCAGGACCGGGTCCAGCCTGGGCCAGGACACCCTTAGAGGAACGCCCAACAACAGTGGCAAGCTTAGGTATTTGGCAATTTCGCCAGTCGATGTCAGCGCCCAATCGACATTTCGCGGAAGCATCCAGAACAGAAAGACGGTTAAGGCGACAAGCAGCAATGGAACCGCCCATTCTTGCCGAACCTGCCTGCTCCAGGCCAACAAAACCCCGGCCAAAACCAGCAATGGCATCTGAACCAAGACATGCTGGATCGGGCTTTCAATCACCGCATAACGAAGTGCGACAGCTTCAGCAGCCGCAAGTAATGCAAGGCCAAGCAACTTCATGAGCTGTGCTCCTCCAAATGGGTTAGAACAGCGTCGATCGCATCGGTATCAAAGACCGCCGAAAAGCGGCCGTCTCTGTTAATCACATGGATTGCGGCATTGTGCTGAAACCCACCCCATTTATCCGGGATGACGGTCACGTCAAACAGCTTCAACAATGCCGGCAACTCTTCCGGCCTCGGCCGCGCGACGGTCCACATTTTGCCGTCCGCCTCATGGGCCTCTCCATAAACTGCCATCTGCTCTGGTGTATCCCGCTCAGGATCGAAGCTGACCGAGATCATCCGGACGGGCATTTCACGCAGCTCCAGTTGATCCCGGATCTCGGCAAAATCCGCTGCAGCAATCTGACAGATGTCGCCACAGACAGTGTAGATGAACTCGACCAGAACCACCTCTTTCCCTTGCGGTGACAGCGGCAGCAACTGACCTGACATATCTTCCAGTTGCAGGGCTGGAACTGGACGTGGAGCGCGTTCCACATCCAGTCTCCGCGCGGCTTCGCTAGTGAATGCCTGCACTCCGTCAGTGGCATGCCAGAGTGTTCCCAAGCCTATGCTTGCGACAAGAACCGAGGGAAGAGCGCGGACCATCATCAGCCGTTGCTCCGCCCAAGACGCAGCACAAAGCGCAGAACAAAGAGCAACGTTCCCAACACAACAAGCCCGCTGAACAAAGTGCCAATGCGGTCATGGGTCAGCCATTCTTCGTAGTGCACCGCCCAACGGCGGGGAATCGAAGCCGCGCCAGAGAACAGAAACACTGTCACAAACCCAGCAGCACCCGCGAGGTAGGTCACAAAGGCGGCACGGTCCAGCCCGCTCATCTGGGCGATGGTTTTGCCACGGACCAACCAGGCCATGAAACCAAAAGCCATCGCCACTTCACCCAGCAATAGATAGGTGTGGAAATGCCCGGGGACCCACATAGTGTTGTGCATCACCTTGTTCACGCTGATCATTCCATCGATCGACGCGGGGATTGAGCCAACCGCCCAGCCTGCCACGGACAGAACCAGCAGCGAGGACGTCAGATCCCAGGTCATTTTTGAGCCGCGCACGTAGAGGAATGTGGAAAACGCCGTGACCGCGATAAGGGGAATGCCGCTGAAGTACGAAACCAGTTGCCCGATCACCAGCATCCAGGGTGGCATGACAACATCTTGCAGCAGATGGTGCCAGTAAACAGCCATCACGAATATCAGTACGGCATTCCAGGCTATCGCAAACAGTCGGTTCGATTTCCAAGGCTTGCCGGTGTATTCCGGCAGGATTTCATAAACCGCAGTCACTGCCATATAGATCGAGGCATTGATGAAAACGTGGCCAAAGAAATAGATCAGGTTCTTGGCCAGCAGCGCATTTACTTCAAATCCTGGGACCAGCAGGTGGACAAAGCTCGCCACCAATACGGCAGCACCAAGGATGATCCCGATCGAATTGAAAATAGTCACCGCCGCCGCCGCGACGATGGTTGGCGGCGGAGGATTTTTGTCCTCGCGCCCAAGGATCAAGTTCCAGCCCAGTGCCCGGACAAGGCTACCATAGCGTGCATGAATCTGACGACCGAGTTCCAGATAATACAGCAGAAAGCCAACGCCGATCGAAACATATCCAAGCATGAACGCAGCAGCCGCACCCGCTTCCCACGCTCCGCCGGACATCGCGGGCAACGGAAACAGGAATGTCCATGCGCCGCCATATCCGCCGATGAAGATCGAGCCTAGGATCAGGACAACACCCAACAGGAACAGGGCAAGGAAAGCCCAGAAAATTGCAGCTGTCAGGACAATGTGACGTCCGCAAAAATACCACATGATCGCGGCGCCAGACAGCGCCGCTGTACCGACCATTCCGGCACCATGGGCCGTCAGGAGCTGATAGAACAATGCAGGATCCACTTCGATCCATTGACCCTGCGCGGCGCGCATGATCAGGCCAAAGACCATCATCAAGGCAAAAACCACGCCTGAAAGGATCATCGTGAGCTTGACCGCTCCGGTTTGAGGTTCAGCGGCGATTGATTTCCCCGCAAAAGGTTCAGATGCAGTGCTCATTCAGTCCTCCACCGCGACGACTTCGAATTCGTTGACCATGTCCTGATGCGCCACTCCGCAGAACTCCATGCACAGGATTTGGTAGGAGCCCGGATCATCGAACGTATACGTGACTTCGGTTGTGTAGCCCGGGATCACCTGGACCTGCGTCAGAAGGCGAAGATCTGAGGTGTAAATGCCCAATCCGTGGGTAACGTCTTCGGTCGTGGCGCTAAAATTTATGGGTATTCCAGCGGGGATCTCGACGGTGTCGATATCCCACCACCACTGCCCGCTGGTGATAGAGACGGTCAAGGCGTCGTCTGTGCTGGCTACGGCATGCGGCCACGGTCGCAATGTGCCAACCGCAACAATTACGCCGACAATCGTCATTGCCCAGATCAAGCCCGAACGTTTCGAGTTGGCCTTGGGTCCGGGTTCCGACCCATCCGAAGCCCGCACGGCCAACCAGAAGACAAGTGACAGCACTGCCATCAGGATCAGCGAGATCAATAACACAACGGGCTGCATGAGCCATCTCCTATATTAGGTATTATAAATACCCATTATAAAGGTAAGAAAAAGATGTCAATAAAATAGGCATTTTCAAAGCCTATTTTTTATGGGAAAAATAACTATGCAAATTACCAAGTTCTCCGACTATGCCCTGCGCATCCTGATCCATCTTGCCACCCACGAAGAAGGGTTGATGTCGACGCGTGAGATCGCGGCTATGCAAAACTTGCCCTTTAATCACCTGGCCAAGATCTCGCAGTGGCTTACACACGAGGGCTATGTAGAATCCATGCGTGGGCGCAACGGTGGTATGCGTATGGCCCTACCTCCCAATGCGATATCGATTGGCGGCCTACTACGAAAATCCGAACGCGGCACACCTTTGGTGGAATGCATGAAGGAAGACGGCGGCTGTTGTGTAATGACGCCCGCTTGTGGATTGTTGCCAATTCTGAACGAAGCTCAGGAGGCGTTTTTTGCTGCCTTGGACACCAAGACTTTACAGGACGTATTGGAAGGGAACCGTGGCATGAAAAACCTGATCCGAGCGTTGGAAGTCAGTCATGCGCTGGCATCAAGCGATTAATACGCAAACTGTAGTCCTATAATAATTTGATTGTTACTTGGCCGCGCCAGGCACAGCCTTTACAATCGCCTGCCCTTCCCATGCCTCGAAAGCCATGGACAGGTGCCATGCCTTGAACCCGATGTAGCCGACCAGAAGGACCAGTATCATCAGATACATTGCCCTTCGGAATCGTGGATTTTCTTCAACTTGGTGCATCTTCTGCATTCCACAGTAGATACAACGTGAGCATTCGAATCTGGGCGTCGCTCAGACGTCCTTCCCACGCAGGCATCACACCTTGCCGACCGTGATAAATGCTATGGTAAATCTCATCCCGGTCGCCTCCATAGATCCAGCGTTCATCACCCAGATCGGGCGCGCCGATTTCATAGCCCCCGCGCCCGTCACCGCCATGACAGGCCGCGCAGTTTTCTTCGAAGATCAATCTACCGGCGCCAGCCGCCGTCGCATCATGCTGCTTTCCAGAGAGGGCCAAGACAAATTCTGTAACCTCTTCAACCTGCTGCTTTTCGATCATGCCGTCTGCGCCAAACGCCAGCATCTGTGCAATCCGTGTATCGTCATGCTGCGCATTGATTCCATAGCGTATGGTTGCCTCAACCTCTTCCGGTGCGCCTGACCACAGCCAATGTCCGTCTACCAGATTGGGAAAACCAGGCTGCCCTTTCAGATCATTCCGGTGACAAGCGGCACAATTGTCAGCGTAAAGCTTGGAAATCGACGCGCTATACCTTGCCTCCAGTGTTGGGTCTGCGGCCAGTTCTTCGAGATCCTGTGACGCAAAAGGCGCAAATGTCATTTCACGATCAGCATTCGCTTGCTGAAGTTCTGCAACAACCTCTGATCGGGATGAATACCCCAACAGCCCTTTTGCATAGTCGCGCGCACCTGGGAAGGATGGGTAGAACACCCAAAACAGTGCTGCGATGATGATACTGATCCACAAAGCCCATCGGGCCGCCCAGGGAACAGGTGTGTCCAACTCTTTGATACCGTCCCACTCGTGGCCGGTCAGATCAGTACCGGAAATCGGATCCTTTTCCTTTAGCGCCACGGCTGATCCTCCTGATGGTCCAGCGGAGATTGCGCAGCGTCATCGTAGACTTTTCGCCGTGAGGGCCAGTAGGTCCAGACAACTGCGGCAAGAAAGACGACCAGCAGGTAGATTGCACCCCAGGTCTTGGAGAAAACGAGAACCGTATCATGTGTCATCGTTGAACCTCCTCAAGGTTTAACGAATCCAGATCGGCCAATGTGCCAAGAACCTGCAGATAGGCCACAAGGGCATCCATTTCCGTCAACTCACTCGGGTGCCCGTCGTAATCCCTGACCTGAACGTTTTCACCGTAACTTTCTTGCAGTTCACCTTCATAATATTGCTCGGCATCTGCTTGCCATGCAGCATCCTTTTCCGCATTTTCGATCTGAGCATCTGTGTAAGGCACCCCGGCGCGGCTAATGGCTCTTAAAGAGGCGGGCAGGTGGCCTGTTTCCAGCCGCGCGTCAGACAAAAACGCATAACCAGGCATGATCGAGCCTTCCACCAGCTCTCGCGGCGCTTCCAGATGCGCCACATGCCATGCGTCAGAGTATTTACCGCCAACTCGCGCCAAGTCCGGCCCTGTACGTTTCGAGCCCCATTGGAACGGGTGGTCATACATGCTTTCGGCGGCCAGGCTGTAGTGCCCATAGCGTTCGATGTCCGACCGTAGGGTGCGGATCATTTGACTGTGGCAGGCATAGCAGCCCTCGCGCACATAGATATCGCGCCCGGCCAGTTCCAGCGGTGTGTAGGGCCGCATACCGTCGACTTCTTCCACCGTGTTTTCGATGGTGAACAAAGGGGCGATTTCAACAATGCCACCGATTGATGCAACCAGCAGGATGGCCATGGCAAAGCCAAGTGAGTGGCGTTCGAGCTTTTGGTGTTGTGTACTCATGGGCTGCTACTCCGCCGGCTGGACCAAAGGTCCGGATTGCCTGGTCTCGGCTTGCCGCGGCCCACTGACCGTCATGTAGATGTTGTATGCACCGATGCACGCTCCGATTAGATACAGCAGCCCCCCGATCGCACGGGCGACATAGTAAGGATGCATCGCGATCACACTGTCGAGGAAGGAATAAAGAAACGCACCATCCGCATCATAGGTCTGCCACATCAGCGATTGTGTGATGCCACTGTTCCACATTGCGCCGACGTAAATCAGTGTCCCGCTCAGGGCGAGCCAGAAGTGCCAGGCCTCCAGCCGCAAGGAATACACGCCGTCCCGCTTCCATATCCAGGGCACCAGTTTGTACATGGCACCAAAGGTGATGAAGGCGACCCAGCCCAACGCGCCGGCATGTACGTGGCCGACGGTCCAATCCGTGTAGTGGCTCAGCGAATTGACCGGACGGATCGCCATGAACGACCCTTCGAATGTCGACAGTCCGTAGAACAGAATCGCGACCATCATAAACCGGACCGCCGGATCCGTCCGGACCTTATCCCAAGCCCCGTTGATCGTAAGGATTCCGTTGAACACAGAGGCCCAGCTGGGGACCAGCAGGATGATCGACATGGTCATGCCAAGGTACTGAACCCAGTCCGGTAATGCCGTGTAGTGAAGGTGATGTGAACCAGCCCAAAGATACAGGAAGGTGATCCCCCAGAAGCCAACAATTGACATTCGGTAAGAGTAGATTGGCCGGTTCACAGCTTTGGGCAAGAAGTAATACAGCATCCCTAGGAACCCGGCGGTCAGCAGGAAGCCAACAGCATTGTGCCCATACCACCATTGCGTCATTGCATCCTGTGTGCCGGAAAATAGCGAGTAGCTTTTGGGATAGGCAATGGAAACCGGAACCGAGAGGTTGTTCACCGTATGCAGCAACGCGATGACAACGATGAAGGCCATGTAGTACCAGTTAGCCACATAGATATGCGGTTCTGCCCGGCGAGAGAGCGTCTTTAGGTACAGACCAAGATAACCAACCCAGACGATCAGCAAAACCAGATCCATATACCATTCCGGTTCGGCATATTCCTTGGATTGGGTGATCCCCAAGGGGTAGCCGGTCGCAGCAAGGACCATGAACAGATTGTACCCCCAGAACACCATCCAGGGCAGCGATTCACTGGCCAATCTGGCGCGCGAGGTACGTTGGACCACATAAAACGACGTCGCGATTAACGCGTTGCCGCCAAAACCAAAAATCACGGCAGATGTATGAACCGGGCGCAAACGGCCGAAGTTCGACCAGAACATATCGCCGTTCAGTGCTGGAAACGCCAACTGCCAGGCGAGGATATCGCCAACCGTGAACCCAATGATTGCCCAAATCAGCGCGGCGATGACACCAAACCGAATGACCTTGTCATTGTATTCTAAAGGGATGTCCTTTGGGGCCTCGCTCAAACGGTTGATCATCCACATCAACCCCCAACCAGCGGCTATTGCGATCAACCAACCATGCAGCACGTAGGCGGTAGGAACCCCCCAGCCAAGTATGGCTACGCCACCGACAAAGATCAAAGCAAGGGCACACAGGACGGCAGCATCCTCAAGAAAACTCTCACGCTGCATCGGGCGCCTCCTGCCGGTGGAAGCGTACTTCAAACTCGACTTCGCCAATCGGATTCACCGAATGAGTTTCCTGTGGTGCGAACACAGCAGTATCCCCTGCGCCCAGAAGTAGGTCATCCTTGTCATCCCGGCATAGTAGAAGCTGCCCATGTTGCACAGCCAATTGACCCCAGACACCCGCTTTGGTGCTGTGATCTTTGCGCAGCTTTTCTGGCAATGTCTCATGCGTGAACCGCGAGGTCGCATAGTGCACCACGCCTTTTGGAAGCGCTTCGGTCATTTATGCATCTCCATGAAAAAGCTCGGCATAAGCATGCCAGGTCGCGTACCCGAGCAATGGGAACACCACGACCAAACCCAGTAGCCCGGACAGTATTCCAACCAAAGTCAAAAGAGTGATGATGGCTCCCCAGCACAAGCAAAGCTTGAAGTTGTGAGTGGTGGCGTTAAAGCTGAGCCCCATAGCCGAGAAGCCATCGATCTGGCGGTCGATCAGCATTGGCAATGAAAACGCTGACACCGCAAACCCTAATGCCGCAAACAGCCCGCCAACGAATGATCCTGCGATCAACAGCGCCCATCCTGATGACGTAGTAATCAGCAAAAGCAGCGTATCTGCGAAGCTAGAGAATGGGCGCAGCCCGTAGACTATGGCGAACATAACTGTGGCCGCGCGAATCCAGATTAGGGCAAAAACCATCAGTATGACGCCCACCAACGTAATCTGACCCGTGGCCGCTCTGAGCCCTGTTTTACCGCTTGCTACAGAATAAAGACCAATCGTTGCAAGTGGTCCGACCAAAACGCCGCCAGCTAGCAAAGGCAACAAAACCCAACCAAGATCGTTGAGCATCAGGGCCGCAACGCAAATCCACCCCAGAACTACGAGTGAACCACCGTAAAGCAAGGAATATCCCGGGTTGCGTTTCACGTCGCCCCAGCCCGCCTGCAGCCAACGTTTGACAACGCGTGCCGGAGGATCAGAAATGACCTGAGCTTTGGTATAGACAGAGACCGTCATGACAACACCGGCGGAGCGTCAGCCTCTCGACAAAAGTTCTCAATTCCGAATGACAAGCCCTTACCGATCCTCCTGGCCAAATGTGAGAACGCTTCGGCGGTTGCAGGTTTAAGGGCTTTTTTTGCGGTGTCTTCGAACAGGTCGAGCCACAGGCGAAAATGTTCTGGCAGGATTTCAGAGTTCGCCAGGTGAACCTGCATCGGGTTACCCGAATAGCCTGTCTCTCGTAGAATGGCGCCGCGCCAAAAGGCTGCGATCTTTTCTTCGTGTTCCGGCCAATCTTCGATTGCCCTGTCAAATACCGGCCCCAGATCAGGATGCACTCTGATGCGCGCATAGAACCGGTTGACCAAAGTCGCGATTTCATCCGCTGTGATGTCAAACATATGTGGCCGAATTGGCATGGTACGAGTCATCGGATCTACCTTAACGATACGCCTCACTATCTGCGCACGATAATAGGTATTGTCAATACCTATTATCGTGTGAATGGTACGACCTACATCAAGGGGAAAGGCGCGTGGGTCTATCTTTACCCAGCCGTCGACAACCACGGCAAAACGCTCGACGGAATAGAAGTGGTTCACATAATCCGCAAAGGACAAATCACGCCCGGTGTCTGTCCGTTTCGGCAATTTAAGGAGCTGTCGGCTTAGTCCGCCGGTGCAAAGATATCACTGTGGCAAGTTAAAACTTCGCAACAGATCCCGTCCGGTTTATTGCACCGATGATAACCTGATTTGCCGACGGAAGCCGGCAGGTGAGAGGCCAATTTCCCTCTTGAAAACGCGTGCAAAAGCAGAATCCGATGCGTATCCAGCGCGTTCTGCCGCATCCGAAACAGAACTTGATGGGTCAGTAAGACAGCGTTTGGCGATCTCCAGCCGCCAAGCTGTTACGTATTGCATTGGCGACATCGCCATCTTTTTCTGAAACTGAACGGCAAAGTTTGTTCGTGACATGCCTGCAATGCGCGCCATTGTTTCTATCGTCCAGGATGCGCTTGGATCCTTGTGAAACGCGTCAAGAGCCCGAGCCAGATGGTGATCAGAGAATCCGTTCAAGCCCCACCTCGAGGATTCGTCACTTTCCACAAACGAACGTATGGCCTGCGCAAGTATGGCTTCTGACATCTTCAAAGCAATGAGATCGCCACCGAGGCGAAGACCCCCGGCCTCATCTCCGATCATGCGCAGTGTCGCCTCCATCCATTTTCCAGCGGATTCCCCGTAATTCCTGAGGTGAATGATCGGTGGAAGGCGTTCCAACAGTATATGTTTTGCATGAGGGTCGAATGAAAAATGGCCGCAGATAAGTTGCGTGTCACGTTCATCGCCGTCGCCGCCGTAAACCAGAACCCCAGTCCCAGTGTATCCCGACCGTTCGATGACCGTGTCCAGCGGCAAAACTGCATCTCTCGTTTCAGCCGCGCAGTACAACTTGTGTGACGCGCCATGCGGAACAATCAACAGATCGCCCTGCTCCAGCCCCACCACTTTTTCATATCCTTCAACTTCGATCAGGCAATTGCCCCTATGAGCAAAATGAAATCGGGCGACGTTATTGAACTTGGGAACTTCAATCCCCCAAGGGGTGGTCAACGAAGTTCGAAAATAGAGCGCGCCTTGAACAGACAGTTTCGTAAGGATATCGCTAAGCAAATCAAGCATGCATTTTCATGGCAGTATTTGGCGTTTTTGTACAGTAGCTTGAACGATCTGCACAGAAAATCGAACGTTCCCGCATATATCTCACTTCCCGGTTCGGATTACTCCTATTGCCATCGTAACACTCAGTGGAGTCTCCAAAATGAAGAAACTGATTTCCGCATTTGCTGTGGCACTTGCCATGACTGGCGCTCAAGCCTCTGCGCAGGACGTCGCCGAGATGAGCGATCTCGAATACGCTCACATTGCCTATACGGCCGATAACGTCGACATTCGGTATGCCTATCTGGCGCTGGCTTTGTCGTCGAACCCCGACATCCATGAATTCGCAAACACGATGATCCGCGACCATACTGCCGTGAACGAAGCGGCCTTGGGCCTGCTCGAAAAACTGGGCGCGTCAGCGCAGGACAATGCGTTCAGCCAAACGCTGAATGCCAATGCCGAAGAGATCATCGATGGCTTCGTCAAGCTGCGTGGAGCAGAGTTTGATGCCGCTTATGCAGCCAATGAATTGGCCTATCACCAGGCGGTGAATGATCTGGTGGAGAACACAATGATCCCCAATATCGACAATGCCGAGGTGAAGGCTCTGTTCGAGCAGGGACTTGAGATCTTTAAAGCCCATGAAGGCCACGCCGAAATGATGGTCGAGGCACTGCAGTGATGGGAAAAGCCCATTCACGCCGTCGCGTAATGGTTGGAGCGGTCGCATCGGCGGCCGTTCTCGCTTTAACCCGAACGCGGGCCCTGGCGGCAGAACCAGTAGTCCACGAAGTCAGCATCAAAGCATTCGCATTCACGCCAAAGCTTCTGAACGTGTCTGTTGGTGATACCATTCAATGGACCAATGAAGATCTGGCGCCACATACGGCCACGGCAGATGAGTTCGGATGGGACACTGGGGAGATCCCAAACGGTGTCAGCGCCAAAGTTGAGGTTACTAAAGGTATGGAAACAAAATATTTCTGTGCGTTTCATCCACATATGAAGGGAACAATAGTGATCATGTGATTTGACTCATTGGATCGACTGAACGAAAGCGGACTATGATGCAGGGCGCAGCATATGGAGCTTTGGGCTTCGCGCCTTCCAGCTTCTGTTGGGGCACACAAAGATGGACAGCACGGTCAGGTATCTTGGTGTTGAACTTGAAGATGCCCTGGCTATTGCTGAAGCCATTGAAATACAATATCTCTGGGCCGCTCTCGCAGGCAGCCCGATGCGGACCGTCATCGCAACTTCAAGTGCTGCGATGCAGTGTTCTCAAAATCCGGCGATGGTCACGAGCAATATGCGACTTCACTGCACGGAAGTGAATGAGTGCTTTTATTGGCATATTCTTTCGACAGAAACTCGGGTGACTCGAAGAAAGTGGATTTCTGTCTGGCAAACACTGTTTTGTGTTCTGACACCCTATCCACTAGGGATGGTGTTGCATTTAGCAGGAAGCGAGCCGACCTATGCATAACATCATTGCACGAAGAAACTTCGCCGTTGCGGTAGCCGAAGAGGCGGGCGCGCTTGCACTAGAGTATTTTGCTTCCAGAGACACCTTGGTCATTGATCAAAAAGGCGCACAAGACTGGGTCAGCGAGGCGGATCGCAACGTCGAAACCTTCATTCGTCAAAAGATTATGAACTCTTTTCCCGATGATGGGATTTATGGCGAAGAACACGCCGAAAAAGCTGGCTCCAGCGGTTTTGACTGGGTGATCGATCCGATTGATGGGACAACGAACTTCGTCAATGGCATTCCGGCCTGGACGATTGTCTTAGCGGGCGTCTCAGACAGTCAGACGCAGGTCGGCGTAATTTTCGAGCCAAACGTTGGTGAAACTTACGTGGCGGTCCGAGGCGAAGGTGCCACTTTGAATGGACACGCCATGCAGGTTGCCTCAAGCGTGGAACTTGCAAGTGGGACCGTCTCAATTGGCTATTCGAACCGGGTCGAAGCATCAAAGGTCATTCCGGTGATTGCGGCCCTTATCGAACGTGGCGCTCTCTATCATCGCAATGCAAGCGGTGCGCTTTCGCTGGCCTATGTCGCGGCGGGACGTCTATTGGGGTACATTGAAGAGCACATGAACGCCTGGGATTGCCTCGCCGGTCAGTTGATGATTGCCGAAGCAGGTGGCGAGATCGAGGATCAAGACGCCGACGGGATGATCCGGGACGGTGGTCGCGTGATCGCTGGTACACCGGCCGTGTTCGAGACCTTGAAAATGATCTGCGACGACGCTTGGAACGAATGACGTCGTTCAGGCAATCGGGCTCGACCCAAATTCAGGTTGAAGAGTATTAATATCCGCACGCCTGAAGTGGCCCAGACCAGGTTGAACAATCCGACGATCGATTTTCTGCCCTGCAAGATGGCATCAAAGCAGTGTTCCGACCGCGCCGTGGGTTAAAATGGCCAAGTCTCTTCTGTCGTGGTTTTTGACGATTGACAGGACTGTTCGAACGATACGCAGTTGCGCGGCATGGGCTGTTTCCCAACTGCAGAAGCTGGACTTGGGTGCCTTGAAGAAAGTGTCAGCGGCGGACCTCGAATATCGAGGGAAGAAGGGATCCGGTAGTGCTTCGGTCGTTCTCACTCAATCCAGGCTCGGAATTCGCGACCAGCCCCAAAGGCTTTGCAAGGATAGCGTCTGTTTCGGACGCTTTTCGCTCGGTACTGGACCAGATATCTGTCGCGCTAGACATGGCCTTACTTTGTGAAAATGTGTCGGCTCGGGCGCGGCCAATTTCACTCAAACCCCATTCGGTGACCGGTGTCTCTGGCTCAAGGACGACCTCCGGTTGAGAGACGGCTAAAAGTTTACCCACGTCACCCTTCCGGCAACAGAACGGGGCCACGTTCGGCAAAAGACATTTTGACTTCCGAGCCGATTTCCAGTGGCTCGTCCACGTCGTCCTGCACAGCAAATACCTGCCCGAAGGCACCGGCCAGAGTGTACTCCATCCGCACGCCAACATAGGTCGCCTTGGCAACTTTGGCCGGGATGCCGATATCAGATCCAATCAATATCCGTGACGGGCGCACGGCCAGCGTTGCGGGACCAGGCGTTAGGCCACGAGAGGGGAGCGTGTGTTGATAGCCCTCGATTTCGATCGTGGCTAAATCGCCTTTAACGGAAAGAATAGTGCAACTGATCAGGTTAGCCTCACCAATGAAATCGGCCACGAACCGGTCAACCGGCGCATCATATAGTTTACGCGGCGTGCCGATCTGTGCGATGGCAGCGTTGCGCATGACGACAATCTCATCTGAAACGGCAAGGGCTTCTTCCTGATCGTGAGTCACATAGACGACGGTCAAACCGAGATCTTGCTGAATGGCGCGGATATCTTCGCGCACCTGGCGGCGCAGTTTTGCATCGAGGTTTGAGAGAGGTTCGTCAAAGAGCAAAACCTGCGGTTCCAAAACCAATGCACGAGCGACGGCAACGCGCTGTTGCTGCCCCCCGGAGAGTTCACTTGGCAAACGGTTGTCGAAGCCCTTCAGGCCAACCAAGTCTAACCCATGCAGCGCGCGCGATCGGGACTCGCGCTTGTCAAAGCCGGAAAAGGTCAACCCATACATGACGTTCTCTAGCACGCTCATATGCGGAAAAAGCGCGTAGGATTGGAATACCATCGACACGTCACGGTCGGTAGCGGGTAATTTGGTCACGTCTCGGTCGCCGATCAGAATTCGACCCGTGGTCGCCATTTCCAGTCCTGCGATCATGCGCAACGTCGTCGTTTTACCGCAGCCCGAGGGGCCTAATAGCGTCACCAACTTGCCCGCTTGGACGTGCAGATCGATGCTGTCGACGGCCACCACATCCTTGCCGAACACTTTCGAAACACCGTCGAAACGAACAGGCGCGGCCTTACTTGCTATAGTCGTTTCGGTCATGTCGTTTTCTCTGTCCCGAGTTGTGTACGTCGCCCGATCTGAACACGGCCCACGAGGATTTGTAACATCCCGACTGCCGCCAACATCACGAAGATCAGCGTTGTGGAATATGCGATTGCAAGACCGTAATCGTTGTTTTCGACCCGACCGATAATGTAGCTGGTAGCCATGTCATACTCTGCTGAAACAAGGAATATCACCGCCGAAATCGCCGTCATGGCCCGGACAAAACTGTAAACCAGCGCAGCTAGGATAGCGGGCCGTAAAAGAGGAAGAATTACCCGCCTGAAAGTCTGCCAGGAATTTGCACCGAGCGTCAGCGAAGACTCGTCAAGCGACTTGTCTAATTGTGACATAGACGCAATACCCGCGCGAACCCCAACCGGCATATTGCGGAAGATAAAGCTGACCACAAGGATAACGCCCGTGCCAGTGATCTCGATCGGCGGCACGTTGAATGCCAGGATATAGCTGACGCCAATAACCGTGCCGGGAATAGCGAAAGAGAGCATCGTGCCAAACTCAAACGCATTCTTTCCCGCAAAACTTTGCCGTGTCAGCAGATAGGCAGTGACCAACCCCACGGCGGCCGTCAACGGTGCGGCAATGGCAGCAATGGTGATTGTGGTCCAGAAACTGTCCCAGGCGGCTCCGGTCCAGCGAATACCTTCTTCTTCGAAGCGAACCGAAAAGGCTGTGACGTAGTGCTTGAACGTCAGCGAGTTATCGACGCCCCACAGTTCGACGATACTTCCATAGATGATCATCCCGTAAACCACGGCAGTGAAAACTGCCCAGGCAATTGCAATGCCCAGAACCGGTATGGCAAGGCCGCGCGGCATCAAGGGGTGCACACCCGCGTCGCCCTTGCCGGAAACGGTGGTATAACTCTTTTTCCCCAGCCACGCGCGTTGCGCATAGAAGGCGGAAAGTGTGAAGAACAAGAGCACCATGGCCAGAACAGCAGCGCGGCCCTGATCGTATTGCGCTCCGACGATGGCGAAGAAAATCTCGGTCGACAGCACATCAAAATTCCCGCCCAAAACAAGCGGGTTGCCAAAATCGGCCATGGATTCGATGAACCCAAGCAGGAAGGCATTGGCCAGGCCGGGGCGCATCAGAGGCAGGGACACGGTTTTGAATGTTTGCCAACGATTGGCTCGAAGGGTTTGGGCGGCCTCTTCCATCGAAGGTGACACCCCTTCGACCACCCCGATCAAAACCAGAAAGGCGATCGGCGTAAATGCCAGAGTCTGAGCGATCAGCACCCCGGGCATGCCATAAAGCCAGCGCGTAGGCTGCACACCAAAGATCTCAGCAACAAATTTGGTGACCGAACCGGAAAGCCCAAACAGCAGGATCAGTGCAAGACCAATCACGAAGGGCGGTGTGATAATCGGCAAAACTGTCAGCGCGCGCATCCCGCGTTTAAAACGAAAACCTGACCGTGTGACGACAAGTGCAAAACATAGTCCAAGTGCCGTCGTGATGAAGCCCACAAGAACTGCAAGAAACAGAGAGTTCCACGCGGCGCCGCATTTGGCACCGGCAAAACAGCCCAAACCCCAAAGTCGGTCATCAAAGAATTTCGAGGCAAAAACCGAAACTGAATAGGCACCATCTTCGGTAACGAAGGCGGCAAACAACATCTTCGCAATTGGAAAGAAGACGAAAATTGTAACAATGGTGATTACGCCGCCAATTGCACTGACGACGAAAACGTCGCCGTTGATGGCACCGCGCGCCGCAATACCCTGAGTTAAAAGGAACAGGAAAGCTGTGGCGCAGATCATCGCGCCGTATCCCATGCCGAACTGGCGGATCTTCGGCTCTCCGAACAGCGCCTTCATCCAGTCGAAATTGAATCCGCGAATGCCAATTGAGAACCCTTGCGCAATCAGCCAGCCAAAACCCAAGGCACCAGCCAAAATCAGGATACGTGCGTATTGTGGATCGGACTTCGGTTTGCCGAGTATCAACAAAGGCAAGGTAAGCGGGACCAAAAGCGGCGTAAGCCACAGCTTTTCGCCCTGTCCGATCAGGAAAACGGCGGGCGCATAATCTTCATCGAACGGATATCCATCGACCAGCCATACGAATGACCAAATGCCATCCTCCACCATGAACCATGGCAGTAGGCAGAAACCTACCCACCCGGCAACAATCCAGAAGATCAGAACCGGGTGGTTCGTTTTTGGTGTGGTGTCAGTCACTTACTGTGGCAGTACTGAGACCTCTTCGTCCCATTTCTGCAAGAGACGCTTGCGTTCGTCAGACGAGCCGTACTTTTTGAAGTCATAGTCAATAAGCTTGATCTGGCTCATGTCAGGTGCGCTTTCAGAGGTCTCCGAATTTTTGTTGGACGGAACCTGGAAGGCGTTAACCTCAAGCGCAAGGTTCTGGGCCTCGGGGCTGAGCGCCCAGTCATAGAACTTTTTGGCTTCTTCTTCATTTCGAGCGCCGTCAATGATCGACATCGAACCGATCTCATAGCCTGTGCCTTCGCATGGGGCCACGACCTTGACTGGAAAACCTGATACGGCCTGCTTGACCGCATCATGCATGAAGACGATGCCGATGGTGTTCTCACCCCGGCCGGCGGCCTTGATTGGGGCAGAACCCGACTTGGTGTATTGGTTGATGTTCGAATGTAGGCCCTTCATGAACTCAAAGCCGTCGTCTTCGCCAAATATCTGAACCATCGAGGCAAGCGTCGTATAAGCGGTGCCCGAGGAATTCGGGTTTGCCATTTGCACGTGCCCTTTATACTCGGGCTTCAGCAAGTCTTTCCAACATGCGGGCTCGGGCAAGCTGTTCGCGGCCAAGAGGTCGGAGTTATAACCGTAGCCGAGTGCGCCTGAATAAATTCCGATGGTCTTGTTTCCTGCACTTTCAGCCTGCGAGATCGCCCAGTCGTGAAGCTGGTCACGCATCGGCGACACGTACTCCATCGTCAAGCCTTCTTCGGCGGCTTGCAAATGGGGATCACCGGTACCGCCCCACCATACATCGCCTTTAGGGTTAGAACTTTCCGCGCGAATTTGTGCAAACGTCTCGCCCGAGGACTTGCGGGTCATATTGACGTCTATACCGGTGGCATCCTCGAAACTGCGCGCCATGAGTTGACACCAATCTTCCTGTGCCGAGCAGTAAAACGTCAGCTTCTCAGCTTGGGCCGCAGTTAGCGAAGCCGCAAATGCTATCAGCGATCCCGCCAGCGTCGTTGTCAGATTTTTCAATTTCTTTCCTCCCCTATGTGTCGTGCCGAAATTTTCAGCGCGATACTCGTCAATTCGTCGCTAGTGGCGGTCGCTCTAAGTCGCTAGTTGATCTAATTGCGTTGGCCAGATCAACACCCGACCAGCCTCCCAATGACAGAAGCAATCTCAACACTGTACTGCTGGTTCTGCAAGAAAATTCAACGAGCATTGGTTTTTGCACCGTTGGGTATTGAACCGCCAAGCCTGTTTACAGCACCAAGTTTGAGTATCGGGAGCGTATTTTGATGCCGCATTGTTTAGGCAGCCCTTTGCTGAGGCGGCCGCTTCCTCCAGCGTAGAGCAAGCATCGTATTTCGAACTTAAGATCTGCTTTTCGTCTGCAAACTAGGTCTCTGTGCGAGTGCTGCGAACTTCTGCTTTCCTGAAGGTTTTTCGATGCGGGCCGAGGTACAGCTTTGCCTTCGCCGCAACTGATGAAAAATGCTCGAAGCGCAGCTCAGGCTGAACAGCAAATACGCATAGCGTCGAGAATCGCGGCGTGCATATTGCGGCCTGCGATCGCGTCACCAATTCGGGCCAGATAGAACTGGCCATCCGGCTCGTCTTCCCTGAACGGGAATGAACCATTGATCAGCGCCTTGTGATCAACCTGCCCAAGGTTTCGCGAACTTGGCTTTAGATCGTGATAGAGCGCGTCCGTCGGGATTAGACCTTGCTCGACAACCACGTGGTCGACAAGACGCTTGGTGATATCACCGGTCAAGACATTGCGCAGGCTGGCGCACACCCGGTTTCCCTCTTGGCTTAGAGCACGGAGTTCGTGGAGGCAGGTAAAGGTCACCCCGTTGGCTGCCAGATCGCGCAAAGCAACGGCAGAGGTCGTTGGGCCAAGGTCATGCAGAATCGCCCGGTCGGGGGTCACAAGTTCGACGCTGTGGCCAGCGCCTGCCAACATGTCGGCAGTGACTGCCGCGGGATGGTCTCCAATCTCGTCGAACAATAGAACTTCGCCCGAGACACGCGCTTCTCCTGACAGAACCTCCCAACTGGAGAGCGCCAGATCGCCGCCCGGAATGGATACTGGCTCGGGCCATCCTCCGGTAGCAACAATGACTAATTCCGGGGCTTCTCTAAGCACGTCACCGGCCTCGACATAGGTATTCATGCGAAGATCAACACCAAGGGTGGTAACCTCGGAAATCAACCAATCGGCAACACCCCATATCTGCCTGCGTGTCCCGCCCTTGGCTGCCAAAACAAGCTGCCCCCCCAGCCGATCTGACGCCTCGAACAAAACCACATCGTGACCGCGCAAGGCACTGACCCGCGCTGCCTCCAGCCCGCCAGGTCCGCCGCCGACGACAACCACCTTCCTTCGGGTGCGGCTGGCAGGAATGACATGGGGTAAAGTTTGCTCCCGCCCGGTGGCGGCATTGTGTCCGCACACGGCGGGCTTGCCCTGATTGACCCGGTCCACGCAATACCCGAGGCCAACACAGGTACGGATACGATCCTCTTCCCCGCGTGCCAGTTTTGCCACCAAATAAGGATCAGCCATTTGGGCGCGCGTCATGCCGACCAGATCGACATGGCCGCCTGTGACCGCGTGGCGAGCCGTTGCAATGTCTGCGATGCCGCCTGCATGCAGAATCGGCAGGTTGACGGCTTCGCGGATGCGTCCGGCCACAGTAATATGCGGAGCGGCTGGCAGACCCATAGGACGCACCCATTCAGCAAGGCCAAGGTCATCGTAGGGCGCCCCGACCAGGATGTTGAGCAGGTCGACATGGCCACTATCTTCCAGCATCCGGGCGGCGGCAATGCAGTCCTCGGCGCTCAGCCCGCCCTCAATCAACTCATCGCCGGTGATGCGCATGGACAGTATGAACTTCGGACCGACCTCTGCGCGCACCGCATCCAATACCTGCAGGGTCAGGCGCATGCGGTTCTTCAACGTTCCACCAAAGGCATCGTCGCGTTGGTTGGTGAGCGGAGACAGAAACTGGCCCAGCAAATGCGAGTGGGACAGAAGCTCGATCCCATCGAACCCGCCCTGCTGACAACGTCGCGCCGCAGCGGCATAATCGCCGATCACTCGTTCAATGTCCTCTTGTTCCATTGCTTTGGGAAAGGCGCGGTGTGCGCGTTCGCGAACGCCGGACGGGGCAATAACCGGTAACCAATGCCCATCATCCCAAGCAGTGCGGCGTCCCATATGAGTGATTTGACACATGATAGCGGCCCCATGCAGGTGCACACCATCCGTGAGCTTCCGAAACCAGGGAACGATACTGTCGTCGCCGGCATAAAGCTGGCCGAATACCGAGGGGCTGTCGGCAGCGATATTCGTCGATCCTCCGATCATTGTCAGGGCGACGCCACCCTTGGCCTTTTCTTCGTGATACAGCCTGTAACGGTCTCGCGGATGACCATCTTCGACGTAATTGGGCGCGTGAGAGGTGCTGACGATACGGTTGCGCAGCGTCAGGTGCTTGAGCTGAAACGGATCAAGTAGTTTCGCCATGGCCAACTCCCTTCGGTAACGACACCGGTCTAAAAACTGCTCCGGGTCGGGCCCGTTTGACAGCTTCTGTGACTGACAACGTTCGCTGTCAAAGGTATGCTACTTGGGAAATACGGGGAGAGAGTTCACTTTTTCCGACACTGATCCACAAAATGACGACCACACCAAGAAATGTGGAACGCCACTGACCTTTGACTCAATTGACAGCCAAAACCTCAATGAGTCGGAGGATCACGTCATTCAATTCTAACCTAAACATTGGGCATTTCTGACCCAGAAAGTATACGGTTAGAGTCTCAAATGAGCCCTAGCCATGGGGTCCAATCCTATTGAGACATGGCGTTAAGGATGAAAAGGGTAATACTCAAGGAGTTTCATGAACGCGTTGCTTAGCCGCCGAACCCCGCCGCCTCGGGAAGCCACGTGGATAAAGATGGGAATGCAAAGACGAGGATCAGGCCCAGCAGCATTAGCGCTGCATATGGCAAGGCGCCGCGAATGACCTCGTACAAAGGGGCTTTGGCAATGCCCTTGATGACGAAGAGATTCATCCCCACGGGAGGTGTGATCAGCGCAAGTTCGAGGTTGATCATTAGAAGGATGCCGTACCAAATTGGATCGATCCCCAATGCCAGCATGACAGGAAAAACGATTGGCGTCGTGATCAGGATGATCGAGATGGTCTCCAAAAACATGCCCAGCACCAGAATGAGTAGCATGACGGCTACGACAAACATGGCGGGGCTGAGGCCCATTGCCGTCACTTGTTCGACGATCTCTATGGGCAGGCGAATAATGGTTACGGCGTGACCAAACAGCGCCGCAGCAGCCAGGATCATGAACAGCATCGCCGTTGTGCCTACAGTCTCAAACGCAGTCACCCAAAGGTCGTTCAGACCGAAATTGCGGTAAACAACTACGCTGATGAACAGCGCGTAAAGGCAGCCAATAGAAGCTGCTTCAGTGGCAGTAAATACTCCGAGGTAGATCCCGCCCAAAACCACCGGTGGCATCAACAAGGCCCAGATCGACTGTCTCATACGTGACCAAATAACGCCCATACCTGCAAATGGTTGAGAGACAACTGTGCCCCAAACCCAGCGCTGACCATCGCCCAAACCGCGAATATGACAGCCGTCATGATACCCGGCACCAACCCGGCTAGGAAAAGAGCTCCGATCGAGGCCTCGGTTACAATGGCATAGAGAATAAGAGGCCCAGAGGGACGAATTAGAATCCCGAGCGTACCGCCCGCTGCAATCACACCGTAGGAATAGCTGGGGCTGTAGTTGAAGCGCTTCATCTGCGGGATAGCGGTCGAGCCAATAGTTAAGTGCTGTGGCTACAGACGAACCGGAAATGGCTGCGAATAGGTGCAGGAGAGGATCGTGGCGACCCCAAGTCCACAACGCAAATGGCCGACCATTGCATTTGCTGCATCGTAAAGGTCCTTAATTTGCCCAA
The DNA here is from genome assembly GCF_059610725.1 of Ruegeria sp. CDSC045. Lineage (NCBI taxonomy): Bacteria > Pseudomonadati > Pseudomonadota > Alphaproteobacteria > Rhodobacterales > Roseobacteraceae > Ruegeria > Ruegeria sp. CDSC045. Next base: position 193,041 of record NZ_JBXWOE010000004.1, read on the forward strand.
TAGCAGCCATTGATCGTGTATGCAGAGAACGTCAGCAATGAACCCATTTTGTGAGTCCGGTTTTCATGCTGCGTGCGCTCGCGGCGTGGGAAATGCTGCGGTAGCGTAAAGTATGGTGCTGTCGGGCAGCGGGAAAAGCCGCCATTCATGCAGAGTGCAGCAAGGATCAGGGACTGAATTTACGCACTGCGGACAAAGCGGACTTCTGCCGATAGGTTACTATCGTCTTCTGATCACATACCGGTATCATCAAGCCCGGCAAAAGGTCTGATCTGTCCGGAGGAGCAGACGCTCGCTTAAATGCCGCGAATATTGGCATCGGACCCAGGTGAAATCAAAGTGCAACCGTGCATAACACCGCGCAGTTCGGCGAGGCCGCGCATTCTGCCTATGAGCGGGTAGCCGGGCTGGGAAGGACGAGTGAGATCGTTCAGCAAAGCGTGGCCATGGTCCGGGCGCATGGGAATCTCATAATCTGATCGCCCCTGATTGCGGCGCCGCGTTTCTTCGACCATCAAGGCGCGAATTGTTGCAACCATATCTGTGTCTCCTGCCAAATGTTCAGACTCGGAAAAACTATGGCGATTGCGGTCGCTTGAACCGTCCCGCACGGTATTGCGAAGATGTACAAAGTGGATCCGATGGCCGTGCTGAGCAATGAAGGATACTGGGTCGAAGTCTTCGGCAACCCCCAATGACCCGGTGCATAGCGTTGCTCCGTTTGCCGGGCTGTCAACGGCATCCAACACGGTCGCGTAATCACTTTGCGACGACATGACCCGTGGAAGCCCAAGCAGTGGAAAAGGTGGGTCATCTGGATGGCAACAGAGCCGGACGCCGAGGTCTTCGGCCGTTGGAACAACCTCGGAAAGGAAATCAACCAGGTTGGAGCGGAGGGTTTCGGGCGTCACGCCAACATATGCGTCGAGGTTTCGTTTCACGTCCTCAAGAGACCAATTGTCGTTCGCCCCCGGCAAACCAGCGACGATATTGTTCGACAGTTTCAGGCGATCTCCATCACCCAGATCTGCAAACCGGGCCCGTGCGGCTTCTATGATCACCGCTGAATAATCTTGCTCCGCGCGTTGCCTGCATAGGATGAAACAATCGAACATGACAAAATCCAAGAGATCAAACCGCATTGCGTGCCCACCATGTGGCAGCGGATGGCTCAGGTCTGTGCGCGTCCAATCCAGAACTGGCATGAAGTTGTAGCAGACTGTGTGAATGCCACATTCGGCCAAATTACGTAGGCTTTCCTTGTACATTTCAAGGTGTTGCCTTACCGGGCCGGTTTGCGATTTGATCGCTTCGGACACCGGAACGCTTTCAACAACGTCCCAGGTCAATCCAGATGGAACGCCTCCGGGCTGCTCAATCTGTTGCTGCCGCTCTTTGATGTGCTCGACTGACCAAACCTCTCCTGTTGGAACATGGTGCAAGGCTGAGACGATGCCGGTTGCACCGGTTTGCCTGATTTCGCCAATGGAGATCGCATCAGAAGGGCCAAACCAGCGCCAAGTCTGTTTCATGATCTTGCTACTCCTTGATCAAGAGGTATCACTAACCCATCTCATCCTTACCAAGATCTAAGTTAACCGGGACGAGTGCGCCTTTGTGACGGACGACATGGCCTGCCAGACGACACCCCTTGCGTATGCCTGTTGCCAAATCATCCTGCCTAACAACGCTTACCAAGACACCTGCATTGAAACTGTCCCCTGCCGCAGTGGTATCGACAATGCCCCTCGCTGGATCAACGCCTACCTCTCCACGTTGACCTGCTTTTTGAAAAACCACAGGCTGCGCGCTGTTCTTGACGACAATCTGATCGACACCAGCCTTTGCATACCGATCCAGCGTCGCAATTGAATCGCCGTCCCCGAACCATACGGCTTCGTCATCATAAGATGGCAGAACGATATCGGATTGCGCAGCAGCTTTCATAACTGTGTCTGTCATTTCCTGCGGCGTAGACCAAAGCTGTGGTCTTAGATTTGTATCAAAGGCAACAGTCGTTCCGGATGCACGTGCACGACGCAACGCATCGAACAGCATTTCGCGTGATTGTGGATCGAGAATAGCGAGGGTTATTCCAGAAAAGTAGATTAAGTCTGCGCCCTTAACTGCCCGCCCGAGTGCAATCTCGTCGACCGCAAGTTGCCTGGCGGCAGAGTCGCTGCGCCAGTATGAAAAACTGCGCTCACCATTGCTGAGATGGATGAGATATAGCCCAATCGTTTTGCCCGAAATGACTTGGACGTGCGTGTCGGATATCCTGCTGTCTTTCATGAACGCCCGCAGATCCTGCGAAATCGCATCATCTCCGACAGCCGTCAGATAGTTGACGTCGATATCTGCGGCGATTTGTGCAAGATACCATGCTGTATTGAAGGTATCGCCCGCAAAACCAAGCTTGAATTCACCAAACCGTTCAGATGGGGCAAGTTCTGCCATGCATTCGCCGATTGCCAGTACACGCATATCAGTTACAGAAAATCATCGCGGCGGGGCGTGAAACTGTCGACCAATGTCCCAGGTTCCAGGCATGTGCAGCCATGGGTTTGGCCGGGCGGGATGACAAAACTTTCACCGGGGCCAAACTCTTGTTCGTGCTCACCCAACGTAAACCGAAATCGACCGCTTTCGACATAGGTCGCCTGCACATGCGGATGGCTGTGTAGAGCACCAATCGCCCCGGTCGCGTAAAACCGGAAGGCAACAACCATGAGGTCAGGATGATCAGATAGCACCTGCCGCGTGACATGTTCACCTGTAGAGACGATCGGGAAATTGGGCACAGGTTCTCTCCTTGCTTGTTAGGAAAACAGCATGCCACCGTTGAGATCAATGTTTGCGCCCGTGATGAAGGCACTGTCCTCGCAGGCCAGAAATAAAACGAGATTTGCAGCGTCATCGACATGACCCTGACGCTTTAGCGGTGCGTTGGCTTCAAAGCCGCGTCGACCAGCATCAGGTGTATGAACATTGTGAAAATCGGTATCGATCATGCCAGGACAAAGTGCATTCACACGAATGTCTGGGCCGACCTCTTTTGCCAAACCGCGTGTCATGGTCATGACCGCGCCCTTGGCTGTGGCATAGGCGACGGCACCCGGTCCACCACCATCGCGCCCGGCCTGACTGGCGAGATTGACGATAGTTCCAGACGTCATCCTGGACAGGCAAGCCTGCGTCATCAGGAATGTGCTGGTCAGATTCAGGCTCATCACGGCGTCCCAATGTTCAACAGACATTTCCGCAATGGTTTTGCGGGCGATCAGACCGCCTGCATTATTGACCAGAATATCGACGCCGCCAAAGGTTTCGACCGTGCGATACACAAGCGCGTCAACATCCGCCTTCTTGTTCAGGTCGCCCTGCACGGCAATCGCCTTACCGCCGTTGGCTTCGATTGCGGCAACAGCTTCATCCGCGCCGTTTGAGCTGGAAAAATAGTTGATCGCAACATTTGCGCCTTCAGAGGCGAGTTTGATCGCAACCGCGCGGCCAATATCACGGCCTCCTCCGGTTACAATGGCGGTTTTACCTGCAAGTTTCATGTCGGTCCTTCCTATTACAAAGCGCCAGCTTCGCTTGTGTCACGGGTTTCAGTTGGCGGCCCTCTCAGAGCGCTCACAGCGCAAGTTGAGACGCCATTATCGGAACGCCCCCGGCATAACTGCCTTTGGGAGCCACAGAATGATTTCGGGGAATGCCGCCAACAGAATGAGGATGACCAGCATTGGGGCAAGGATAAGCACGACCTCACGCAGGACTTGCACAACATTCAGGCCGCCAATTGCCGCTGAGATCAGCAGGCACAAGCCGTAGGGCGGCGTCACCAGCCCGAAGGCAAGCGAAACGATACCGATGATGGCAAATGCGATTGGATCGACCCCACCCGCCTGTGCCACCGGCATCAGAACCGTGCCAAGAATGATGATTGTCGGGATTGCATCGATGAACAGGCCAAAGAGAAGAAACAGAAGGGCAATCAAGATAGCCGTTCCAAATGCCCCGAACTCCCAAGCAGTCAGAACGCTGACAATCAGGCGCGGCGCATCGTAGAACGACAGTAGCCATCCGAATGCCGAGGCGGTGCCGATCGCAAACAGAGAGATGGCTGCAAATCGTGCGGTGTCATAGAGGATCGTACCCAAATCTCTGACAGTGACCGTCCGATAGACAAACATACCCAAGATCAGCGCATAACCCGCCGCAATGATTGCACTTTCAGTTGGCGTGACAAGACCACCTACAATACCGCCAATCACAAAGACCGGTGTCAAAAGGGCCAGTGCGGCGCCTTTCCAAGCGGCCCAGAATTCACCCCAGTTCGGCGTCGCCGTCACCGGGTAATTGCGGGCTTTTGCGAAACCATAGACCGTAGCCATCAAGGCGAGGCCAATCATCAGGCCCGGAATCGCGCCGCCCAAAAACAATGCGCCGACAGAGACCTGCATGACACCGCCCCAAACGATCATCAAAATCGACGGCGGGATGATGACCCCCATCACCGAAGAGCAGGCCGTGATAGCAACGGCAAACCGCGTGTCGTACCCCTCTTTCTGCATGGCTGGGATCAGGATTTTTCCGATACCCGCCGCATCTGCTGTGGAAGATCCGGAGATACCAGCGAACAGCATCGACACAGCGACATTTACATGACCCAATCCGCCGGGCATCCAGCCGGTTAGCACACGGGCCAGTTCGATCAGCCGGTCGGTTACTTTGCCGGAATTCATCAGGTTGGCCGCCAGTAGAAAGAATGGAACGGCCAATAAGATGAAGGAGTTATAGGATTGGAACATCCGATCCAGCACGATGAACGGGGTCAGCCGCAGCTCAAGCAACACAACCGGGAGGGTCGCCAAACCCAATGCGAATGCCACTGGGATGCGGATGAAAATCAGCACCAGAAAGCCAGCAATAAGCATCGTGGCTGCAGTTGCAGTATCGAGGATCATGTCTGGCTGCTCTCTCGGTTTAGATATTTCGCGATGGTTTCGGACAACCGGTAGCCTGACAGGAGAAACCAAAACCCTCCAGCAATCGGGACCGATACGTGCGTGATCGCGAGGTTTGCACGCATCATTACAGATCGTTGGTTGCCCCCAAATTCGGTGTACTCGATGCCGTAAAATAGGAAGAAGCCCCCAAAAATCATGATGGCAACATGCACAACACCGTCTTGGAGGAGCCGCGGGAGTGAGCCAGTCGCATCCCGGGTGATCCGCACGTCAAAATGCGTGCCGTCCCAAACAGCGACAATAGACCCGATCATCACAATCCAGACGAACAGGAACGTCGCCAGTTCTTCGGTCCAAAGATAAGTTGGGATCAAACCGGTGTAGCGAGAGACAACTTGCATCGCGACCGGTATCGCCAATGCCCCCATCATCACGCCAAGCAATATACGAAGCCCAGTGCAGAACCTATCCAGATATTTTCCAAGCATGTTCCACCCTACATCGCAATGTGACGCGCCAAGCGCACCGGGATTTATGCCAACGGGCGAGTTTGATTACTTACTCGCCCGTCAGCTGGGAGATCACATTCCGCGAACGTTGTTGAGCAGTTCTGTCGCGCCCAGCTCTTCGGCATAGGCGTCCTGCACTGGCTGAACCAGTTCCAGCATTTTCTCGCGACCCTCAAACTCATGCACTTCGATCTGACCTGCGTCGATCATTGCCTGAAGTTTTTCGCCGTCCTGACCGCTCTCCAACGCGCGGCCAAAAGCACCGGCCTCGGTGCCGGCATCCATGATAGCGGCTTGCAACTCAGCAGGCAGTTCATCGAAGATTTTTGCTGACATCACAATTGGGCGCACAGTGATCGTGTGCTGGGTCAATGAGACATGCGGCGCGACTTCGTAGAACTTCAGGTTCTGGATCGAGGCTGCTTCGTTTTCGAACCCGGCAATAACGCCTGTTTGGATTGCGTTATAGACTTCGTTGTAGGCAATGGCAGATGGTGCCGCGCCAACAGCTGAGAAAGTCTGCGCCTGAATTGGGGCCCCCATTACGCGCATGCGGTGTCCGGCAAGTTCATCCATGTTTGTGATGGGCTCGGCTGAGGCCAGGTTCCGCACACCGCCGCCATGATACCCAACAATCACAATGCCAGCGGCTTCGCGCAGATCATCCTCAAGAGGTTTCAGCGCATCCGATGAAAGCACCGCATCCCAGTGTTCAAGATCACGGAACAGGAAAGGCATATCCATCAAAGGAATGGACTCTGAAAACACCGCCATGTTGGACGGGGCAAGGATCGTATAATCTACGGCGACACCTTGGTTGAGGTAGGTGACGTAATCGGATTCAACCCCAAGCTCACCATTCAGGCGCAGATCAAATTCGACCTCGCCATCATATTTCTCTGCGACCAGTCGTTCAAACTCGCGCAAGGTCTTAGTGAATGCATGTTCTTCATCAAACATGCTTGCCCCGCGCAGTGTGACATCAGCTTGCGCGGTCGAAACCCCGCCCAACAAAACAGCCGTCACAGCCAACGTCTTTAGTGAAAAATTGAACATTCTATCCTCCCAGATCAGGTTCAGGTCTTGTTTTCTTCCAGTCGTCTTTGACCGGCGATCGTGTTCGAAACCTTACAAGTGTTCACGCCAGATCAGCCTTCACCCCAATTTGGATGATCTGATTTCCTCCCAGCTAGCACACTTGCTCCGCCCTCGTTGATGGGCACACCCAACACGATAACTGGGATACTAGTCAACATAAATTTTCTATATGCTCTTTAGATATGTGATATTTTCCTTTTAGAACAATGAATATAATGTAACCTAGTATCCTAATTTGCTCTATTAATTCTCTCTCTGATCTGCCACAATGTCGCCAAACAGAGGTGGAATACAAAAAATGGCAGCTTTGGGAACCCTTGAACGCACGACGAGTAGCGATGTTGTCTTTGACGAACTGTTTGGACAAATCACCCGCCTGGAGCTGCTTCCAGGGACAAAGATATCCGAAACGGATGTTGCGAAATCATTCGGGTTTTCACGCCAGCCTGTGCGCGAGGCTTTCACGCGACTTTCCAACCTCAATCTCCTTTTGGTGCGGCCACAACGCGCGACAGTTGTTCGACCGTTCTCACGCCAGCTCATCGCGAATGCCCGCTTTGTGCGTGCCGCAGTCGAATTGGAGGTCATCCGCACTGCCGTGTCAGATCGCGACAAGTCGGTAGACGCGGCATTAAAAGCCAACCTTCGTGAACAGGCGGATGCAATCTCAGCAGAAGATGTCAATTTGTTCCATGATCTGGACTACCAGTTTCACAAACTGCTTTGCGCCTCGGCCAAACAGGCGTTTGCGTTTGAAATCATCGCCGAAAACAAAGCGCAGGTTGACCGCCTTTGCATGCTGGCGTTAACCAGCAAAGAAGCAATGGATGATTTGTATCTGGATCATCAATCTCTTTTAAAGGCCCTGTTCAGCGGGGATGCGTGGGCGGCGGATCAAGTCCTTCGTACGCATCTTGACCGTTTGACGCCAACCATTCAGGCGATCTACACAACGCATAACGCATACTTTGATGAATAGGTGGCTAGATATCGGATGGCTTTTCGCCTCATTGCCCTAGTCTAAATTCATACATATTAATATCGAGTAGTTTAAAAAAACCGCATGAACAAATTGCGGGTCAGCGGTTTTTCCCGCCTTTCACAGAAACTGATCCTGTCAACCACGCAAATGTTGCGGACTAGGGTATCTGCAACGCCAGCTTAACGCTTGGCAAAAGAAAGCAGCAAGGAGCTCTCAAATGTTTGATCTTGTTGTGGGGATAGCAACGTCGACTGCCGTATTGGTGCGACCAAACATCTTTGGAATGTGCTGTTGAGCCTGACGCAAGTTCTATCGGGCTGCTAACCCAGCGCAATCAGCCTAATACTTACCATGAATGACCGCTATCGCTAGAGTGTTGGCCTTGTTCGCCACCGCAGCGAAAGTCCGATTTCCGCCCCTTGTGCCGAAAGCTATGTGTTGCAAATGGAGATAGCGGTGGCTTATCCCCCGCACCACATTCTACCGCTGGTATGATCGGTATCTGCAGCGCGGTGAGGCTGGTTTGCATGATCAATCACCAAAGCCAAATCATGTCTGGAACCGGGTGCCCACCGAAGTGAAGCGCAAGGTTGTGGATCTCGCTCTGAAAGAGACGGAGCTGTCGTCGCGCGAGCTGGCCGCCACGTTCACCGATCAAGAGCGCTATTTTGTGTCGGAATCTACAGTGTATCGCACGCTCAAGGCGCATGACCCGATCACCAGCCCTGCCATCATCGTGCTGAAAGCCGCGAATGCGTTTGAGCATAAGACAGCAGCCATCAACCAGCTTTGGCAGACCAGCTTTACCTATCTCAAGGTTCTGGGTTGGGGCTGGTTTTATCTCAGCACAATTCTGGACGATTACAGCCGCTACATCATCTCATGGAAGCTCTGCACGAACATGCGGGCTGAGGATGTGACAGAACCCTCGATTTAGCCTTGCAGGCCTCCGGATGTGATCAGGCCTATATCGTCCATAAACCAAGACTGCTCAGTGACAACGGCTCAAGTTATGTCTCTGGCGATTTGGCTGAATGGTTGAAGGACAAAGGCATGAAACACAGTCGGGGTAAGCCGTATCATCCGCAGACCCAAGGTAAAATCGAACGATGGCATCAAACCTTGAAGAACCGCATCTTATTGGAGAACTACTTCCTGCCAGGTGATCTCGAAGCCCAGATCGAAGCCTTCGTCGATCAATACAACCATCAGCGATATCACGAGAGCCTAAACAACGTCACACCCGCCGATGTCTACTTCGGCGTGACCAAGCCATTCTGGAATAACGAGAAAGGATCAAACGGAAGACGTTCGAAGCTCGGCGTTTGCATCACAGCCAGCGCGCAGCATAATCACACAAATCAGATGAGCCGAACACTCACTTAGTTTACGCCGCTCTTGGTTCCAAAAACTCTGACGACGGACACTCAATATACGGAAAAGCTGATGGCACAGGAAACCGGCGGGAAAGACCCGGACCAACGCGACGGGTCCTGATCCCGGGTTTGCGTGCAAATTTGAAAAGGAATTGCTGGACCTCGCTCTTCCCACAGTAAGCAGCAAAAGCAGCGGCGCCGAAAAACATCAACAGGGACCGCCAATGCTTTTGGGCCAGCATCTTCACCTCCTCCCGAAGATGCAGGCCCAATCCAAGTCTGCAATCGGAGCGACAAGGCGATGGTCCATCTCGGACATCATCAAGACTTTGCCATTCGCCGACTCTATCCAGCCGAGCAAAACGAGATCTGCGAGCACTTTCGACGGCTCGACGCCGAAGCTCGGCGCGCGCGGTTCTGGTGGACTGTCAGCGACGAGAGTCTGACGACCTACGTTCAGAGCATTCCTCATTATGACAGCATTCTCTGTGGCGCGTTTGCAAAAGGGCGTCGGAGGGGCGTCGCCGAACTCCGCGGTGACGACCAGACCGGATCTACAAAGACGGAAGCCGCCTTTTCTGTCGAACCTGATTGGCAAAACATCGGAATTGGTGATGCGCTGTTCGAGCGCATTATCGCAATCGCGCGGAAGTGGAGCATCAGTTCAATTGAATTGATGTGCCTGCGAGAGAACCGCCGCATGAGGCATCTTGCAGCAAAGCACAATGCTCGGCTGTGCATCGATCAGGGCGTTGCTAAAGCCGTTTTGCATCCAAACTGGTCATCGCCCTCCTCCCAAGCCGCAGAAATCGTTGGTGAAGTCAGGGGATTTCGCTTGTTCATTTGAGTGGGGGGAGAAGCAAACGTCCCGAAACGTTGCGTTAGCACATACTCGAAAACTCTCAAAGTCCCGCAAAGTGGACCAAGCACCGTTCTTGCCGGCTAGGCTCTCATCAAATGCCCGAAAGAGATCTAAGGTGCGACACGACCTCGTCCGAACCGTGGCCGGCTTTCAGGCAGGCAAATACCACCGGCAGATCGCCCCGCATTCTCGCGGCGTCTCGGCGCATGACGTCCAAAGATGCCCCCACATGAGGGGCAAGGTCGGTTTTATTGATGACTAGGATGTCTGACCTGGTGATTGCGGGGCCACCCTTGCGTGGGATTTCCTCGCCTGCGGCCACGTCGATCACATAGATTGTCAGGTCCGCCAACTCCGGGCTGAAGGTGGCCGATAGGTTGTCGCCACCGGATTCGATCAGGACGACCTCTACGTCGGGGTGACGCAGCCGCATCTCGGCCACGGCAGCCAGGTTGATCGACGCGTCTTCGCGAATCGCCGTATGAGGACAGCCGCCGGTTTCCACTCCAATCACGCGATCCGAAGGCAGGATTTGCATGCGCATCAGAGCTTCGGCGTCTTCTTGTGTGTAGATGTCGTTGGTGATGACGCCGATCGAGTGATCGTCTTTCAAAAGTTCGGCAAGCCTCGCGGTCAGGGTCGTCTTTCCTGCACCGACCGGGCCGCCGATACCGATGCGCAAGGGGCCGTTGAGTTGTGTCATGATTGGAAGAGCCTCGGTTCAAGAGTTTCGTGGGCCATCGCGGAGATGTCTGAGAAAAAGGCATTGCCAAAAACGTCCGTGGTGTCCGCATTTCTCGTGTCTTCGGCGACCTGAAGGCAAAAGGGCTGCAAGTTCAGGATCACCCGTTGACCGGCCGTCTGCCCGATGGGGCTCAGGCGGATGGCCGAGGAGGTCAGGTTTGCGACAAAGGCCTGCAGATAGAGAACGGCAGTCGTATCGATATCCAGCTCTGCCAATCTAGCGGCGCGACCGACGGAAACGGGCAACAGCATGTCAGGCAGCGCCAAACCCCAGACAGCATTAACCGTCGCAACAAAGGCAGCGCCCTGCCTTTCAGCTTCGCGCAGACGCTCTTGAGCGGTGGCAAAGGATCGTGCTTTCGCGTCCATCTCCAATGGGTCGTCGGCAGCATAAGCCAGCCGCATCCAGATCGCATCAGCGCGACCTGAGCCATCACTCAGGCAATCTCTCAGCCAGTCTTCCAAACTGGTCGCGTCGGCAATCCAACCCTCGTTGATCGCTGTTTCAAGTCCGTGCGAATAGGCGAATGCCCCCACTGGAAACGCGGGCGACAGCCATTGGGTCAGCGTCAGTAAGTGCGCATCAATGGGCGTGGGCATGGGCCGAGTGTCCGTGATCGTGCGCATGGGTGCGCCCGTGACCATAGGCGCCGCCTTCCGGAGTGAAGGGTTCGGTGACTTGGGTCACTGTGGCACCGAGGTGGCTCAGCATATGAGCGATGACGGGATCATCCTGGATCAAAAGGCGGGTCGCCTCGATCTGACAAGGTGTGTGGCGGTTGCCGATGTGCCAGGCGAGGCGGGGCAGGTCTTGCCCGGAAACGGCCAAGAGGTTTTCGGGTGCCGCCGTCACTTTAACCAGACGTCCATCGCCCAGTTCCAGCACGTCGCCATCGTTCAGAGATACGGTCTGTTCGAAGTCCGCGACAAAGGACCAGCCTTCGGTCGTTGTCAGTTTCTTTCGCCGGAAAAATCGGGCGTCGTAGGTCAACGCGCAGTCCGCTATCGCATTGTCTGATGTGCCAACGGGATGGAGCGTTTGTGCAAGTGGAAGATCAGTCATGGGGCCTCAATATAGAAAATACCGCTGCGCCATGGGCAGCTCGGTTGCAGGTTGGCAGGTCAGCAATTCGCCATCAGCCCGCACCTCATAGGTTTCGGGGTGCACTTCGACCTCGGGCATGGCGTCGTTCAGGACAAGATCCGCTTTGCCGATACCGCGCGTGTTCTCCACCGGCAAACTTGTCTTGGCCAATCCAAGCGCATCTCCCAGTCCTTCGGAGTGTGCCGCCTCGGAAACAAAGGTCACGGCATTGGCTTCCAGAGAGCGGCCAAAGGCCCCGAACATCGGGCGAGTATAGACCGGCTGCGGTGTCGGGATTGAAGCGTTTGGATCGCCCATCTGCGCACACACAATGCTGCCGCCCATAAGGATCATCTCAGGCTTCACACCGAAAAACGCCGGGTTCCATAGGACCAGATCGGCGCGTTTGCCTTCTTCGATCGAACCGACGTGCTTTGACAGCCCGTGTGCAATGGCCGGGTTGATCGTGTATTTCGCGATATAGCGACGGACACGGAAATTGTCGTTGTCGCCGACCTCCTCGGCCAAGGCGCCCCGCTGTTTCTTCATCTTGTCAGCGGTTTGCCAGGTGCGAATGATCACTTCGCCCACACGCCCCATGGCCTGGCTGTCTGAAGCGATGATCGAGAACGCCCCCATGTCGTGCAGGATGTCTTCGGCGGCGATGGTCTCGCGCCGGATGCGGCTTTCGGCGAAAGCCACATCCTCTGGGATGGATTTGTCCAGGTGATGGCAGACCATCAGCATGTCCAGATGTTCGTCCACTGTATTGACCGTAAAAGGTCGGGTCGGGTTGGTCGACGACGGCAGAACATAGGCCTCGCCACAGATCTTGATGATGTCAGGGGCATGGCCGCCCCCTGCGCCTTCGGTGTGGAAGGCGTGGATGGTGCGGCCCCTTATGGCGGCGATGGTGTTTTCGACAAAGCCGGATTCGTTCAGCGTGTCGGTGTGGATCATCACCTGAACGTCCATGTCGTCCGCCACAGATAGGCAACAGTCGATAGCGCCGGGCGTCGTGCCCCAATCCTCATGCAGCTTCAACGCGCAGGCACCGCCCTTGACCTGTTCCTCTAAAGCGGCGGGGAGCGACGCATTCCCCTTTCCCGCAAAGGCGAGGTTCATCGGAAACGCATCCGCCGCCTGCAGCATCCGCCCAATGTGCCACGGTCCCGGTGTGCAGGTCGTGGCCAGCGTGCCATGGGCCGGGCCAGTGCCGCCGCCCAGCATTGTGGTTAGACCAGAATACAGAGCATCCTCGATCTGTTGCGGGCAGATGAAATGAATGTGGCTGTCGAACCCACCGGCCGTCAGGATCTTGCCTTCGCCAGCGATGGCTTCAGTGCCAGGGCCGACGATGATGTCGACGCCGGGTTGTGTGTCTGGGTTGCCCGCCTTGCCGATCTTGTGGATCTTGCCGTCTTTCAAACCGACGTCCGCTTTGTAGATGCCGGTTGCGTCCACGATCAGCGCGTTGGTGATGACGGTATCCACCGCACCCTCGGCGCGTGTGGTCTGAGCCTGACCCATGCCGTCACGGATCACCTTGCCGCCGCCGAATTTGACTTCTTCGCCGTAGGGACCTGTCAGGTCCTTTTCCACTTCAATGATCAGGTCAGTATCGGCCAGCCGCAGCTTGTCGCCGGTGGTGGGGCCGAACATGGCGGCGTAGTCAGAGCGGGGGATTTGGGTGGCCATCAGAGATCTCCCATCACAAGCTGGTTGAACCCGAAGACACGCCGTGCGCCGCCAATCTGGATCAGTTGCACCTCGCGCCGTTGACCGGGTTCAAACCGCACGGCTGTCCCGGCTGCGATATCCAGACGCATGCCGCGTGCGGCGTCGCGGTCGAAATCGAGCGCCGCGTTGGCCTCGCCGAAATGGTAGTGTGAGCCGACCTGCACCGGTCGGTCGCCCGTATTGGCGACCATTAGTGTGATCGGCTCCGCCCCTGCGTTCAGAGTGACCTCACCCTCCGCCGGAAAGAGTTCGCCGGGGATCATTGGCGTCTGCGGACACGGACCGCCTTGCGCTTGGCCAAAACAACCGCAGCGCCGATCAGCATCAAGGCGACGGGCACAGCCCAATCCCCCGAATGCTCATGTGGGAAGCTTGCGGGGTGGGCCAAGGCGGGCGAGGCCAAAAACAAGGCGGGAATAGCGTAACGCATGAGAGACTCCTATCGGATGGGATTGTGGACGGTGACCAGCTTGGTGCCGTCCGGAAAGGTGGCTTCGACCTGCACTTCGTGGATCATCTCGGGGATGCCTTCCATGCAGTCATCGCGGGTGATGACCACGGCGCCTACCTCCATCATGTCGGCGACCGAGCGGCCATCGCGAGCGCCTTCGACGACCATGTCGGTGATCAGCGCGATGGCCTCGGGGTGGTTCAGCTTGACGCCACGGGCAAGGCGCTTGCGGGCCACTTCGGCAGCCATGGCGATCAGCAGTTTGTCTTTTTCGCGGGGGCTGAGTTGCATGGGTCAGAGGCTCCAGGATTTCGGCAGGGTGGTTTCGGTCAGGCGCTCCAGCACCGGCACCAGCCATTGGCGCAACAGATAGGAATCGGCGGCAAGAAGTCGGATGGTCAAAAGATCGGGCGCGACAAGGCTTGCGCCGCCGGTCTTTGGCAAAAGTTGTCGGACAATAGGCAAATGCGCCTCGGCACGCGGGCCGAAGTAAAGGGCGCTGGCAAGGGCGGTCATGCCGCCTGCGATGGCCGGACGGTCAAGACTGGCGCTGATTGATCCGGTCAGGTTGATGCGATCCCAATAGATCGGGCGACCATCGTGGCGCAGGGTGATCCGGTCGCGAAAACTGCCCGAGATACGGGTTTCGCCCATGGCGCGGCGACCGAAGACAACGGGTTCGACCAGCACGGCCTCGGTTCCGTCGGTGACGTCCACGTCAAGGCGACGGTTGAGACAACCGCCGTCAAACATGATCAACTCTTGCGGCAACCAATGCAGTACCGCGCCCTTGGCGACAGACAGGCGCGTGCTGACACACGCAGCGCCAGAAGTGCTGCGATAGGCACGTTCTGCAGCTTGGGTTGTCAGGATCAGGCGGCTGTCCGGCCCGGCGCTGGCCGAAGCCTCAAACCGGTCGCCGCCTGTCAAACCGCCCGAGGTGTTCAGCACAATGGCTTCGACGGCATCCTTGCGACGCGGAAAGGCCACCTTACTCGCGCCCGAGGTTCTGAAGCGGTCAATGCCTGTGCGCCCGTCACGGCATTTGGTCGACAAGGTCATGGCACCGATGGATCTCGGGGCGGTGTTCGCCTCTCGTGATGCCAGATGTGGTTGACCCATGCGTTTGTCGCCCCCGGTACTCGACCCGCATGGTTCACCATGCACATTGGGGTGTGATCCACCGCTGCGCGCCGGGAAAAAGACCAATCCCGGAGTTCTGCCTATTTGCTGTGCGAAAGTGACCCCACTCGCCCAGAAGTTCAGCAATGATGAGATGCCGACACGGAAATGCCTGAATGACGTGTCGAACGGGTGACAGGGACTTCGTCTGTTAAGTGTGCGTTAGCCATAAGGTGGCAGAAAGCTTGATTGCTGACTTTTAGGTCGTTCATGATCGGATCATGAGCAGTTTGAAAACCTTTCTGGTCCTGCTTCTTATCCTGCCGAAGCAAAGTCCGGCGGCAGATGATCCCCTGATGTCTTCATTCGCGGCATGTGCAGGACGGTTCTCGGCCGAGTTGGAACATGCCTGGCTTATGAATGATGACCGCACGGATCAGATCGCGCATCGCCGGGCGCAGTTCATCGACCTTCTGAACGCGACGGTGCCCGACGATCAACGACGTCATGCGCTTCACCTGCGTATCGACGCCAAGATGGCGCATGCGCAATTGCTGACCGCCGCCAGCTTCTCACGCGATGCGGATCGCTCCAAATGGGCGGTGCGGCGTGCCCGGGCCGAGATCGACTATTGCACAGGATTCTTGCTTGAAAGCTGAAACGCCCAAAGATTTGGCGTTTCTTTCGCACAATAAAATGGCGAACCCGCGAAAGTCTGCGCAATTTTTGACGGATTGACGCCAGGGGCCGTTTTTCAACCCCCGCCGATCTCGCAGTCGCAGCAATTTCCATGGAACGACTTCTTCCGGGATCACACAAATCCCGTTGAACGTGCGATGGTGCTGGCCTTGCAATTCCAAAACACCACCGCACTCCGCAATTAGATTGCGTGGGGGGCATATGGGGGATCACACCCTTGAAAGCAACGCTTCCCCGCGCAGTGCCTGAAGGAAAACTGCGATGAAAAAGACACTTCTTAGTTCTGCTGCCGTCCTGGCCGCTTCGATGCTGCCGGCCATGGCGCAAGACTGCCCGATCAAGGTGGGAGTGCTGCACTCCCTGTCCGGAACCATGGCGATTTCGGAAACAACACTAAAAGACACGATGGAAATGCTGATCGAACAGCAAAACGCCGAAGGCGGCGTTCTGGGCTGCGAGTTGGAGGCCGTCGTGGTCGACCCGGCGTCGGACTGGCCGCTCTTTGCCGAAAAAGCGCGCGAGCTGATTTCGGTACACGAGGTTGACGTGATTTTCGGCAACTGGACATCCGTGTCGCGGAAATCGGTTCTACCTGTGATCGAAGAGTTGAACGGACTTCTGTTCTATCCGGTTCAATATGAAGGCGAGGAATCCTCAAAAAACGTCTTCTACACCGGCGCCGCCCCCAACCAGCAGGCAATCCCGGCGACGGATTACTTTCTGGAAGAACTTGGCGTTGAGAAATTCGCGCTTCTGGGCACCGACTATGTTTACCCCCGGACGACGAACAACATCCTGGAAAGCTATCTTCAGCAGAAGGGCATCGCCGAGGACGACATCTTCGTCAACTACACGCCCTTTGGTCATTCTGACTGGTCCAAGATCGTCTCGGATGTTGTGGCTCTTGGTGCGGACGGCAAGAAAGTCGGCGTGATTTCAACGATCAACGGCGACGCAAACGTGGGCTTCTACAAGGAACTCGCGGCCGCTGGCATCAGCGCCGACGACATTCCCGTCGTGGCCTTCTCGGTCGGCGAGGAAGAATTGTCGGGTCTCGACACCACCAACCTTGTTGGTCACCTCGCAGCCTGGAATTACTTCCAGTCAGCAGATACCGATGCCAACGCCGAATGGGTCGAGGCCTGGAAAGCCCGCATGGGCGACGAGCGTGTGACGAATGACCCGATGGAGGCGCATTACATCGGCTTCAACATGTGGGTGAATGCGGCGACCGAAGCAGGTACCACCGATGTCGATGCCGTGCGCACCGCCTTGTACGGGCAGGAATTCCCGAACCTGACTGGTGGCACCGCTGTCATGCTGCCGAACCACCACTTGGCCAAGCCGGTTCTGATCGGCGAGATCACCGAGGATGGTCAGTTCGACATCATCAGCCAGACGGAGGAAGTTCCGGGCGATGCCTGGACGGATTTCCTGCCGGAATCGGCGGTGCTGAAATCCGATTGGGCGGAACTCGATTGCGGGATGTACAACACCGAAACGTCGTCCTGCGTTCAGATCAAGTCGAACTACTAAGCATGGTGGGTTGAAAACCCACCCTACGGGTGCGGCGCATGTCGCCCCCAGAACGCCTTACGGGGGCTGAACTATCCATGTCGCTTATACGTCGGTTCAACATCGGTTTCATGTCGGTGCTTCTGTGCGCTCTTGCCTTGCCACTTTCGGCGCAGAACGCCGAGGCGCCGATCCAGCAACTTTTGCAAGAACATGGCGAAATCATCGCCAAATCATCGCGCAAGACCATCGGTCCTGCCATCGACGCGCTTGCCGCCAGTGGTCTGGCCGAGGCCCAGGTCGTGCTGGAACGCTGGCAAAACAAAGAGATGTGGCGCGACAAGGACACCGGGCTTTTCGTCTATGGCGAAGCCTCGGGCAAGGAATTGACAGCGTTCGACTTTGCCGATGGCGCGGAACTGGGCACTTTCGTTGCCCGTGACTTCAAACATTTGAAACCCAACAGCGGCATTCGCGGCATGATCGGCGCGGCCCTGGTGCAATTCCAACTATCAGGGTCCGTTGCCGAAAAGATGCAGGCCCTGAATGCGATCGAGCGTGACTCGGAGACGTCCCATCTCGCGGCCCTGACCAAAGTTCTGCCCGACGAAACGGACCAGTCTGTGCAAAGTCGCATGGAACGCCTTCAGGGACTTTTGACAATCCGCTTCGGTGCGACCGACGAGGAGAGGATTGCTGCCATCCAGCGGTTTGACGGCGATCTTGGTGTCGATGTCCGGGCCGCATTGAACCCGCTTTTGGCCGTGGAGGTCGAGGCTTCGGCACAAGCACCCGAGGGCGATGACATCGCCCGCATCCTGACCGTCGGCAGCGACGACCTGCCGCGCGAGTCCGCCTATGACCTTCTGGTTGCCGCCGATCTGGCGAAACCCCGGATCAGCCGGTACGACAAGCGGAACGCGCTTTTGGCCAACATCTCGGAGGGATCGGTCGCGGGGGTTCAGGTGGCGACCCTGAACAGCGAAGACGCACGCGACCTTGCTTATGAAGCTTTGGCCGAACAGGGCGTGGTAGACCCTGTGGCCACCGAAGCCGAGGTGGATGAAACGCTGGCAGGCTACACGTTCTACGAACGCTACAGCGGCTCGCCTTCAGTGGCCGTTGCCGCGGCGGCGGTGCTGACGGGCATCGAAAACAAGGTGGCATTCAACCAGGCATTTGACCTTGGCCTTGACGCCCTGTCGCTCGCTTCGATCTACTTTCTTGCCGCCATCGGTCTTGCTATCACCTTTGGCGTGATGCGCGTGATCAACATGGCCCATGGCGAGTTCATCATGATGGGCGCCTACACCGGCTACGTCGTCCAGCAGATCATCCCGGATTACACGATTTCCATTATCGTCGCCTTGCCGCTGGCCTTTGCCGTCACCTTCGGCGCAGGGGTCACGATGGAACGGCTAGTGATCCGCCACCTCTACCATCGCCCGCTGGAGACGCTTCTGGCGACTTTCGGGATTTCCATTGCCCTGCAACAGATCGCCAAGAACATCTTCGGCACGCAAGCGCGGCCCCTCACCTCGCCCGGCTGGCTGGACGGATCGCTGGTGTTCAATGACATCGTGTCGATCAGCTATATCAGGATCGCAATTTTCGTTTTGGCGCTTTTGTTCATGGCGCTATTCCTTTTCGTCATGAACCGCACTCGATTGGGGCTGGAAGTGCGGGCGGTGACGCAGAACCCCCGCATGGCGGCCTCGATGGGAATCAACCCCGACAGGCTCAACATGCTGACCTTCGGCTTCGGCTCGGGTATTGCCGGGATTGCGGGTGTGGCGATTGGGCTTTACGCCAAAGTGACCAGCGAGATGGGCGCGGACTATATCGTGCAAAGCTTCATGACCGTGGTCGTGGGCGGCGTTGGCAACATCTGGGGCACGCTTCTGGGCGCGACCATGGTTGGCTCGCTGCAAAAAGGGATCGAATGGCTGAACCCCTCGAACACACTGGCCGCACAGACCTATATGATCCTCTTCATCATCCTCTTCATCCAATTCCGGCCGCGCGGGATCATCGCGCTTAAAGGCCGGGCGGCGGAGGCATGAGCATGGCGGAACTGACAGCAGGCCCTGTGCGTCGCACACCTTTCATGGTGCGTTATCCGTCGGTGCTTATCTTTCTGGCCTGTCTGGGGCTGTTCACCCTGGGCGTGACGATCCTGTCCGAAGGGTTCGGTATCGGCGTCATCTCGACCAGTTTCGTCAAGACCCTGGGCAAGACCCTGTGCCTCTGCCTCGTCGCGCTGGCGATGGATCTGGTCTGGGGCTATTGCGGTATCCTGTCCCTTGGGCATATGGCCTTCTTCGGAATGGGCGGTTACGCGATAGGCATGTGGCTGATGTACGAGCGGACGCGTCTGATCGTCGTCGAGAGCCTCGCCGCCGGAGGGCTGCCGCCAACGCCCGAAGAGGTCTCCAGCGGGATCGCTGGCCAGATCTTCGGTGTCGTCGGAGCCTCAGAATTTCCGCCGATCTGGGCCTTTGCCCATTCTCTGCCGCTGCAACTGGCCGCCGTCGTACTGGCGCCGGGGCTTCTGGCGCTGGTCTTTGGCTGGCTGGCCTTCCGCAGCCGGGTGACAGGTGTGTACCTTTCGATCCTGACGCAGGCGATGACGCTGGCGCTGTCACTGTACCTGTTCCAAAACGACAGCGGATTGCGCGGCAACAACGGTCTGTCAGGCCTGCAGAACCTGCCGGGGTTGGAGAGCACTAGTCAGGCCATCGTTTCGGTCTGGTTCCTTTGGGCCTCGGCCCTGGCCTTGGGGCTTGGATACCTGCTGGCGACATGGATGGTGTCGGGCAAGTTCGGCTCGGTCCTCAGGGGCATTCGGGACGACGAAGCGCGGGTGCGCTTCCTTGGCTATCCAGTCGAGGCGTTCAAGCTGTTTGTCTTCACCGTATCGGCCGTGCTCGCTGGCATTGCAGGCGCAATCTACTACCCACAGGCGGGCATCATCAACCCGGCGGAACTGGCGCCGATTGCCTCGATCTATCTGGCGGTCTGGGTGGCCATCGGCGGGCGTGGGCGATTGTACGGAGCCGTGATCGGCGCGGCTTTCGTCTCGCTCTTGTCGACCTGGTTTACCGGCGGGCAAGCCCCTGACCTGAACATCGCCGGGTATCGCATTCAATGGGTCGATTGGTGGACCGTCCTGTTGGGGCTGTCCTTCGTGGCGGTTACGCTTTTCGCACCGAAAGGCATTGGAGGGCTGGTCGACGCCTTGGCAGCGCGTCGCAACCCCAATCGGCATGGGCGCGACCTGGGGCCGGGCCACGGTTCTTTGAGAGAAAAGGAGGCAGATGCATGAGCGCGCTTCTTGAAGTCTCGGGCGTGTCGGTCAGCTTTGACGGGTTCAAGGCGCTGAACAACCTGTCGTTCAGCATTGACAGGGCCGAATTGCGGGCGGTCATCGGCCCGAACGGCGCGGGCAAGACCACCTTCATGGATGTGGTGACCGGTAAAACCCGGCCTGACGAGGGCCATGTGCTTTGGGGCGAACCGCCCGTGTCCTTGCTGGGCAAATCGGAAAGCAAGATCGCCATGGAAGGGGTCGGGCGCAAGTTCCAGCGACCCACGGTGTTTGAGGATCAGACAGTTCAAGACAACCTGATGATGGCGCTGAAAAAGTCGCGGTCGCCGCTGGCCGTGCTGCTGTTCAAACCCGAAACACCGGACTTTGCCCGGGTCGAAGAACTGGCGGATGTCATTGGGCTGGACGCGGTTCTGTCACGGAAATCTGGCGAGTTGTCCCACGGGCAAAAGCAATGGTTGGAGATCGGGATGCTCTTGGCACAGGAACCGAAGCTGTTGCTGGTGGACGAACCTGCGGCAGGCATGACGACCGCAGAACGTCAGAAGACCACGCAAATTCTGCGGGACGCGGCGAAGACCCGCGCTGTCGTCGTAGTGGAACACGACATGGATTTCGTGCGGCGTTTGGATTGCAAAGTGACCGTGCTGCACGAAGGCTCGGTTCTGGCCGAAGGCTCGATCGATCACGTCACCAAGAACCAGCAAGTCATCGAGGTGTACCTTGGCCGATAGTTTCCTCAGCATCCGCGATCTGACGCTGCACTATGGCGGCAGCCAAATTCTGAACGGCGTGGATTTCGACGCGGCCCAGGGCGAGGTCACCTGCTTGATGGGCACCAATGGCGTAGGCAAGACGTCGCTGTTAAAGGCGCTGGCGGGCACCCATCCCCGGTCGGGGGGCGACTATGATCTGGACGGCCAAAGCATCGGAAAGCTGAAGGCCTTTGACCTTGCGCGGAAGGGCGTTGCCTATGTGCCCCAGGGGCGCGAGATCTTTCCGTTTTTGACGGTGCAGGAAAACCTTGAGACGGGATTTGCCTGCCTGCCAAGTGGCGAACGCAAGGTGAAGGACGAGATTTTTGATCTGTTCCCCATTCTGAAGAAGTTCCTGCAACGGCGGGGCGGTGACCTTTCAGGCGGCCAGCAACAGCAACTGGCGATCGCGCGCGCGCTGGTGTCGAACCCGAAAGTACTTCTTCTGGATGAACCGACCGAAGGTATCCAGCCGAACGTCATCCAGCAGATCGGCGGCACCATCCGCATTCTGAAGGAACGCGGGAACATCGCTATCGTCCTAGTCGAACAGTATCTGTCCTTCGCCTATGATCTTGGGGATGCCTTCGTCGTGATGGAGCGCGGTGCCGTCAAACTGAGCGCGCGAAAGCCGGAACTATCACTCGAAAAGCTGACCGCAAGCACGTCTTTGTAGTACGCAATGGCAGGGTGATCTGTATACTATTCTTCCCTTCATAACCGGTTTCGCCGCGTCAAGGCCGTAAGTCTGTTCCAAACCGGCGAACGGCAAGTGCCATTCACCGACGCGGGTCAGATTTCAATCTGCTCCGCAATAGTGAGAGCATCTTCCAACTCAACGCCAAGGTAACGCACTGTACTGTCAATCTTAGTGTGACCCAGCAAAAGCTGCACTGCACGGAGATTCCCTGTCTTACGGTAAATCTCCGCTGCTTTGGTTCGGCGGAGTGAATGGGTTCCGTAACCGCTCGGTTCCAATCCAATCGCTGTCACCCAATCCCGGACAAGCCGACCAAACTGACGCGTTGAGATATGGGGTCGCTCGAGGAAACGGCTCGGAAACATGAAGCTACAGCCCATCATCTTTGGCGACTTGACCCAAGCATGAACCGTATCCCGTGTGTTTTCCGTCAGTTCGAATTGTACTGGTTTCTTGGTTTTGCTCTGGACCACTGAAACCCGTTCTCGAGCACGATCATCTTTGACCAGATCGGTCACGGCAAGCCTAACCAAATCGCATCCACGCAGCTTGCTATCAATGGCGACGTTGAACAGCGCAAGATCGCGCAGATTTCCGGCGAGTTCGAGCCGAGCACGGATCGCCCAGACCTGCTTGGGAAACAAGGGGCGTTTCTGGCCGATGATCCGCCCCTTGTTCCATGCTCTGCGCTTTGGGGTGACTGCGGGAAGTTGAGCTCTAGGCATAATGTGCCCTCCAATCCGCCCTCCGCACCCAATCATCGGCACCGCGCCAACGAGGCACTTGTACAATCGAATCGGATGCCTGCTGTCCGAAGCCCACTCTACTTGAGTTCTCGGTGCAGGCATTGAACCGCTTTGAGTTCGTTGGCGGACATAGGTTGTGATGCACCCCAGAACGGAATCAAGGCGCGTCAGCCCCACCGTGGAAGCACCGGTCCGGTGGGCCGACGCTTGCACGGATTTTCACGGATCACTGCTTTAGTCTACATCCTGTGAATCCGGGCGCACATTCTTGCTATGCAATATTTGAATGGCCGAATTCAGCGCTGCGCCGTGACACAAGAATTTGTGCGTGCCCAGAATTTTCCGTGTTGCGAGCGCACGCAGCGAAAAAATCCAAGGTACAGGTTGGGCTCTGAGCGATGGTTCGCTACCCGTTGCCGGAATTCCCGCTGCCAGACAGCGAACGACGCATGCTCACTTTTGCGGCCTGAGAATCACGAATTTATACAGGTGGTTCGGACGGAAATGCGTTGTCTACGCGAAGGGACGCTATCAGACCGCGAAGGGACCCCGGGTTTCTTTGGCACCGCATGGCCGTGAAGAGCCCAGTTCGGCCAAGGCTGCAAAGTCGACGAACGGCTTGCTCATGGGGTTTAAAGAGATGTTTCCAACCGTTCGCAGAAAAGCCCCTTTGGCTCCGAGGCGAACGTCAAAAGCAAGCGGCCAACCATTCACAAAATGCCGCTGACGCCTGTTTTTCGGGGAGGCCCGTATTTCGTTGGATGACATAATGTGACTGACCATTCGCGATGGGGTCACCGACAATATTGATGGCGCGCCCTGCGGCGATGGCCTGTTGTGCGAACCGTTCGAACATAATCGCGCAGCCGTTCTCCGCGGCGGCCAATTCACAGGCCGCGACCGAGGTGTCAACAATGATGCGGGGAGAAATCCTGTCAATTGGCAGGCCGTTGGCGGATAAATAACGCGCCCAATGGTCGTCAAAGCCCAGAACGTGAATGGCATCAAGTTGCATCAGATCCGCGGGCCTTTGGACTTTCGTTGATGTCTGCACCCCGCAGACGGGCAGGATTCTCTCGTCCGACAGCTTGACCATGCGTGGGTTTGCGTGGGTCTGCGCGGCGAGCAAAATCTCGACATCGACGGGGTGTTTTTCCAGCACATTTTGCCACAGCGACGTTTCAAGCTTGATCACGATTTGCGGGTGTTCATCTTGAAAGGTGGACAGCTTCGGCGTCAGCCAGATGATCATCGCCGCAGAGGCGCGCACAACGATGGTCGTTTCTAGCTCCGGCCCAAAAAGCCCGCTGGTCGAAAACGCGATGTGTTCAAGCGCCTCACGCACCGAAATCAGATAGGCTTGCCCGATATCCGTAAGCTGCAGGCTTTTGGCGCGGCGGATGAACAGGTTTTGCCCCAGCTTGGTCTCCAGCGCCTTGATATGTTGGCTGACGGCGGTTTGCGTCAGGCCCAATTCATGGCTTGCGGCGGTAAAGCTCTGGTGGCGGGCCGCGGCCTCAAACGTGCGCAGCCAATTCAGATTGAGATTCTGTTTCACCCGTGTGGCATAAGATATTTATGTGCTTGAGGGCAATTCGTTTCGTTTATCTTCTGCCAACTGCTCGTCTATCAATGGGTAACGGGCCCGCGTCTGCCCGATTTCCAAAGGAGAGTGCGATGTCAAAGACCGATTTTGGAACCCATGCTGACATGGCCCTGAACCTCGTCGATCTTGCGCGTTATCCAATTGCTGATCTGGGTAAGGGCGCGGGTGCGGCGTTCCTGAAGGACTGTCAGGACCACATGGAGGCGTACGGCTGGTGCAATCTGGATGGCTTCATTCGCGCGGACGCATTGGCCGCCCTTGAGGACGAATCCAGCAGCCTTTTGCCCGGTGCCGAGGTGCTGACAATCAAACGCAACATCTATCAAGGTGCGATTGATCCGTCCTTGCCAGAAGATGATCCGCGACGTCGCGAATACACCCATGTGGCTACTCAGCTTGCCGATGACCAGATACCGGCAGATACGTTGATCCAGCAGTTATATAAGTCGGATGTCCTGACGGACTTCGTTCGCCGTGTGCAGAAAAAGACCGTGTTGCATCGTTGTGCAGATGAGTTTCAGGCACTGAATGTTGTCGCACTTTACCCCGGCAGTTGGCATGCATGGCATTATGATACAACCGAATGTACCGTGACGTTGCTTTTGAAAGCAGCTGAAAGCGGTGGCGATTTTGCATTCTTGCCAAATTCGCGCACAGATGAGGCCGAAGACCGTGACGCCGTGGACCGGTTATTGGCGGGGGATATGTCCCATGCGCATAAATTCGATCGTGGGGCCGGGACGTTTACACTGTTCCGTGGCGGATATTCCTTGCACGGTGTGACCGAAGTGTTCGGCGCGCATCCCAGAATGACGGCAATTATGACCTATGATGAACAAAAAGGTCGTGTCATCAGCGACGACATCAACGTACGCATCTATGGCACACGCGTTGAAAAAATCCTTGAGGATCGTAGGGCCGCACTGGCGCAGGCTAAAGGAATATCACAATGAAAACCGCTCTCCTCGTTATTGATGTGCAAATGGCGCTCGCCCATGACGATGCTGCTGGGGCCGCGCGGTCTTGCCCTGAAGCGTCTGACAATATTGGACGTTTGCTGTCGCAATTCCGCGCATCTGGTGACAAGATCATCCACATCCACCACCACGGCACAGATGCGGATGATCCGTTTCACCCAGATGCACCGGGTTCTGCCGTTCAACCGTTTGCCGCACCTCAGAACGGCGAACAAGTGATCGTCAAACACGCCTCTAGTGCATTTGGTGGCACCACGCTTTTAGCTGATTTGCAGGGCGCGGGCATTGAACGGGTCGTCATCTGCGGTGCGACCGCCAATCATTGTGCTGAATCCGCCGCACGCTCGGCCAGCAGCCTTGGGTTTGATATGATCTATGCCTCTGATGCGGTCTGGGCCTATGACGCAACCGGTCCAGACGGGGTTGCCCATACCGCCGCGCAAATCCACTCGATGACCCTTGCAAACCTTCACGGCGAATTTGGTGCGGTCCAATCGACCGACGAAATCCTCGCCGCTTGATTTCAGGAGACACACACATGCGCATTGGTTTTATCGGGCTTGGCACGATGGGTGGGGCGGCGGCCCTGAACCTGATCAATGGCGGGCATCAGCTGGACGTTTGTGATCTGGACGCTAAGCGCGCCGAACGGCATCTGGCGCTTGGGGCAACGTGGGCTGATACGCCCGCCATGGCCGCCAAAGATGCCGATATCGTCTTTACTATGGTGTTTGGTCCCAAGCAGATCGAACAGGTGGTTCGGGGTCAAAACGGTCTACTGTCGGCGATGGGGGCGGGGCAGGTTTGGGTTGATATGACAACCAACCAACCGACCCTGGCACGAGCACTTGGAAGCGCATTGGCAGCCAAGGGCGTCCAGCCGGTCGACGCCCCGGTATCAGGCGCGGTTGATGGCGCACGTGCAGGCAATATGCCGCAATTTGCCGGCGGCGACGAGGACACGATCGAGCGTATCCGCCCCGTGATGGAGCTGATGGGGCCGATGCACTACATGGGCCAAAGCGGCAACGGGTCAATCACCAAACTTGCCAGCAACCAACTTTGGGCGATCCACGCCACCGCGATGGGAGAGGCATTGGTCATGGCCGTAAAATCCGGCGTTGAATTGCCCCGAGCATGGGAAGCTCTGAAAATTGGGGCCAGCGATAGCTGGTGTATGCACCATGATGCGCCGTCGGTCTTTGCAGGGCACTACGATCCATCTTTCACGCTAGACCTGTGCCAAAAAGACTTGGGGCTCATTGTCGAGGCCTGCGATGACGCAGGAACACCGGCCCCCGCGACACGTCTGGTCTGCGCGCAATTTGAAGAAGCGCGAAAAACCTACGGCGGCGACAAGGGCGAACTGCACGTAATCAAGCTGGAAGAAGATGCCGCCGGTGTGTCACTGCGTACGGATGGTGACTGGGTGCCCCATTGGGAGAAATAGCGATCCAGGCCACTTTGGTATGCCCCAACCGAAGTCAGTTGCTGACTTTGGCACCGTTTCAGCAAAAGTCGGCATTGTCTGCGACCTGTAAATTCCCACCTTAAAGAATGCTGCGCGGTGCGCGAACGGCCAGAATGGCCGCCGCACCGCAACATGAGAAGTTGCGCGGGTGCCGAAAAATCCTAGCTGCGAGCGCACGCAGAAAAAAATAGCAACGACTGGTGGGGGCTCAAACCAGTCATCTGACGGTTTCAGTAGGTCATCGGTTCGGTTCAGACAGTATGAAGGCCTGCTATGCAGGACAATGCCGACATTGGATTTTCCTGCTTTGCTGATGCAGCATTCTCTCGCACGTGCGGCACCACCATTGATACGATGCAGCGCATGTCGCCGAACCAGTCGTTCGCGGTCGTTGATTTGCAGCAAACCGAAAACATTTCGACAAGTTTTCAATTGGCGACTTGAAATAACAACTCGTATCCCACAAGCATTCAGCAAATCATTTTCGCTTTCGTTGAACGCCTAACGACGGACGTTATTTGGCTTAAGTGAAATAGTTTAAAGGATAATAATGCACGCAGTCGTTTTGTTTTTTTCGCTTGTCCTCTTGGTGTTTGCTGGAGCTGCTCAAGCTCAGAGCGTTATCACTCTTTCTGAGAAAGGCGGATTACACGCAGCTTACGTAGTTCCGGTAGACGACCTCGACCGTGTGGACGTGCAGCTAATTGTTCTCTCGGGGGCGTATGACGATCCGGAACCATCCGGTACGGCGCATCTGACTGAACATCTGGCCGCGTTTTCAGCGGATGCTACCATTCTGAGAAAGCCCCGAGAGCGTGATATCCATGCGACAACGCACAACGTATCTACTGTCTACACTAATTCTGGCGTTCCTTCCGACATAGAAATGCTGTTGCGGCTGTCTCGGGCGGTTCTTGACACCCCAACACTGCCGAAAGGATTTGCGGAAAGCGAAATAGATATCGTTCAGCGTGAAACACTGCTACGCGAAAGACAGTCTCCGCTTCGCTGGCTCCGAAGAATTGCGCTTCAAAACCTCTATGGCACTCTGCGTGGTCGGGCAAATAACACCATTGAAGATCTTCCCAAATTGAACCTTGAGAAGGCCTATCAGTTTCACGAAACACACTATGTGCCATCCAATGTGACGTTAATCGTGTCGGGGAAAATTGACCCTGATAAAGCCGAAGAACTCGTTGCACGTATATTTGGGGACACAGAACCTTCTGAGGTTCCTCAGAAGCCCTGGTTAGACCACAAACCGGATCCCGAGCTCAAGTTTATTGAGCGCATTAGGTCGGACAAGCTGGCGCATGACACAGTCCAGTTTGCGAAATTCGTGGACTTCGAAGATCGGTCAACCAGCATCGAGATGCAGGGCGCATTTTTCATCGCCATCGATATTTTGAACGAAAGGCTATACAAGGCCCTGTACTATCAAGACGAGCGTGTTTTCAGCGTCGATGCTGACTGGTATTTTGCCAAGAATGCTGATCTGGAACTTACCATAGATTTGCACCTGATGCCTGGCTTCAGCTTGGACCCGGCGCACAGCCATCTGACAGAAACTCTGGCGAATTTGTTGAACGAACCGATCACCAGGGACGAAATCAATCAAGCACGCCAGACGCAGGTCGTTGGAGCCCGGAATGCCGCGCGCCGACCCGTAGAGTTTCTATCATTTCTGAAGAATGTGGCTTCTGATGGCTTCCCACCTGTCACACCGTCAGTATTTGTCGAGATCTTGAACGATACGACAGATCAGGACGTTATTGATTTTGCCGAAAAGGTCATCAAGCCATCAGCCACATCAGTCGTGTTGGCCGAAAAAGCAGAGTAACATGCAAGCATTCAAAAGCCGGTTCACTTCCTCTCTCTTAATGGTTCTCAGCCTGCTGTCAGCGCAGCAGGTCCGAGCAGAGCTGATCGCAACGACTGGCGATGCGAATATTGTTTATCTGATGCCACTAGAAAACGGCATCTCAGAACTCACCTTGGTTTGGCCAATTGATCGGCCAACAACAGAACGGGTGGCCGCGTTGCGCGCTGGTCTCGCAAGTATCGTGTCAGGAGGAACATCAAGCCGTTCCTCCCACAAAATTGCTAAATACAAGCAGTTGAAGGGGATCAGGTATTACGTCGAAACAAGTCGCCATAGTCTGATGCTCACTGTTTCGGCGCCAAATGAAGTCTTTCCAGAGACCATCGTCCACCTCGAAAATCTATTGCTTGAGCCGGAATACTCCGACGGCTGGTATGCAAGAGAGCTGCGGTATTCCAGCCCAATCAAGTCTACCAGGACCAGAATGCCAGAACATGTTCTGGATGAAGTGGCGGATTTCCTAGAGTACGAACCTGACGAAGCAGAAACCGAGGTTTGGGATGGCCAATTTCGTTTCGGTCAACCCATTCAGGCAATCCTAAGATCTGGAGATGAAGAAGTAGAACGCCGCACCATTCGACTGGTTAACAATCTTCCCCGCCCGAAGGGAAAGTGGGAACTGCCTTTTGCAAAATGGGCTGAAGCGTTGATTGGCACGGATGTGGATGACTTCACCCTTCCAGCGGGTGTCATTCACTTTGCCGATCCCGACTCTTCCGAGATGCTGATCCTTTTTGTCAAAGCAGAGGAGTTTGCGGACGAGGCTGACCAAGTTGGAACAAATGTCTTGGTGGATTACATTGGCGCAAACCAAGGGTCTGAGATGTTTCGGATAATCCGCCAGGAAATGCGTGCGGCTTACGATCCACGTTCAGATTTCGTTGTCATGGGGAAGAGAAAGGCGATTATCTCACTGAGCGCAACAGTTGAGGCGGTAAGATGGCCAGAGATCTATGAGAAAATAAAGGAAATCTATCAGAGTGTCCGCAGCGGGAAGATTGAACAAGAAGGTTTAGAGATTCAGTTCGGTCAGTTGGACCGGGCTTACTATCGCGATTTTTTCACTGAGCCTGTCTGGGGAACGCGGCAATACCTGCACGAGTACCCCGAGGGCGCTGACGGGACTATCGAAATTCCACTTTTTGGCGTGTTCCAAACACTGTCATTGGAGGAGACGGCAGCAATCTCACATGAGCTTTTGCCGCCTTTGGAGGATTTCCTTCTTATTCTGATCGGAGGAGGAAACTCTCCTCTGGACCCGTTGCAATCAAAAGGTTTCTGCTCGATGCCGAAAAGCACCCCATTGAGGTTTTGCCTTGATGTGCTTTCGAATGCTGAAAACCTATAGATCAAATGCAATTGTAGTTGGCCTTTAAAAGGAAGCACTAGCCCCTGCAAAGCTCAATTGCCACGCAAAGCAGTCATAAGTGTTTAGTGCAGCATTGTGCAAATTGGGCGCAGAGCCAGGTTTCGCCGCTTGCGGCGCCAAAGTTCGCTCCTGCCATGCGAACTACAGCACATCGACCGTGACAGTGGAAGATCAGAAGCTTGACCTATTCTGCCGATGGCTGGTTCCGTTCCATCTGCGCCAAGTTGCCTGCTGCATTGGCAATCAGCCGCAGCGAGCCCATAGCGTGAATACGATTTTCACGCTGCGCGTGCTCGCAACGCCAATTTCACTCCGTCGTCTTTGTGTCCCATGCTGGGCATCCAGCATTCGACTTGGAGCACCTGCCACAAAACGACTCAGCGGATCACGTGGACAGAACAATTGGCGTGGTGAACGACCCGGTTCGCAGTCGACCCAATAAACATGTTCTCGATCCCCGGCTTGTGTGAGGCCAGCACGATGCAATCGATGCCATTTTCATTTGCGAAATCAACGATCGCTCGGCCAGCGCTCCCCGAGATAAGCCGCGGTTTCGCCCCCGGTAGCTCTGCAGCGTTCCGATGTAAGCCTTCCTGAAGCTCTTTTCGCGTGTTGGCCAGAACTTCCTCGGGTATCTGGGATGCCACATATGCAGGGATCGGCTCCTGCACATGGAGCACTGTGAATTCCGCATCGGCACTCGCCAGCAAACGAGCAGCTTCAAATGAGGCCTGTGTATCGTGATCGTTGTCCAGCGCGACTGGAATCAGAATGTTCTTATACATGTTAGTCACCTTCGATTGCTCCAGCTACGATCATTCCGGCCTCCGCGGTGATACGGCACTCTAAACCGGTTCGGATTTCGAAGACTTACCCGCTTTCTTTGCTGTGCTTGCAACATCATCTATTGTTTTTTCCACAGCTTCGGCTTCGGTTTCCGCTGCAAATGCTGCACATCGGGCAACTGTTTCGAACCATTCCTGAGCGTCAGCCACGAGCCGTTCGGCTGAATGCTTCTGCCACTCTGCTATGAATTGCAGTGCTTTCGCCGGATCAGTCGGGTCTGCAGCAGACGCCGAGCGCGCAGCTTCTAGCGCGGTTCGAACAGCCTCGTGACGCCTCTCAAACCAATGTTGAGCAAAGGCCTCTGCCTCTTTCAGTGATTTCTCCTGCGTGTCCCAGAATTGCTCAAGCTGAGCGCCTAAAAACGGATTGGCCGTAGTAGTCGGCTGCATCTGCTTGAAAACATCAACAAGTGGGTTGGAGTAACTTGATTTTGGCTTCTCTTCAGGCATCGGAGATTCCTCCTCATCTTCCCAATGCTGAATGTTACCAAATCCCGTAGAAAATAACCTTAATGTAGATCAACCGGCGTCAACAAACGTGGGCAGTGGTCCTCTACAATCTAATGGCAGCATTTGTACCAACCTACTCGATTTGAAGAGACTCCAGATAATAGATCACATTTGCCAACGGCACACCTGCGAACATCGGCTGGCCGTCAGGCATGGTCAGCGCAACTTTTTGGTCCGAATCCAAAGCCGGTCCAAAAATGGGCATTTCTCCGCCATGCGCGAGCAATGGTGCGCGACCATCGATTTGACGCGCCACCGCCTCAATCGGAAAAACACCGTCGTTTTGGGCCGCAAGCCTGGTCAAATCAGGCGTCCTTATTGCCAGCATCTCCGCCATTGGACCATCTCCAGTGGCCTCGAAACCATGGCATTGCCAGCAATAGGTTCTGTAGAGATTGTTTCCGTTTTGAAGGTCAATATCCTGCGCCAGTGCAGCACTTGCAGCAAATATTGACAAAAGAAGTCCGCGATAAACTGGCATCTGTTCCTCCTCGAACGTCAGCATTTCGCGTTTAGACTACGCGGTAATGAATGAACGCTTCATTGATCTCGCTCATATTCAGCCTTTGAGTACCAGCTGGGAAAGACTGCGACGAAAGTAAGTACACTGCAGTCGGTTCCGCTTGGCTGGTCGGTTCTTGGCGACCAATGACATAGATCAATTCAAAAAGGTACATTACATAGTAAAGCATGAATGTTTCAGCGGGATTGCCGTTCATCGCCTGCATCCAAATCAAACATGGTGATAAGCGGAATTGCAAAAGCGTGGAAATTCCACCGCAGGGGCTCAGAATGAATGGTGGCGAGCCCCTCGTTAGTGACTGGTGTACTTAACCGCGCTGTAGCTTCGGTACACAGGCGTTTGTTCATTGAGGAGTGAAGCCAATGCATACGGCCGATCCACCGACACCTAAACTCCGACGCGCGCTTACTGCCCCGTTGCTTACGCTTTACGGGCTAGGTGTCACCGTCGGTGCGGGAGTCTATGTGCTTGTCGGTGCTACCGCCGAGGTCGCTGGTCCTTACGCCGCTGTTTCGTTTCTCATTGCAGCGCTCGTCGTTTCGCTGACGGCTTTGTCGTACGCCGAACTCGCGACACGTTATCCCGTAAGCGCGGGAGAAGCGGCATACGTCGAAGCGGGGTTTCAAAGAAACTGGATTGCCGTGTTGGTGGGTCTCGCCGTCGCTGCTTCGGGAGTGATATCGGCTTCGGCCGTTGCGATTGGAGCGGCCTCTTATCTTCACACCCTGACCAACCTTGGCACCACGTTGCTTACGATCGGCATCGTGTCGGTTATGGGACTGATTGCACTCTGGGGCATTGCGCAATCAGTATTTGTGGCTGCAGTGATCACAATCATCGAGATTTCGGGGCTTCTGTTTGTGATTGGCTGGGGCATGTCCGTGCAGGATCCGCAAGGCTATGCGTTCAGCGAGACGATTCCAGGTTTTGAGATCAACGCTTGGCGGGGCATTTTCGCGGCGTCGCTTCTGGCTTTCTTTGCCTTTGTTGGATTCGAGGACATGGCAAACGTCGCCGAAGAAGTAAAAGACCCAGTTCGCACAATTCCTAGGGCAATTCTGCTGACGCTCGTTCTGGCGACGGGTCTGTATCTGGCGACCTCAATTACGGTCCTGCTTGTTGTTCCTATCGATACCTTGTCGACGTCGACTGCCCCGCTTGCTTTGGTTTTTTCAAATGCACCCGAAGTAATCAAACAGGGGTTTGCCGCAGTCGCAGTCGTTGCAACAGTCAATGGCGTCCTGATCCAGATGATAATGGCGTCGCGGGTAATCTACGGCCTTGCCGACCGGGATCATCTGCCGAAAATACTGGCGAGTGTCCCGCAGGTAACCCAGACACCAGTCGTCGCAACCCTGCTGGTTGTGGCGCTAATCCTTCTACTGACCCAAACACTGCCGATCGGCACCCTAGCAGAACGCACATCTCAGATCGTCTTGGGGGTGTTTGTTCTAGTCAATTTCTCGCTGATCTTTTTGAAGTTGAAACCGGATTCAACCCGACAACATTTCCACGTACCTCTTGTCGTGCCAATCCTTGGTGTGCTGACCAGCACCCTGCTTTTTGGCGCCGGGTTTCTTTG
Organism: Ruegeria sp. CDSC045; assembly: GCF_059610725.1. NCBI lineage: Bacteria > Pseudomonadati > Pseudomonadota > Alphaproteobacteria > Rhodobacterales > Roseobacteraceae > Ruegeria > Ruegeria sp. CDSC045. The sequence goes on from NZ_JBXWOE010000004.1 coordinate 226,490, forward strand.
AGAGAAAATCCGACGGCGTTAGGTCGCCAGAACGGGATCCGAATGACTTATGAACACTGATCGACCTACACTTGGAAGGCGGCTCTCTGACTGGTGGCACCGGACATTCGTTGATCTGGTCACGCAATTACAATGGTCCTACATGCCACCGTTAATGGTGTACTTCGCGGCCGGAGTTTCGGGACTGACATCCGTCGTTGGCGCGTTTTTCCTCAAGGACTATCTGAATCTATCTGCTGCTTTCGTGGCGGGCTTGGCATTTTGGGCCGGATTGCCCTGGATTTTGAAAATGCCGCTTGGGCATCTGGTGGATCTGTTCTGGCGTTGGAAATCGCTGCTGATATTGGTTGGCGCGTCTCTTATCACGGCCTCGTTGCTTATCATGTATGGACTTGTGACCGCGCCTGCCCAGATGGCCGGGGCCATGCTGCCTGAGCATTGGTATGTCGTTGCCTTGATCCTGGCACCTTCTGGTTATGCCATTCAGGACGTCGTGGCAGATGCCATGACGGTCGAAGCGGTACCACAAACCAACCAAGACGGGTTCGCGTTTACGCATGAAGAAGTTCGTGCCCGCCACACTACCATGCAGACCCTGGGCAGGATTGCGATCATATCCGGGTTCGCGGGAGTCGCAGCGGTTAACATCTGGATTTTTTCGGGCGCGGAGGACCTGGATAAAAGCGATCGTTTGGTTCTCTACGGTCAGGTCTATCTCGTCGCTCTTGTTGTCCCCTTACTGTCGATCAGCGGAGTGGTTCTTCATGCTCTGATACAGCGTCGCCTCGTTAGTCTTGGGCACCTTCCACACAAACCGGATCAAGCCACCGAAGTAAGGTGGCCAATACTGCTGGGAGGTCTCGCGTTTGTTGTATTCAGCGTTGTGTTGGGAACCGCAAATTTCGCCTTTGCGCAAGAGACTGTTTTTGCGGTTTCGCTCACGGTCATTCTCTATCTCATGTCACGGCTGCTAAGGGAGCTGGAGTCGAAACAGGCCAAGGTTCTGATCGGGACGGCGACAATCATTTTCGTTTTTCGCGCGGTCCCGTTGCCTGGTCCGGGATTGACCTGGTTCGAAATCGACGAGCTTGGGTTCGACGAACAGTTTCTGGCAATTCTGGCGCTCCTGACCTCACTACTAGCGCTGCTTGGCCTGATCATCCTCAGGCCGTTTATGGCCAGTCGTTCCATCGCGCAGGTGGTGGTACTGCTCACCATTGCCGCCGGAGTGCTGGCCCTGCCTAACCTTGCTTTGTACTACGGAGTGCATGAATGGACGGCCGCGCACACAGGCGGGGTTGTGGATGCAAGGTTCATCGCCATACTCGACACAGCCGTCGAGTCACCGCTGGGTCAGATCGCGATGGTCCCGATGCTGGCCTGGATCGCACGCAACGCCCCGACACATCTCAAGGCGACCTTTTTTGCTGTCATGGCGTCTTTCACCAACATGGCATTGTCGGCAAGTAGCTTGGGCACGAAATACCTAAACCAGGTATTTGTCGTGACTCGTGTCGTGACCGAACCCAGAACGGGTTCAGTTGCATCCATCGCTGACTATAGCCACTTGGGGAATTTGCTGATTACCGTGGGCCTGATCTCTGCTATAGTCCCACTGATTATGGTTTTTCTTGTGCAAAATTCACCATATCGGACAGGCGAATGAATACGCGGATCAGTCGCTTTCATTGAGAAGTTTCTTGAGGTGCGACACCGGAACGCCAATATTCGAACCACCAAACTCGGGTAAGATCGCGGCGTTGATCGCAACCACCTTACCGTTTCGGTTCAACGCAGGTCCCCCGCTTCCTCCAGTTGTGGTCTCTGCATCATAAACAATGGCGCCGGGACTGGTCTGGGCTACGATTCCCCGGCTGGCCAGGGGTCGGATTTTATTTTGTTCCGAAAGATGGGTCGCAATTGTCCAGAAATCCACGGCGCCTTTATTCTCTAGCGTTTTCAGAAAGCCCGGACCGGCCTGCGCGATAAGAGCCTTCAGGCCGGTTGGATATCCAAGCAGGAAAACTTCCTCTCCCGCTCGCGGTGGCTCATCTGCAAGTAACAGCCCAAGACCCCGAACGCGTGTGGCGTCGATAGAGAGAAGCGCCAGATCTGCGGTTTCGCTTGCTTTATGCAAGACAGCCTTAATTGGCACAGTTTGATCAGGCAAATAGACCAGCAAACTCAGCATCTCGGCCTCCAGCGCTGCGGCCTGAAGGGCTTGTGCACGGTCGCCAGTGGTCCAGGGCAAGGCGACATGACGGTTGGTCACCAACAGAGGCGGGTCCTGTAGAAGAAACCCGGTTCCGGTAAACTGAAACTCAGCAGGTTCGCCCATCGCATCTGGTTCGAGCCACGGTTGTCCAAATGGCGTTTGCAGATTCTTTCCATCGGGGCCAACCACATGCCGCAGCAATTTCCCGCTTTTGATCTGCCGCAATCCATAGGCGCCCTGGACGAACGCGACGGAACGTGTAGAGGCTGTGATAATCCGCGTTGATGCGCCTGCGCGTTCCTCCAGCGTGCCAAGACGCTGCTCAGTGGACAGCACCTGACTTTCGAAAGCATCTTTGAGTGCACCCAAATCCTCTGGCTTCAACGAGTCTTCCCGGGTCTGTGCCAGCATAACGGCAACCGCTTCGATCTTATGGGATTCTCGTTCCAGGCTGTCCGCCAGCTTCCTGTCGTTCTGAAACAGTAAATACCCAAATACGGCGATCAGAAGGATTGCGCCAATAACGGTGATCCTGAAGAGAATTGTGGTTTGTGATGCTAGCCGACGCCCACTGTCGCGCAGTGCACCGGAAATTTTTCTTGGAAAGGGTCGACGGCTTGTTCTCGCATATGCGTACGCGTCGCTTAGGATATCCTCGACCGTGCGATGTGCAGGGAATGAGTGGTCGCACACCCTGTAGCGGGACATCGGGCCTTTTTCGCCGAATTCGATCATGTCGCCGTGCCTGAGGTCAGCCGAAGCGACCTTGTGACCATTGACCCAGATATTCCGATCAGACAACGCGTTTAACGTGTACCCGTCATTTGACCACTGAAGAGTCGCAATGTCTTCGTCATAAGCTGGCACATCTTCTTTCGGTCTCAGCCTCAAGGTACGGTCCGGACTAACCGAGGCTGACACAGCGTTGTCAGCAAGCCAGACTACAGTCCCACGAGACGGGCCGGTCAAGCTCTCCAGGAATGCACGGACATTACCTGTATCAACTCCTGTGTCGCCTTGGTCCGGTGTCCGCATGGCCCATCTCTGTTTAATAGCGCTATACCCACTCTATCATGGGCAACCTCGAAACTTCCACGTTTGGCAATAAAGCACACAATCAGAATATGCCCGGGCGCGGTTCTCCGGCGGTTAATTGTTACCGTCGAGTTAATTGCAAATAGGTGATGCTATCAGGAGAGGTCCAATGACCGACCGGCCTTCTATACATGTTGACCCGATCATGGTGAACGTGCGTGATCTTCTTCTGGCCACGTAGTGTCAATTGATGGTCCTTGATTTGGATGTTTTGCTGGGTCTGTTTGCCTTCAAGCGCCTGAACCTCCTCCTTTAGTGCTATACCGGCGAGGCAGTATTATGCCAAATTACGGGCGCGGCCATTGATCTTACGCAAGCGGGTGCTCTGTCAGCCGCCTAGTTTGGCTCAGGTGCAAAAACTTATTTAGGTCTCTTGCGCAACCGAGCGTCTAAAAAGCAGCAGACTTGTTGCCAGAAGGATCGCGCCCAAGCACGCCATCCATACAAACTCTGCCCAGACCGTCTCGATCCCGGCACCTTTGAAAATGATGGACTGACTGGCTGACATGTAGTGGCGGGATGGGAGGATAGATGTTCCAATCTGAAGCCAGCCGGGCTGCCCTTCGATTGGCGTCTCTCCTCCTGACAGCATCAACATTGGAAGCACCGTCAGCATAACCAAAAGTGCGAATTGAGCCATTGAACGCGCAATCGTCGCAAGAAACACCCCAAGCGCCGTCGCCGTGAAGAGAAAGAGAGCTGTGCCAATTAAAAACAACACCTTCGATCCCGCGATGCTGATCCCCAGGAAGTCTTGCATAACAAAGGTCAGCGATAGGGCGGTCGCTACCAGAACCACCGCAGCGTTTGCCCAGATCTTGGCGACCGCAATGTCAAATGGGGTAAGCGGCATCGCCAGCAGGTGTTCGATTGTTCCATGCTCGCGCTCACGGATCATGGCAGCACCGGTAAGGATTGTGGTCAGCCACATGATCTGGCCGATCAACGCGACGATACCGGCGAAACGAACAGTGTCGCGGTTTGGATTAAATGCGCTGCGCACAATGATATCGATGGGGGGCGGGTCTAACAATTCTGCTCCGATGGCAAAGCGCCGGATCTCGGCGCTCAAGATATTGATGATGTAGTTCGCTCCAATTCCGGCCTGCTCCATCGCTGTCGCATCGATCAAAACCTGTATTTCTGGCGCGCGCCTGGCTCGAACATCTTTCTCGAACCCTGGTGGTACTGCGACTACAAACAGGAAATGCCCTGCATCCATCTTTTCGGCCCCGGTGCCCGGTGCGATCTGGACAACGGGTTGGAATTCAGGCGGAAAAAACGCTGAGGCAAGCGAGCGCGAAAGCGGCGAGCCATCCTCGTCGGCAAATGCAATGGATGCATTGTTGACCGAGTTTGAAACGCCCGTAGCCTCCATTACGGGCGCCAGCGTGAATGACCAGACAAGCAGCGCCATCATCACCCAGTCGCGCCGGAGGCTCATCATTTCTTTCAAACCAAGCCAGAATATGCGGGACAATCGTTGCATTCACTTCTCCTGCGCTCGGAGTAACAGTGCAGCGATCAAGGTTAGCGCAGGCCCGAAACAGGCTAGGGCCAGAAGGTCGGGGGCAAGTGCATCCCAGCTAAGACCTTTGGTGAACGCGCCGACGTTTAGATGCAGGAAATAGGATGAAGGCCAGAGCGATCCAATTGTCTGGGCGCCGCCTTCCAACGTCGAGATCGGTTGTAGCAGCCCGGAGAATTGAATGGTCGGCACCACCGACGCGATAGCGGTGGCAAAAGTTGCGGCCACCTGGCTCGACGTTATGGTCGCAATAAGCAGTCCATAAGATGTGGTTGCCCAAACATATAGGAAAGCACCAATTGCAAGAGGCACCGGATTTCCTTTTAGGGGCACGCCAAAAATGAAGATCGTCATCGCTGCCAAAAGTAGGAAATTGACGAACGCTATCGCAATGTAGGGGATCTGTTTGCCAACCAGAAATTCGAGCCGCGTCGTTGGCGTTGCGTAGAAATTGGTGATCGTGCCCAACTCTTTCTCCCGCGCGACACTAACTGCCATCAAAACGGCCGGCAGCATTATCAACAGGATCGCAGGCATGGCAGGGGCCATTGCAGCGATACTTTCAAAGCTTTGATTATATCGGAAGCGCGGTTCGATGCGGGCGATTTCGACCGACTGCTCACCACTTTGGCGGGCCAGTACTTCCAGAAACGTACTGTGAAGCCCGGCCACATAGCCCTCTATTGTCTCACCCTTGAACGGTATCGCACCGTCCACAATTGCCAAGACTTCAGTTGGCTCGCCGGCGCGCAGCTTGCGACCAAAATCGGGTGGAAGTTCGACAACCAGCGAGATGTCTCCTTTGGCCAACCGCTCGCGGCCGTCTTCAAAACTGGCCAGTGGCGCCGTGGGGTTGAAATAGCGCGAACCAGAAATCTCGGCGATATAGGTACGACTCTCAGGCGATTGAGACAGGTCGAGTACCGCGAAATCCAGGTCTTCTATGTCCAGAGTGATCCCATAGCAAAAGACCAACATCAGGATCACCGAGCCAAGGAAAGCAAAAGCCAAACGGACGCGATCGCGCAGAACCTCGGTTGTTTCGCGCCGTGCATAGGCCAGTATGCGCCCGATACTTCCGGCAGCGCCCGGGTTGACAGCATCAACCGAAACATTGGGTGCTGCTACCGGCGCGGGCGGCTCGACGGCCTCCAGGACAGCGATGAACGCACCTTCCAGACTGTCCGACTGCGCCGTTGCGATCAACTCATCTGGTGTACCTTCAGCTAATACCCGGCCTGCATGCATGAAAGAAACGCGATCACAGCGCTCCGCTTCGGTCATGAAATGTGTCGAGACGAAAATCGTTACATCATCGTCTCGCGACAGCTCGATTAACAGCGCCCAAAACGAGTCGCGCGCCTCGGGGTCCACGCCCGAGGTTGGCTCATCCAGGATCAACACCCGAGGCCTGTGGATCACGGCGACGGCAAGGGAAAGACGCTGCTTGATACCCAGCGGAAGCGCCGACGCCAGCGTGCCCATATGTGCCTTCAGGCCGAAACGTTCGGCCAATTCATCAATGCGTTCCACACGATCCTTGATCGCAAAGATGCGGGCGTGCAACTGGAGGTTTTGTTGAACGGTCAGCTCGCCATAAAGCGAGAATGCCTGGCTCATATACCCGATCTCGCAGCGCATCCTTAGATCGCGCGCATCCACCGTTCTGCCGAACAGCAGCGCCTCTCCCTCACTTGCTGGCAGAAGACCTGTCAGCATTTTCATGGTGGTTGACTTGCCGCAGCCGTTTGATCCGAGGAAGCCAAAGATTTCGCCTCGGTGGATCGAGAATTCGACGTTGTCGACGGCAGTAAAATCGCCAAAGCGCCGGGTCAACCCACGCGCCGTGATCACCGGGTCTGCACCTTGATGATGCATGGGTACCTTGTTCGGCACAAACCGGGGTTCTCCTCGCGCCTGTAGCTGCCTGTAAGATGTTTCAAGATCCCGGGCTTTACCCTTCAGCTTGGCAGGGGGGCCGTGAAATATCACCCGACCGGCATCCATCGCTACGATAAAATCGAATTGTTCGGCTTCCTCCATATAGGCCGTTGAAACCAGTATGGAGAGACCGGGCGTTTCTTCTCGGACCGCGTCTATCAGCGCCCAGAATTGGCGCCGCGACAGGGGATCAATTCCGGTCGTCGGTTCGTCCAGTACCAGAAACTTAGGGTCGTGGATCAGCGCACAACACAGTCCAAGTTTCTGCTTCATTCCGCCCGAAAGTTTGCCCATAAGCCGGTCCGAAAAGGGCGCAAGTCCGGTCGCTGACAGCAAGGCCGCGATCCTGATTTCACGTTCCTGTTGCCCCTGTCCGAAAAGACGTGAAAAGAACTCGAGATTCTCACGCACAGACAGTTCCGCGTATAAGTTGCGGCCCAATCCCTGCGGCATAAATGCGATCGCCGGGCACACGCGGTGACGGTGCGCGTGGTCACCTATCGATCCCCCGAGAACATCAATTTCCCCGGACTGAAGTTGCTTTGCGCCGGTAATCAATCCCAGCAGCGTTGACTTGCCAACCCCGTCCGGCCCGATCAATCCGATAAGCTGGCCAGTTGGCAGAACCAGCGAAAGGTTATCCAACGCAACATGCTGTCGGTACGTGTGTCTGACACCGTTGATGCAGAAACCCGATGAGCCCCCCTCGGCGCTCATTCGAACAGCTCGGGTGGAATTCGTCTATCCAGATCGTCTGGCCACGCGCCATCGGAAGTAAGTCGGATCACTGCAATGCCGCGAAGGCCGGTCTTCACATGCTCTATCCGCGCCGTAACCAAATCCCTGGGAATGCGAACCCGAACGCGAAAAACCAGCTGCTCCCGTTCGCTCAAAGTTTCTACCTGCTTGGGAGTGAATTGAGCTTCGGGAGAGACGAAGGTTACGGTTGCTGGGATGGCAAATTCCGGCAACGCATCAAGCACGATGCGCGCCTCGGCACCGATGGGCAATAGTCCCGCTTCGCGTGCAGGCAGGAAGACCTCCATATAGACGTTTTCCAAACTGAGTAACGTCAAGATCGGTTCGCCCGCTCCAACGACCTCGCCGGGCTCGGCCAGTCGATACAGAATACGCCCCGGCATGGGAGCGATGAGAGAACCATCCTCTATTTGTGCCGCAATCCGGCGCACCTCGGCCTCTGCGGCGGCAATCTGGCTATCCGCCGTTGCAACCCGGGCCTTGGCCGCGCCCAGCACGGCATCCGCAACCTGAAACGCGGTTTCACGATCCTCAAAGACAGTCATCGAGATATTCTGACCGGCCAGCAACGCCTTGGCCCGGTCAAGCTCCTGCGAAGCGCGACGCTGCTGGCTTTCTCGCTGGATGACCACGGCTTCGGCTTCGGCCTTGGTTTGGCGCGCCAGCGCAACCTGGGCACTGGCACGGTCAAGGGCTGCAGATAATTCATCTGTATCCATTTCAACCAGCAGTTCACCCGAAGCAACCAGGCTGCCCTCTGCTGCTATGACCCGAGCAACGCGCCCGGCAAAGGTTGGAGCGATTTCTACTTGTTCAGCCTCGATCCGCCCATTGCCCTGTACAAACCCAGCCGGCAATTCATCACTGTCTTCTGCGACGAAAAAATAAACAGCTGCACCTGCAAGTAGGAGCGCTATGGCGATCAGAATTGCGCGTACGTTCTTTCTCATGGCCCCGCGCACATTAGTTAATTTTCTATTCTAATTTAGCTCGCTCTCGAAGTGATGCCTTGAGTTGGATCAAACAGGTTCTATCTGATGATTGTCCAAGTGCTTATCGGGTACGAAATTGAGGCACAGGTCTGGTTGTTGACCCACATCCATGGCCCAATGAGGCTTTCGGGGTGTGACTCTTTATGACGGCTGCGCCGAATTGGTCGCAATGATGCGCAAGGGCAAGCATCCCGTAGTCGAAATAAATGCCCAGTTGTCCATCTGTCGTGTCAAAGCTCTTACGAGTCACGCTTCCAACGTGCAGATAAAACCAACACTGCGTCAGCGTTGCTGGCTGTCTTTCCTACTTCGGCAACATGAAGAACTCTTCAAGTACAATTTTTCCATCTGCTACCGAATAGACTGCGATCTCGCTCAAGGTCATGTGTTGCCCTGTAGCCTTCTGCGTTACGTTAACCTTATATCGTACACCGAAGCGGTTTGGGGGATGAACATAGGGGCCATCCACGTCGAATTCGACGATTTCATGAGCTGCCAGCCAGTCCTCTCTTTTTCCCTTGATAGCATCCCGGCCCTTGGTGATGCGAAACTGTCGAACCGGAGGCACAACCGCCTCAATAGATTGAGCGTTTTCGGCATACATTTCACCAACGTTTGCAAGACCTCTGCGATCACGCATTGCCTGAACGAATGTTCGTCCAATCTCGACTAATTTTTCCATGATAGCCCCCCAATTTCAGCCTCAACTTTATCACATCATACCTTTGCCAATCTTGACAGGGATCAATAAAGTTAGAGGTTCGCGAAGGATTCAGATCGGGATCGAGAGGACGACTTGCACAGTGGAAATGAGCGGCCCAATTCCCGGCGCCGTCTTCAGCCAGTGCGCTATTAGACAACGCTTTCAGAACCAACTGTTTCCGATCATTTCTCTCGGGCGGGTGCTGAAATCGAAGAAGCGGATCTTACCGTTTGGATCCGCCAAGATAAGCAAACCAATAGGCCAAGGCAACTCCTCCCGCCCCGCCGACAATGTTACCCAGAGTGACCCATAGCAGATTGGCCGCCGCTGCGAAAACCGGCACAGTTGCTCCCGCAGCCCAGCCCTGCGGGAAGAAATACATGTTCGCAATCGAATGCTCGAGCCCCAGCAGCACAAATGCAGAGACGGGCCACAAGACCGCTAGAATTTTTCCAGCGACGCTGCGGGCGGCGAAGGACAGCCATACGGCAAGGCAAACCAGCCCGTTGCACAATGCGCCGCGGGCGAAAGCCTCCATCGGTTCCAACCCCGCTTTGGCATCGGCTACCCTTATGGCAGTGCTACCCATCGGCCCATCAAGCAAGCCGGTCAGGGCGAAAGCTAATGCAAGCCCAACGGCACCCACGAAGTTACCAACGTAGACGATGCCCCAGCTTCGGAAAAGCAGCCGCAGCGGTATCTTGCGATCGACCGCTGCTATCACCATCAGGACATTGCCGGTGAACAGTTCCGCACCACCTGTGATCACCAGGATAAGGCCCAGGGAAAACACTGCTCCTCCCAGAACGCGGATCGGCCCTGAAGCGCTGTCTGCCCCCGTGACCGCCATCGTATAGGCCGCTGCGCCAAACCCTATGAATGCTCCAGCCAGCATCGCAAGAACGAACATGGGTGCTAGTGGCAGCTTTGCCTTTGCGACCCCGGCAGTCTCAACTAACGTTGCAATTTCAGCGGGTTTATGAGCATCGAACAGGGCCGGGGGGTTCATGTGGCGCTCCAGAGTTGGCACGAGTTTACGTAGCAGGTAGTTTAAGCCTGTCTTCTGACCTTGAACTAACGCGCAAATAAAACCGGAAGGCTATCTGTTCCCTCTGAGTTCGGATAGTTCCACCTAACACAGTTTGGCGCGCGGTCATGGCCATAGGTACCCATGAGGTCTACTTCAGCTTCCGCTTTCGCGAGATCTCAACGCAGAACTTTTCGATCCTCATCGTTTAGCGCCGATTGGGGCCAAGTTTGAAATTCAGGCAACGGTTAAAACAGCACAAGTGGCATTCCGACTGATGCCTAGAGAGGTGCTCCCTTGAATTAGGCTACTAATGCTTCCCAATCCACGGCGGCCCGTCACAATCAGGTCAGCTTTGCATTGCTCGGCACATGCGATGATCTGGTCGACGGGATCACCGCGTTGGGTATACGTTTGCGAAACCGTCTGATTGTACTCTTCGGCGATCTCTCTACCAGAGGAAATAATCTTGTTTGCTGCCTGCTGCACCTCTTCGTCTGAAGGCATTGTCGTGACGGCGTGATAGCCAGCCAATGCGCCCATTGCGAACGCCACGGTTTGGGGCTGAGGTGTATGAACAAGGTGAATTTGGGAGCCATATTTGCTTGAAATATCACAGGCAACGCGCAGAGCTGCTTCTGACGCCTCAGATCCATCCAAGCCAACTACGATCTTTTTGAACATGTTGCACTCCCTCCTTAGTGAGGAGTTAGTATGGGCGAGCTTGCAGTAGTTAACTTTGACTCAAATCAACACTTTTCACTGCAGGTTCGAGCGTAGTCGTCCGTCTATTTCCAGAAGATACACGGTAACTGAACCAATTTTGAAAAATGTTAGGAGTTGCAAACGGGTCATCCCAAAGGGGCAAGAGCGCATAATTATTGCGAAAAACCTCGCGCAGACGCTGCATTTTTTCAAAGGGTATCAAGTTAAGCCCAATGATAAAGATCAAGGGAAATGGCGAGAAGATTTGCTATTAGGGACGTGCGTTTCATTTCGTTTGGCAAGGACGGCAGATTGCCCACGACATGAGTTTCAATCTTATTTCTGGGAATACAAAGATGCCTTCCTCTCCGCCTTGGGTTCGCCCAGTTACGATAGCCGCATTACTCTTTGGTCTCCTTACCATTTTCTCAGGAGGAACAGCCCTGTTTGGGGGGGCTGCTGCCAGAGCTGCAGTCGGAGATGCAGTTCTATTCGTGCTTTGGTTCAATTTTCTGGCTGGATTTATCTATTTGCTAGGCGCTTTCGCGCTCCATAAATCCACAATCTGGGCACAACGAATTGCCTGGTTGCTTGGCCTATCTACACTATTGGTGTTCGTTGTTCTGATACTAGTGGCACTTAGTGGAACGCCGTTTGAATGGCGAACGGTCGGCGCAATGACCATACGCAGTGCATTCTGGTTAACTTTAGCTTTCGCGCTTTCCAAAACCGCATAAGCCAGCCAATGGGTGCCTCACCCGCGCCCAAATAACTTGGCAAGACAGGCACTTTTGATTGGGATCAAGGGCCGAAACGAGCTGTTTCGACATAGTTGGTGCGTTTTTCGAACCAATTTGCAGGAGGATCGGAATGACTGTGCTGATTGCCTACGGTACCCTAGAAGGCCAAACGGCTAAGATTGCGTATTTTATCAACGATGTAGTCAGAGAAGCCGGCTACGAAACGAAGCTGATCAACGCCGGCGGTCACCCCCGCTGTCTGTCTCAGCGGCAGCTTGAATAGCACCTTGATCGACAGGCAGAATTGGATCGCCGCATTCGAAAAGACCGGCTGTGACAAGGCCGACCTTCGTGCGCCGCGAGCCAGGTCATGTCCTTGTCCAGCCAGACAAGAAATGAGCCGCGCTCCTTAAGCGCAGCATTGTAGTCGGACCAATTCGTGACGCGTTAACGGGCGGAAGATGGCTTACTCATCCACACCGTTTAACCTTATGGATTCGCGTTGTGAATCCCTCGCTGCGAGAGATATGCAACAACGCCCATGTTCGTGCGAACATAGCGGTCCAACTATCAGAAGGTCATTTAAGATGAGATTGATACTCGCGATTTTGCTTCCGTTTGTGGTGTTCTTCACGATCCAACGCCCTTTTCAGGCCTTTTTCTGCCTGCTCTGCGTATTCCCAGTGAATTGCCGCGCGAATCCCAATAAAGTTGCCGCCCAATCTTGTTGACAACGTGCATCCAAACCGATGGCCTCTAATCGCCGTGCCACAGGCTGCTTGGCAGTAAGGCCACACGGCAGACCTTCTCCGCGCTTGCATCAACAAGCCCTACAAACGGCGGCAATGCACTTGAAGCAGACCCTTAATCCAAGATGCAGTGTTGTGGAGCTTTGGACAGTGGCTATACGGACAAAGCTGCCATCGGGAAATAAAACCAAAATGGCAGCATTTTCTTATATGGCGGTCAATGCCCCCCCAGTTTGTCCACTCATACGCAACAACATTAACCGAACGTGAACAATGTATTCTCAGAGTGTTCAACCGTTATCGTTCATACTTCCTTACTCAGGGCCGATCAATGCGTGCCCGGATGCACTGAAGGGGAACAGCATGATCAATACTGCCAATGAGGGTGCGCCTAGCATTCCTACAGCAATGCAATCCTCGCGCACCGTCTCAGGCGGTGAATTGTCAAGCATCACGAATTCGAGCAACGGTCGCTTCCCTCCTATCGAAAATGCACTGTCTGAACTATTCAACAAAGAGCGGCTAAAAGAGGCGAAACGAGGCGTCTGATCTCTCAACAGAACGTCTGCGTATATCCCAAGTCACGTGGTGTTGTCTGGGATGTAGTGAAACCCGCTCCGGATCGGAGCGGGTTTTTTTATTTGTGATGTTGTTATGCCTGCTGGCTCGGGTCTATTTGACCTGGTGATTGATTGGACAATCAGCAATCAGCTATCAAGACCAAGCAGAGTTTTTACGGCAGCTTCGACCTCATCCGTCACAGGCTTGTTGGCGGCAGCCTCCAACGCTTCACGCTCGGTCTGCGGTTGATTTTCTACAGCCTCAGTCAGCGCATCGACTTCTGCCACCGTATCGTTGTAGTCGACCGCAGCCTGCCGTTCGGCGCCTAGGTCTTCGGCCGTATCGAGGGCTCCCTGAAGTTCGTCATTGGCGTCCTTAAGCTCTGCTTCTATATCCGGATCTGTGCCCCCGGCATCGGCAAGAGCGTCCTCAAGCTCGTTCACGCGATCCTGTTTGTCCTGAACATCTGTCAGAGCCGCATCAAGGTCCTCTTCGATCTCAGAGACCGGGCGGTCCGGCGGGGTCATGCCATCCAGCTGTGCCTGTGTTTCCGCAAGCTCCTCGCGCAATTCATCTCCGGCCAGAACTGCGTCACGAAATGCGGCGATGCGGCCCACACGGGAATTAGGAGAGGCGTTCTTGAGAGCATTCTCATTAGCGTTGGCGGCGTTCAGTGCGCCTAGTTCAGATGGGTGCACGCCCAGCAGATCCGCCATCTTGTACCCTTTTGGTTTCGGGGCGGGGCGAATTGCTTTGGTCACCTGATCCACTGGTTGACTTTTGCGTACGGTCTTTACGGCTGCGGTTTTGGCTTTGGTCTTTTTGCCCCCAAACAGGTCTTTCAAGGAAAACTTGTTTTTTCCCGATGACTTTGACTTACCAGCGTTGGAAGATTTCCGGTTAGATTTTCCGGCCGCTTTATCACTATCGCTAATGGACGCACCAGATCCGCCATTACCGTTTCCACCACCATTGCCGTTTCCACCGCCATTGCCATTGCCATTGCCGCCGCCGTTTCCGTTACCGCCGCCGTTGCCTCCTTTGGCATAAGCAGCATCAGGAAACGCGACAGCTCCGACAATCGCGGTCGAGCCCAGCAGGGCGATGGCAATAGCAGAGGCTTTTAGCAGGTTGATCGGTTTGGTGTTCATAATGGTCCTCGTTCATCAGGTGCGATTCTCGTCTGTCACGGTAATCAGCGGCGAGCAGACGCAAAAACTGGGTGTCGAAAACAGAATCCGACACCCCTGATCTAAACCCATCATCGTTGAACCCACGCGTAACTGGCTGTTCACCGTAGGTTCACATAGAAATCGGTAGATTGAGCCGGCGTTTTCGCAGTAATGAGTGACAAGGATGAAAAAGCTTATTGCCATTGCCTGTCTACTTGCCTTTCTCCACCCCGGAGAGGGACAGGCTGCTGCACGTGAGTTGACGCAATCCGAGTTGCGCAAGGCGACAACCTCAGGCAGTGCCATTCGTTTGAAAAAAGTAATCAAAGGCGTTGAAAAGGCTTTTGGTGGAACGCCAGTTGACGCGCGAGCCTTTCAGGCTGACAGGCTATATTACCGTATTCTCGTCAAGAAACCGGATGGTAAAATCGTCAGTGTCATCGTCAACGCTCAGACGGGTGTTGTTGTGTCCAACCGATCCGTTGTTGGCCGCCAGATTTCTGAAGCTGCCCGCGCTGCGCCGGGTAAATCCGGCAAGGGCGCTTCGCAGGGGAAATCTGCAAACAAAGGCAACAGCGGCGGTAACTCCGGTGGCAATGGTGGTGGTAATTCCGGTGGTAACGGTGGCGGTAATTCCGGTGGTAACGGTGGCGGTAATTCCGGTGGCAACGGCGGCGGTAACTCCGGTGGTAATGGCGGAGGTAACGGCGGGGGCAAAAAGTAATGGTTATACTTCCATTTGCTCGCCTATAGTCCTTAAGTATGAGAGTATTGCTGGCAGAAGACGAACCGCACCTCTGCGAACAGATCAAAAAACTCCTGAACGCAGAAGGCCGCGTTGTGGATGTCGCCAATAGTGGGCTCGACGCCCTGCATCTGGGTGCGACCGAACCATATGACATGATCATCCTTGACCTCGGCCTTCCAGAGCGCGACGGCATTTCGATTCTGCGCGAATGGCGCAACGAGGGTGTCAAAACACCGGTGCTGATTCTGACTGCCCGCGATGGCTGGAGCGAAAGGGTCGACGGCCTGGATGCGGGCGCAGATGACTATATGACCAAACCGTTCCACATGCCCGAACTGGCCGCGCGTGTTCGCGCCATCCTGCGACGGCAAAGTGGACAGCTAAATCCCGTGATTGAAATGGGAAACGTCATTCTGGATACCCGTAACGGCCGGGTGACAGCCGATGGCGTGCCGGTTGACCTGACTGCTCAAGAAATCGCGGTGCTGACTTATCTGGCGCATAATTCTGGTCGGATGATTTCACGATCAGAACTTTCAGAGCATATCTATGAATACGATGGAGACCGGGATTCGAACACTATCGCCGTATTTGTTACCCGTCTGCGCAAGAAGCTTGGCACTGACCTGATCACAACGGTTCGGGGTCGTGGATATATGATCGATTCGGCCTGATGTTATCGCTGCGACAACGGGCATTGCTGGGGGGAATTGCATCTGGGGCAGTGTCTGTGGGCGTAGGCACACTGGCGGTTTTCTCATACATTGATGCACGGGTGTCCAACCGGTTCGACTCTGCGCTGCTGGATCGTCACACACAGCTGGTTGTCGGGCTGAATGTCACAACCGAAAACCCGGATGCCCTACGGGATCTGATATTTGACCCGGCTTATGGCACCCCCTATTCCGGACGGTACTGGCAGGTCAGCAGCGCCGACGGTGTGGTCTTCACCTCTCGCTCGCTGTTTGATGAGGTCATCGCGGAACCCCCCGGCATTCCCGATTTCCCCACACTCTGGGACACAAGCGGCCCGGAGAATGAAGTGCTGCGCAGCGCTTTTCAGAAGATCACTTATGAAGATGGCACGGTATGGGGCGTCAGCGTCGCCGAAAGTCAGGCTCAACTCGTGGCCGAGCGGCGCGCGGCGCAGAAAAGCCTGCTGCCGGTGTTTGGCCTAGTTGGCCTGATCGGTTTAGCCGGCTCGTTGTTTCTGATTTCAGTTGTTCTGGGACCATTGCGAAAGCTGCGTACGGATGTGGCCCATCGCTGGGATCAAGACGAAGACCTTAGGCCAACAGATTACCCCGAAGAGGTCTCGCCATTGGTCGAGGACCTGAACCAGCTGTTGCGTCGGAACCGCGAGATTGTCTCGGGTTCGCGCCGCCAGGCCGCAGATCTGGCACACGCATTGAAAACTCCTACAGCCATATTGCGCAATGAACTTGTGACATTGTCCAACGCCGGAGCGGTGACAGATACCGCACAAGAGGCGCTGGACAGGATCGATGCTCAACTTGGTCGATCTCTGGCCAGGCTGCGGGCTTTGAACGCTGCTGACCTGACCCATTCGCGGACCGATCTGTCTAACTCCATCAAGCGCCTGGCGCGGCTGTTCTCGGCCATGGCGGACCGCGAAGGTAAATCGCTGCAGATCGATGGCGATCCGGGTCTTTGGGTGCGCATGGATACGCAGGACATAGAAGAGATTTTGGGCAACCTTCTGGACAATGCGGTCAAATGGTGTCGAAGCGCGGTACGGCTGACCGCGAAACGTAAGCAGAAATGTATCGAAATCAGTATCGAGGATGACGGTCCCGGAATTCCAGAAGACGCCCACCGCGAAGCCTTGCGATCCGGCGGACGACTGGACACCTCGGTCGTTGGTAGCGGGCTTGGGCTGGCGATCGCGGTCGACTTACTGAAAGCCTACGATTCCAGACTAGATCTGGACCGCTCTGAATCGCTGGGTGGGTTGTTGTGTCGGATTGTGATCCCGACCTGAAGTCGCCCGGAATCTGATCTGCAAAGTGTCGTTTGAACAATTCGCAACTTTAACTACCAATGGGCCCGAACCTGTCGTCTGACGATCTCAGTAGGTCATCGGGTTGGTTCAGACCGCACAAAGTCGGCCTAATGGACGAAGCAGGCGTTCGACTGGGTTCACATTTTCAGAAAAATGAAGGCACTTTTTTTCTGCGCATTGGATAGGGCGATCAAAAGTTACAGCCAAAATACTTCTGTGAAGGTAAACCGATAGGAAGAACTGCCGAAGACAATGTATTCAGTCAAAAAGCCAAATTGCTTAAGTGAGGGACTCTGTGACTTCTGAGAACGCCTTAATTTATCTGTCTGACGACGACCTCGGGGGTTTAGGCATCCAACCTTTGGAAGTTGCCGATGCCATCGAGGCTGCTTTAATAGCCAAGGCAGACGGAAAGCTTCACACTTCTCCCAAGACAGTCATTTTGCCCGGCGATGGGCGCTACGCAATGTCTACATTGGCAATGGGAGATGATGGATTCATCGTGACCAAGCAGGTTACAGTGTGTCCGGAAAATCCGGCGAGGGGTCTTCCCGCGATAAACGGTGCCATCATGGTTATGGATGCGCAAACCGGACTGCTTCGCGCGGTCTTGGGAGCGAATTGGATTACGGCAAACAGAACTGCGGCTCTGTCAGTGGTGGCAGCGCGTCGGCTTGCTGACCCTCATGCCGAGACAGTGGCTTTTGTGGGCGCGGGCGTGCAGGCTCACTCCCATCTAGCTGCGTTTTCAGAACTGTTTCCCTTGAAACGAATCCGCGTGTTCGGGCGAGGTAAAGAGAATGCCGACAAGCTTTGTCGTTATGCTAGGGGCATGGGTCTCGAAGCTGAAACATGCGCCGATGCCAAGGACGCCTTGAGTGATGCCGATCTGATAGTGACATCGATAACGTTGGACTACTCCATTGAACCCTTCTTGGATGCCCGATGGCTGAAGCCGACTGCCTTCGCCACCATAACTGATGCGTGCATCCCGTGGGTGCCGGCGCACATGATTGGTTTCAAAACGGTAATTGTCGACGACCGTTTGCAGGAGCTGGAAAGCGACAAGCCGATGTTGCCATACGAGCAAATTGCTGGCGACTTGACGGAATTGGTCGCTGGCAAAGTCGACGTCCGAGCACGCAATAAACCGGCGGCTTTTGCTTTCAGAGGGATTTCATTGGGGGATTATGCTGCTTCGGTCCTCGCAGTTCGCCGGTTCACCGAAAAACCCGTGAAGTGAGCCCAAAGACATGAACACCCACTTTGTAATTAGATACCGGAATGGTCGCTTTGGGCGCAGATACGCCATTCTCTGCGATCAGTTCAATTAGTTGGTCGCAGCCCAAAGCGGGCATTTGCCACTGAGCTTTGCAAATTCAACTGCGCGGGACGGGAGTTACTATTGGTGCTGAAGGTTTGAACGCACGCTCCGAGCGCTTCGCCACGGCAAGAATGTAAGAAAGAAATTGACCGTGAAAAGCAAGCAAGCTGAAACAGCACTCTTTAAGGAAGCAGGCGCCACCGCACACTTTCGGGCAAAACAGGTTTAACCCAAGGTGTTGCCGGTGATGAAGGTGTACGAACTTTCGACCAGATCGATGACGAATTCCAACTCTTCTGGTGTGGTTGGAGTATAGATCATGACAAAGCCGCTCCATCCGGGGCGTTGATCAGCCCAAGGGTGAGCTACGGCCCAGCCAGCCTCAATTGCTTTTCGCGCCAATGCTGGGTCGAGCGAAGCGTGCAAGCTGCCATCAGGATGCATATGCGCAAACTCAAACCCACCGACGATAGAGCTCGGTCGAGACAACAACATGCCGGGATCAAGCTGAAAGCCAATCGCGCCAGGTAGTGATATGCGTGTGGGGCCAAGTGTGACCCCTGGGAATTGCGCAACTCGCTCCAGCAATAGCTGGGACAAATCGGCATCAATTTCGACACCAATCTGAGTATGCGGTACGCCGCTTGTTGTTTCCGGACGGGGCGAGGTGCGCTCCGGGAACGCGTACTCTTGCGCATATGCCAAAGGGCTCGTGACCGCCGCTACTGCGACAACAGCAAATATTTTCGGGAAAATATCCATATTGTTGGCGACCCCGTCAAAAGTTAAGAAAGAGCGCTCCGAGCAGTTTCAGCGCACTTGCACACATCATTCAGCCTTTAACGCTTCGATATTGATCAAGAGCTCTATTTCGTCGCTCACCGCAGGTGCAAACGCCCCAAGTCCGAATTCTGACCGCACGATAGTCGCCGTGGCTGCCAGCCCCAAGGTTGGCGTGCCCTCTTTTGGGCCAAACGGGTATGGCGCTGACTTGTTAAGCGTTGTTTCCAGAACAACAGGTTTGGTGACGCCATTCATGGTAAGGTCGCCAGAAATATTCGCGGTGTTGTCCCCGGTCACTTCAATGCTGGTTGAGGCGAATGTGACCACGTCACTGTCACTCGCGCTAAAAAAGTCATCGGACATGAAGTGTTGCAAACGGGCATCCCAGCCCGTGATCATGGATTTTACAGGCATAGACACTGTGACAGATGAGGCCGACGGATCATCTTCGTTGAACTCTATCTCACCGCTAAAACCTGAGAACATTCCAAATGTTTCTGAGAACCCGATGTGGGCGTAGCTAAACAATACCTGGCTGTGTCCAGGATCCAGCTCGTAAGTGCCACTCTCGGACAATGCGGTTGTCGCGCCCATCGATAAGATTACCGCCAGCGGGGTTGCTGCCACTTTGAACATTGATACGCTCCCATTTTGACAAGACGTGTTTGCGAAATTGAATTTTGGGATTTAGTTTTAGCTTGCCATACTTTTAGGACAAAATGTTCTACTATGCAACAAAATGTTCTATAGGAGGGGTGATTGAAAGAAGATCCTAGGCTGATCGCCACACGACAGACCGCGCTTGATGCTGCGCAAAAGATACTAATGGATGAGGGCGTGCTGCACGTAACTCATGGCTCGGTATCGAAGGCAACTGGCATTTCGCGCAGCACACTTTACAGACACTGGCCAGATGCGCGTAGTCTGCGTGATGCAGCGTTCAGGCGCATCGCAACACCGCCGAACATACCGCCCAAAACCGATGGCCCGCTACGATCTGACCTGCGCTGGCTACTCGGTGTACTGATGGGAGCCTTGAATGACACACCATGGGGCCAAATCGCGCCTCAGGTGGTCGCTGCTGCGTCCAACGATGCAGAAGCGAGGTTGGTGATCACTGAATTTATGAAAGACAGATTCGCAAGTGTTGAAGCAGTATTTGCAGCCGCAATAGGCCGCGGTGAGATCACCGCTGACGTCCCGGTTGACCAACTCATAGAACTAGCAGTCGCTGCACCTTATTTCCGCAAACTCATACGTCACGAGGCACTGGACGAAGATTGGTTGGATCAACATGTTGATCTGCTTTGCAATATAGCGAAAACCAATTCGGGACATTGAACATCGCCTGAATTTGCAGACAAAGCGACCAAGAAGCCTAACGATCTCCAAGATCGCGGTGAGGCTACGTTCGCTGCGTGACATCAGCACGTCGCATGGTCAAAACGAACCGCTACTCACAACGTTGATGTCTGTACCCTGATTTGTCGCTGCCGCTCATTCCTATTGCAACATGAACACCTTGGGCTCAGTGTTGCCATTCTCCGCAGCAAGCATGATAGGCCGCTAGCAGCCCAAAGCGGACCTTCAAGACAGGAATTTGCAGTTTCGTTGATGCGAGCCTACCCGCCGTTCGCTACTCTCGCATAAAAAGCATTCACAGTCTCGGTTAGCGGCCATTCAACAACGCTTGCCATGAATTGACTTTTGGTGCGAAGGAAGCTTTCGCTTGGATCTATGTTAGGCTCAGGATGCATTGATTTTCGCTGCGCTGCGTGATTCACAGCTCCAAAAACGGAGCGATGACATGAGCGACCTTTATTGGCTGACAGACGAGCAGATGGCCAAGCTTTCCCCTTTCTTCCCGAAGTCGCACGGTAGGCCACGGGTCGATGATAGAAGGGTGCTAAGCGGGATTATCTTCATCAATCGCAATGGGTTGCGTTGGCGAGATGTGCCCTGGGAATCCGGACCTCAAAAGACGCTCTACAGCCGGTGGAAGCGTTGGAGCGAGAAAGGCATCTTCGCACGGATGAAGGCTGGTCTGACTGCCGAGCACGGTGAAAAGAAGATGGTCATGATCGACGCCACATATCTAAAAGCCCATCGCACGGCGTCCAGCTTGGGCGTCAAAAAGAGGGGCGTGGCCGCCTGATTGGCAGAACCAAGGCGGCATGAATACCAAGCTGCATGCTATTTGTGATAGCTAAGGTCGCCCGCTCAACCTGTTTGTTGCTGCCGGGCAAGTCAGCGATTACATCGATGCTCGGGCTCTGCTCAGCAGCATATTAAACGTGGATTGGCTGCTCGGGGATCGCGGCTATGACGCCGACTGGTTCCGTGAAGCGCTAAAAGACAAAAGGATACGCGCCTGCATCCCAGGCCGTATGCAACGCAAGACACCGGTCAAATACGATAAGCGAAAGTACAACGTCGCAACCGGATCGAGATCATGTTCGGCAGGCTCAAGGATTGGAGGCGCGTGGCGACACGCTATGACCGTAGTCCCAAGGTCTTCCTCTCAGCCTTCGCACTCGAGGCAACCGTTATGTACTGGTTATGAATCCTGACCCTAAGTAGAATTGGTCAAGTTGAGAACACTGTCGGTTTCAGCGCCAAGCCTTGTTGCAACTAACTTCATTGAGCCGCCTGGCGCTCTTTTTCCGGCCAGAATTCATCTACCACGACATATGCGATGATTACAAAGAAGGCGGCGCTGGCAACTTGCAAAACTCGAATGATGCTCTTGACGTCAGCCTCGTCTGAAAACGGCGCAACCGACCCGCCGTATACAATCAGAGCCGTTGTAATAGCAGAGCCGGCAGCGGCGGCGAGTGGGGCTTGAGATTTACCGAGTGCTCCGAGTGTCAGGCAAAAGAAAAAACACAGCAGAATGGGCGTTAGAATAACCGGAGCTATTACGTTTATCTCATAGCAAATGATGGATACTGCCGCCCCAAGAAGGTTTGCCGTCAGCATTGCTTTTGCAACTGTTTTGCCTGCAGCGGGCATTGCCGCAAGTTGCTGGCTCAGCAGGGCGACAAAAAACAAAACAAGTAGTGCAGATGCGCCGGAAACAAAAAACGCCAAGGCAAACGGCACTGTTACAAGCGACATCCTGACTATTCGGCGATGTGGGTCGAAGTTCGGCGACGATGCGGCCTTCTTCTGGGCCGCTGTTTGAGGTTCGGCGGGGATCAGCGCGAACATTAGCGTCGATACGAAGCCCGCAAACAGCAGATTCAAAGGTATCCAATACACAAGCACCAAGGCCAGATCCTGGGATTGCAGAACCAAGTTTGGGATCATCAATGCCCCCATGAGAGCTATGACACCGGGTAATACTCCGGCGCCGGAAACTGACCACATGAAAGACAGGATTATTCCAATCGCCACCAGCATCAGAAATACAAGCGGATATGGTGAGAAGATTGACGACATCAGGAACGAAATGAACATCAATCCAATAGAGAAGACAAAGAGCTTAGCAAATGCGGCCAAAGGCAATGCGGCAGGTGCTTGCAGAAAAAGGGCGGCGAACACCGCCCCGACGACGGCGAGCGGCCACCCAAGAAATAGGCCCAATGAAAAGACGCCGGTAACACCCAGCGCAAGCCGGGTGACAGAGCGTTGGTCCTCAGTACGCATAGGACAGAATTGAAACCACGCGGATGTAGGTGCGACCTACGAGGTTCAGCAACGAGTTGTCGCTTAGGTACATGATCACATCGGCTTGCCCATTCAGTTGAAAGCGAAGGTCATCTTCGGTGCTTCCGGCTTCATAGCCGGGTAAAACGATCCTGACTGGGAATCTCTCAGGCTCTCGTAAAAAACCTTTGGTGCTTGGCGGGCTCGCCAATTGCCCAGGCACATCACCGCCGCTTAGGGAAACCGCCGAACTAAAGCTCTCAATGACGCCCGGAATAACCTGACCTGGATGCATGTCCAACACTACATCAACCGGAGACCCTATCGAGGCTCTTCCTAGGTTGTTCTCGGAAAAATACGCCTCAATCCAGACGTCAGTTGCGTCCAGAAACGTCAACAGATCCTGACCGGATCGCGCATATGTTCCGGGGGCTATCAGCAAATTAGAGATGACACCTGTCGCCGGAGCGCGCAACTCAGTCCACTCAAGGTTAAGCTCTGCATCCGCCAAGGCGGCCAACGCGCGCTGGATTTTCGGGTTTTCGATTCCGTCGTCACCAAGTCTCTGTTTTGCTTTTTCCAGATCTGCTTTTGCGTTCTCATAGTTTGCCTCGGACTCTGCCAGTTGCCCTCGCGCATCATCGGCCTTTGAGACGGCAATCAACCCTTTCTTTTCGAGCGCAAATACGCGTTCTGTTTGAATGCGCATCGTATCCAGATCGCTCTGCGCCCTTGCTAGTTTGGCTTGTGCCGCTCTTACTTCTGCCGAAGATGCGCCGACTTCTTGAGTGGCTGCTTCGAGATCAGCTTCCGCTTTGTCGCGCTGAATCTCGTAGGGTCGCGCATCGATCCGGACAAGGACATCTCCGGCCGAGACAATCTGACCATTTTCGACCAATACTTCAGTCACGGTGCCAGTCACCTGAGGGACGATCTGAGTCGCCACGGCTTTTACTCTGGCGTTCCCGGTAAATGGCGTTTTCCGATCAGCGACCAAATACCAGACAAGGAAAATCAGAATGACAGCCAGGGTTGTCCATATCGTTTTCCTCATTTCGTCGTACCATCAGCAACGCCCTCGGCTTCGGGCGAGGTATCAATCCAAACCTTGAACAGCTCATAGAAGACAGCAAAGAGAACCGGCCCCATAAAGACACCGATCAAACCGTACGCCATCATACCTCCGAGAACACCGATGAGGATGACCAACATAGGAGTCTCGAGGCCTTTTGAGATGAACACGGGTCTTAGGAAACTGTCCATTATAGTGACGGGAACAGCCAGTATGGTGAAGATCAAAGCAGTTCCGCCGGACATGGAACTCCATGCGTAGATAATTACCGGTATAAGAACCAATCCGGGCCCGATTTGGATAATCGAGAGTATCAGGCAGATGAATGCCAACGTGGCGGCCGAAGAAATCCCAAACAAAGCCAACAGTATCCAAACGCAGACCGCTTGAATGGCAGCTACGCCAATCACGCCTTTTGTAACGTTCCGAATTGTTGCGCCTGCCAGTGTTACGAATTCTCCACCGCGCGGAGCGAAAACACGGTTGGCAAAGCGCTGAAGACCCTGGACCATATTTGGCCCGGGGCTGAACAACGCCCCCATAATCAATACGGACAGAGCTAAGCCAAGAAGCCCGATGCCGATGCCCAACACCTTTCCAAACAGCGACTTGGTGATCTCAAGGATTTGCGCGCCATATTTCGTAAGCGCGCCGTCAAGATTGCGCTCAAACATCCCCCAGACATCGGAAATTTTGTCTCCAACCAATGGCAATTCCTTGAGGCCCTCGGGCGCAGGGGGGACTTTCAACTCACCCTTGTCAGCTTGTTCCGCGAATTCAGCCCCTAGTTCTGCAGCACCAGACACCGCAGTTGCGACAGGCCCGAGGGTCAAAACAAGGCCCAACAAAACCAAGATCGTCGTTGCAAGCTTTTTCCGACCTCCCAGCTTGGACTGCAGCCAATCAAATGCCGGGTAAAGCGCCACACAGAGGATAGTTGCCCAGATAACCACGCTTGCAAGCGGGGCCACCATGACCAGAGCGCTGTAGAGGAAAAGTCCGAGAAAGAGCAATCGTATCGCTAGATCGACAATCTTTGCGTCCTGTGTCTTTTCCATTCCATCCCTCCATTTATTTTTTTGAATGTTATACTCAAAAAACATAATATGTATATTTTTTTGAGTTTTAGTGATCATCTATCAGCTTGAAGGCGCAAATGAATCCAGGCCGCGGCTTGAGATGCACAGACGGGCCAATGCCTGTTCAGGAACTCGGTTTGGCTCATTTGAGTGTAGTCTATTAGTCCGCTTTTTTGTCGTCTTGGGACAAGATTGTATCTGCCACTGTGGTCGCCGCGGTCACGAAGACACCGAGGCCCACGATGATGTAAATCATTGTGAAGATCTTCCCTGCCGCGGTTTCAGGTGAGAAGTCACCAAACCCTACGGTCGAAATTGTCACTACAGAAAAGTAGATTGAGTCGAGCCAACTCCAACCCTCGACAAAGTGGTAAAAGACCGAGGCCCATAAAATCATTCCAACCGTGAAGGCAAGAATGCCTTTCACTCTACCGTCTTTGAAAGCGACACCTATCCCACGTGTTATTCTAGTTAGTGAGTTCATCCTGTCCTCGTCGTTTGAAGAATTCACATATAACAGTAATTAGATAAATGTGGGAAATCGAAGAAATCTGGCTGCCAATAGCTTGGGAATGCGTCGAGCCGCTGAAGTCGCAACCCCTGCAACGTGTCCAGTTCTGGTCGGTCAAACTCGCTTCAAGCCAGCTGATTGGAAGCTGGGTCAGCGGTACAAAAGTTATTTTGTCATCTACCCGTGATTTAGCTGTCCGACCAAATCAGCGAGAGTTATCAGCTGTACGGTCAAGATCATTCAGAGGTCGGGAAATTTACCGACCATATAATCCATTAACCTAACAAATAAATGGTTTAGGTTGCCCAAGGTATGAATCGGAACATTAGGAGAAAAGCGTGCGGTACGTTGCAAAAGGTGTATTTGTTTGTTGCGCTGTCGCGTTTGTGGCTGTGTTAGCAGCTTGGCTTTTCCTGTCTTCTACGTTGTTTTCTTCTGTAAGGACCACCTTCGTTGAAAACCTGATCTCCAAGAAACTTGGTCAGGACGTCATCATAGAGGATGAAGTGCGTCTAGGCCTTGGCCGGCACTTGCAGGTGTCAGCGGCGGGGCTGGTACTACCCGGTTCGCGGAGAGCGAACGAGAATCTGGCAGCAATCGACGAAATAGAGTTCGAAATTTCCACGCGCGACCTCTGGAACAGTAATCTATCGCTGAGCAACCTTTCTCTCTCGGGCGTTCACCTGAACCTGATCACAGGCAAAGACGGCGTCGGAAACTGGCAGTCCCTTTCCCAATCAGATGTAGAAGCCGGGCAAGCTGCTAAGTCTCCTAAAATGCCTTTGGCTGGAGTTCTAACGGACCATAAAATTGACCTGACCGATATCACCGTTTTCTACCGAAATGATCTAAACGGGCTTGAGCTGGATCTGAAGCTTTCTGAGCTGCTTCTAAAACGCGATACGGAAACCGACGTTGCGACCGCAGTTGGGGCCGGTTCGCTAAATGGAGAGAGGTTTGATCTGAACGCGACATTCCCTGCGGAAGACCCGTTTCAGGTAGCGGTGAACTTCGAACAGATTTCGATTACCGCAGAGGAATCCCCCATAGAAGACGGGCTGCAAGTGAAGACGACCCTAGAGGTTGTAGAACTTGGCCAGCTTCTCGAGATCCTGAAGCTTGACCGTGTCCTGGAAGGTTCAGGGAGTATTAGTGCAACATTCAATTCGGTCGACGGCGTTGCTCGGATTGATGATCTAAGTGTTTTGACGGAGTTGGATGGCGGGCAAAGCCTCTCGCTGACAGGACAAATCGGAGAATTGGGGAACCCGGAAGACGTATCGCTGACAACCCGCATTCGGTTGTACCCTGAAGATGCTGAACCGGGCACAGCCGCATCGCGGTATGATCTTCAACTTATCGCGGTCGACATGGTTATCGACAGCGTCCCCGGGCAGATTCCGCAGCGGCAAATGGTCATTAAGACCAACGGATTCACATTGGACACGTCTGGCGAGGGTCCGCCTCCGATCAAGTTCTCCGAACTTTCCAGAACACCAGAGGGCGCCTTAAGGGTCGGAAGCATCAACTTGAGAATTGGGAACCCGGCTGATCCGTTTATCATTTTGGACGGTTCGGTCGATGACGCGCTGCAGTTACAAGGAATATCAGCAGAAGGTCTAATGGATATTCCGGCAAGCAGTTTGATCTCACCAGAACTGTTAGGACCGGACGACCAACTCGGCAGATTTTCCGGCGACTTTCATTTGAATGGCGACATCAATCAGCTATCGCTGACGAATTTGGATGGCAGGACAAGCGAAACGGAAGTCTGGAACCTCGAAGTACATGGCACTGTCAAGAATGTACTCAAATTCGAGGACCTGGATTTGGCAATTGATGTTGAAGTCCCATCAGGTGCAGACCTTTTGGAGGCACTATCGCTTGATCGCGTGGAAACCGGGCGGGCTCGCCTTGAGATTGACCTCGCTAGCGAAGGCACCGATTGGAACGCGAGTGCCAATGTCGAGGTTTCTGAATCTGTCCTGGAAATTGTCGCCGATCTTGATGATGCAACAAGTGATCCTGTGCTGAAAGGTTCCATAGAGAGTGACTTGATAAAGATAGATCATATTCGAACTATCATTCAGGCCGCCGCACAGTTGCGGAAGCTAGGCGGTACGGGGCTCGACGAGGAAGACGTCAATCAAGAAGCAGATGACACTGGCCCTTTGAGAAATGTTACGCTTAAACCAATAGGGCGTTCAGTTCTTTTGTCCGGTATGGATATGGATGTCGACATTGACCTTCGGCACATAGAGGGCGCCAAAGGCATTAGCAATTTGCAGAGCGAACTGACGCTTAACAAAAATGAGCTTAAGGCCGGACCTTTGAAATTTGAATACGGTGGCGCTCATTTCGACGTCAGCGGGCAAATGGATCTATCGAACGACGCGCACCTGCTCACGTTGACCGGCAAGGCAGGCGGCTGGCAGCTGGATGATATTCTTCACGGTCTGAACTTCAAAAAAGGTGCAAGCGGTACGATCTATGCAGATTTTTCGGTGTCAGGAGGAACCGATTCACCCAAGCACTTTGCCAACAGCATGAACGGCAACGCCACAGTTTCATTGCGTGATGGCTCGATCGAGACCCAGCTTTTGGATTTGGCGGGGCTGGGTGTGCTACCTTGGGTGTTTACCAAAGAAAAACAAAAGGTTGCTCCGATCGTATGCTTGCGCGCGCCGATTAGTATCTCCAATGGAAGTATTTCGACGAAACAAACCACCTTGGAAACGGATCATGTCCAAGTTGTCGTTTTTGGCGGGGTCGATGTGGCTGGCAAGGTCTTGGATTTAGATCTACAGCCCCGCAAGATTGGCGAACCTCTTTCGAAAAGCCCCTGGCCAGTGACTCTAAAAGGCCCGCTAGCTAAGCCGAAAATCAAGGTCAAGGACGGCCCGAAGCGACTGAAACGATCAGATGGTGCAGACAAAATGCCTGCCAAAAGAAAACTCTGCGTCCCGGATATTTTGCAACTGCAGTAGTAGTAGTGGAGGCAGTTGGTTCAGGAATAAATCTAGAATTAAAGAAAGATTGCAGTGCTCCCGAAAAGGGATTTCCGTTTTGAGCCCAGACTTACCGGATGCTGCACGATGTACTAATGTCAGCTTTTTAGAGATGACATTGCACTTGTCAAAATGACATGTATAATGTCGTTATGAAGGCAGAACAACTTCACCAACTGATTTGGATGTCACGCCCCTTGATGCAGGCCGCAGAAGCCTGCGTTGAAACGGGCTTGGTCGGAACCAACCTAACAGTCCGGATGCGCGCCGTTCTGGAGATGCTGGACAAATACGGAGAGCAGACCGTCCCAGAGATTGCGGCAAGACTCGAAATCAAACGGCAATACGTTCAGATCATGTGCAATGAGACGCTGGCCTCAGGTCTGGTCGAGCACCGCCCAAATCCTCGCCACAAGCGGTCTCCTGTCCTGACGTTGACCGATCACGGTCGCACCCTCATTGAAGAGATCATTTCGAACGAAATGAAGCTTATGGAGAGGGTTGGTGCGAACCTACGCAGTGAGAGCATTTCCACGGCGCTTGAGGTCGTGCTCACAGTGACGGACAGACTAAAAACCCAAGCGGGAGAGAGCGAATGACTTTCGGTGTTATCTTGGCCACCGCGGTCTTGCTCCTAATTCTCTGGCTCGCCAACGGTATAAGACGCATTGGCGCGGTCAGTGTAGGAGAAACGATATCGGACCGGAATGGATCAGCACTACTGCTGATTGATCTACAGTCGGTATTCTGGGAGCGCGGTCCGTACTCGAACGCCGCAAAAGAAGCCGCCGCAGGTGTCATTCTTTCGGAAGTAGAAGCTGCGAAAGCGCAAGGCCATCCCGTCATCGCCGTGCGTCAGGAATGGTCGATCCCTTCAACCAAGGCAGTGGCAAAACTCTTGATGAAAGGGCAGGCGATAGAGGGCAGCGACGGGACCGAAATTGCCGAGGTTTTTACATCTCTACCCGACCATGTGCTTGTTAAGCGCGTGCAGGACGCATTCGAAATGGGCGAACTGGATGCTCTTTTAGAGAGTTACGACGTCGGCAGGCTGCGCCTTGTTGGTTTGGACTTGAATTATTGTGTGCAAAAGACGGCGCTGGCGGCCAGAAAACGAGGCTATGACGTCACCGTCGTGAAAGAGGGGGCGCTCGCAGCCGCACCGACGGAAAGCGCTGAAAAGAAGATGTCGTCAGCAGGTGTGGCCATTTGCTGAGCGGACATTGATCTTTCAAGCGCAAACGGCAGCTTCGTCCCGCTCAGCAGACGTTCAACGAGTTTAGAGGAACGTCTGCCTTGAGCCCAAAGCGGAATTGCTTTGCCACGAACATTGGCAGCTAAAGAAACGCAAGTAACTAACTCCGCGGATATGAAGGTGACCGTTTGCTGAATGCGCGACAGGTATTTGAGCATTACCTTTTTAGTTGTGCGTGTATGCCTGTACCTATGCTTTCTATTCATTAAGGCTTTTCAAAATCTGACGAATGGGCTGACAGAAGCAACCCACCGAGCTAACTTCATTGCAAAGAGGAGGGGTGAATGGGAAGACGTCTCACGACGGTATTGGCCGCCGACATTGTGGGCTATTCCGCGCTGATGGATCAGGACCGTACTGGCACAGTCGCTGCATTAAAGACCTTCCGTGAGGACACGTTTCTCCCGATCGTGGAAGATACCAATGGTTCACTGATCAAAAGCATGGGTGACGGCTGGATCGTCGAGTTTCAATCACCATCTGAAGCAGCAGCTTGCGCGATTGCAGTTCAGTCCGCCCTCAAACCTGACCACATCAAACTGCGCATCGGGGTTCACACAGGGGAAGTGGTAACCGATGGCGATGACATTTTCGGCGACGGCATCAATGTTGCGGCGCGTCTGGAGGCTCTCGCGAAGCCGGGACAAGTGCTCTTTTCGGATACGTCACATAACAGCCTTGACCGTAACGATGCGGGATTATTCGACGGCGGAGAGCAAACCGAACTGAAAAACATCACGCGGCATGTTGGAATCTGGTGTTGGCCAAAGGGTACGAAAGCCAATCTCGCGATCAAAGCGGATGTGAGGCCAGGAATCGCAGTGCTCCCATTCGACAATATGTCGGGTGATCCGGAGCAGGAGTTCTTTGCCGATGGCATAACGGAAGACATCATAACTGAGCTATCTCGGTTTCGTTGGTTGATGGTCGTCGCACGAAACTCTTCTTTTGCTTATAAGGGGAAAAGCACGGACATCCGCGACGTGGGCCGCGACCTAGGGGTTCGGTATGTACTGGAAGGCTCCGTTCGGCGTTCCGGGCAGCGCGTCCGCATCACGGGACAGCTCATAGATACCGAAAATGGGAGCCATTTGTGGGCGGACCGCTTTGACGGTGTGCTCGACGACATCTTTGATCTTCAAGATCAAGTCACCGAAGACGTAGTTACAGCTATTGAACCATCGGTGCGGCACGCTGAAACAAATCGTGCGCGTGCAAAGCCCACCAAGGACTTACAGGCATACGAGCTCTACCTCCGAGCATTATCACATTTCCACTTGCTGACTGACCAAGACAACATAGAGGCAATACGACTAACAAAACTGGCTTTGGATCGAGATCCGGAATACGCCTCCGCAGCGGGCTTGCTAGCATGGCTTCATATCCAACGTCTTGTGCAAGGTTTGGAGCCTGTAGATCAGGGACCCAAGTCAGCTGTCGCGGCCGCAGAGCAGGTGCTGCGGAGCGATCGCGCGGACGGCATTGCAAAGGCTTATGCCGCACATTCGATCTCTATGCTGGCACAGGACCTGTCCCGCGCGCGGACAGCCTTTAAGGAAGCATTGTCGGAAAATCCCAACGCGGCGACGGTCCACATGCTCGCCGCTGCAAATCTTTATTTGCTGAATCGCCCTGACAAGGCGCTGGAACATGCAGTCCGGTCTGTCGAACTCAGCCCGGGTGATCCATTGCGGCACGCCGCTTTCATGGGACAGGGTGCCGCCTTGTTTCACTTGGGACGTTATGAGGAAGCCGCGCAGGCCTGTCGCGAAGCCTTGTCTGTGCGTGCAACCTTCCTGATGAGCCACCTGATGCTGATTGCCTCGCTCGCTGAGCTCGATGACATAGATGCGGCAAAAACAGCGGCTGTCAAATTGAACGAGATCGCTCCGAATGCGGCTTCGATAACCGAGACAACACGTTTACCATTATTCTCTATTCCAACCTGCGCTGATCGCTGGCGCAGCGGGTGGAAAAAAGCAGGGTTGCAAGTGTGAAGGCAAACGGCACCCCCCCCGGTTCCGACAACCATGCATTCGGTAAAGGATATTTCGCCTTTGTCTTGAAAATCAGTCGCTGACCAAAACTCTGCCTGGCTGGCCCTCCTCATGGACACGGAACACCAAAATGGTTGCCCCTTCGTCCCCTGAGCGAGCGGTGTGCACTTTTTTCAACGGAACGACGCCTACGTCACCTGAAAAAGCTTCTTGTTCGCCTTCGCCGTCTAGGATGAGGGTGACGCTGCCCTGCAGAATGTAGGCAAATTCTTCACCGGGATGCCAATGCATTGGTAAAGTGAGGTTTGGTGGTAGGGCAACATGGCTCACGACAACCTCCAAGCCCTCAGTGCTTTTGAGCGACTCGGTTAGCAAGTCCTGAATAAGCGGTTTTTGCAAAGTCGCTGGATCCCGCACATCGTGCGACATAGCCGCTGCGGCACCAGTCACGACAATCAAAAAAGCTAATATGATTGGTTTCCACATCTAATCCCCTCCCACTTTTAGAAGATGATGGCATTGGGACCTTTTCGAAATCAATGCTGGTGTGCACGCGGTTAACTGCGACGTTCCAAATTGTTGTGTCAAAGGCTGTTCCAGGGTCCGCAAAGTTCGCGCAGCGCTTCTTAGTGGACGGTGCGGCGAGTGGCGGCTTAGCCCTGCAGACCGTGAGTTACCGTTCTACAGGATTTCGCACGCTCGACGAACGGCAGCTAGACACACACTATTCAGCACTTCGCCGTGGTGACGGCGGAGTGCTCTTTCCACTATCTCTCAAGATTCTGCTTTGGACTCACAACAGGCTCCGGTGCCGTTGCAGAAAGGTCCCCTGCCCCACCAATAGCTGATCATGCGGACGGCCCAAATCAGTCGACACGCCTTTACACGACTGAACAGATAATGACGCCAGCTATCTATGCTTTTGGTCGCCGTTGCTTATTCATGAATGGCACGCATCTTGCATCTTTGTCTAAGCCGCACCGGCAAACCGCGCTCAAAAATCATCCCCTGCAATTCAAACCTGTCCAGGAAGCCACAGGACGATAGCAGGGAACGCAACGAGCATTGCGATCGTCGCTGCATCCGCCAGAAAGAAAGGCGTTACACCTTTAAAAACATCCTGAACGCTTAGGTCATCACGCACGCCAGCCACTACAAAGCAATTCAGCCCGATAGGTGGGGTGATCAGGCAGAATTCGGCCATTTTTACGACCAGAATACCGAACCAGATGGCACACATCGGTCCGGACATACCGAAGGTACTGTCGGCTGCGCTTACGGCCTCGCCACCGTTCAGCGCCATGACTGCGGGATAAACAACCGGCAACGTCAGCAACAACATTCCGATCGCATCCATGAACATGCCCAGAACGGCATAAGCCAGAAGGATGCAGACCAAGATCAGCATTGGCGACATCTCAAGCGAGGTGATCCAGTCGGAGAACGCGATGGGTAGTTCGGCAAAACCCAAGAACCGGACGTAAACTAACACGCCCCAGATGATGGTAAAGATCATGACGCTCAGCTTGGCTGTCTCCAGCAACGCGTCTTTCAGCTCAGACCAGCGCATGCCTTGGTAAAGAGCCATCAGAAAGACAACGAAAGCACCGATTGCACCACCCTCGGTTGGCGTGCCCCAAGCATCGCCTCCGAATGGGTTGTAGACAAAGAAGATAATCGTCACGACGACAAACAAGATAGGCAATGCAGGCGGAAGAGACATGAAACGCTCTTTCCATGTAAAGCCTGAGACTGGGGGGCCAAAGTCTTTGATCACAACAGCCATGCCAATGATCAGCAAGCCATAGATCAAAGCAGAGAACATGCCCGGAATGAAACCGGCTAAAAGCAGTTTGCCCACGTCTTGCTCCACGATGATCGCGTAGATGACCAGAATAGCCGAGGGAGGGATGAGCGACGCCAATGTGCCGCCTGCAGCGACGACACCTGCAGCAAAGCGCTTGTCGTAGCCGATCTTCAGCATCTCGGGGATGGCGATGCGGGCGAAAACGGCGGATGTGGCAACCGAGGCTCCTGAAACCGCAGCGAACCCGGCGGTGGCAAAGACGGTCGACACCGCCAGCCCGCCAGGAACCCATGCCAGCCATCGCTTGGCGGCCTCGAACAGTGCTTTGGTCAGGCCCGCGTAATAGGCGAGGTAGCCAATCAGGATGAAGGTCGGGATAAGGCTCAGCGCCTGGCTCGAAATCTTGGAATGCGGCACCTGCCCCGCTGTTTTGACGGCCACAGTCACAGCCTTGCCGAACCGCGCCGGGTCGTACCCAAACTTGGCCCAGAAGATCCAGATCAGGCCAACCATTCCGGCCGTTGCGGCAGCAAATGCCACGCGCATACCCAGCACCACAAGAACAAGCATTCCGCCCGAGACGATCAGACCAATTTCAATGGGTTCCATCAGAATTTACCTCAGTTGTCGTGGCCCGAGACATGCTCGGCTTCCATTGCAGCCTGGGTGGCGGCATCGGGAATCAACGGGACGGCGATAGGCGGCTGGTCAGGATGGCGAATCGCACGACCGTAGGCACAGAGCTGCAGAAAGAGCCTTATGCAAAGCACGCTGAAGGCGACGGGTGCCAACAGCTTGGCGGGCCACAGCGGGATACTGATGTCAATGGAACTGTCGCGGCTCCACAGTGGGGCACCATAGTCGAAACTGCGCGCGAAGTGCGCCCAGCTCCCCCAGATCAGCAAGACGATCAGCGCCAGAATGACGGCGGTTGTCACGAATTCAACGATATAGAGCGTTCGGCCTTTAAGTGCACCAACGAACATGTCCATTCGGATGTGGCCGCCATCGCGCTGCGCATAAGATATCCCCATGAAGGCAATCAACGGCATGGCCTGTTCAATCCAGTCGACATACCCGGGAAGCGGCGCATTGGCGATGTTCCGACCACCGACGGAGACAACGGCCATGACCATCAGAGAGAAAACCGCAAGACCGCTGATCAAAGCCAGAAAGCTCTCCAGTTTGTAGAGATGTTGATCGAGAATGCTGAGACGGCTGTCGTCGGACAGCACCAGGGATGACCCGGCCATCGTTGTGCTCCGCTATCAGGGGAATAGGCACCCGACGCCAGCTTGGCCGACGTCGGGTGGTGAGTGGATTAGCTACCGTTGGCGATCTTGCCGGTCACGAGGTCATAGAGCTCTTGCGCCGGAAGACCGCGTTCGGTGTTTTCCGCAATCCAGGCTTCTGCTGCGGGTGCGGCGGCGGCCTCTTTGAATGCCGCGATTTCTTCATCGCTGAATGTGACCCGTTCGATGCCGCGTTGATCCAGCTCGGGGCCCCAAGCTTCCATCGTTTTGGTCTGGTATTGGGAAACGTAGTGATCCAGCGCTTCGTCTATCGACCCCAGCAGAGCTTTACGATGTTCATCGGACAGATCTTCCAGTGCCAGAGTATTCACGACGACCGGGCAGTTGACTGTTCCGGGGTTCAGGTTCGTCGTCCACCACGTACCGTTCTCAATAGTGCCAAAGGACATATGGGCGTGTGGTGCAAAGCTGACGGCTTTGACGATGCCGCTGTCCATTGCCTGACGTACTTCGGATGCGGACATCGAAGTCGGAACTGCGCCGACCGTCTCCATCGCTTTACCGATACCGCCGGTGGCGCGCACACTCAGACCTTCAAAATCGGTCAGAGATTTCGGCGCGTCACCTACCCCGACAAGGTTGTACTGCGGTAGCGGAGACGGCATCAGCAGAGTCGCGTCCCAGCGGGCCAGATCCTCGACAACGGCTGGATGTTGATAAACGGCCATCGACAGGTCAATTTCCTGTTCAAGGGATGTCACGCCCAGAAACGGCAGTTCCAAGACAGTGATCGAGGGGTTCTTGTCGCGGTGATAGCCAGCGCAGAACTGGGCCATTTCAAACGCGCCAATCGAAATCCCATCGAGGTTTTCTTTGTTCTTCGACAGGCCACCATAACTGATGTTCAGGGTAAACTCCCCGTTGGTCTTTTCGTTCACCAGTTCAGCCAGCTTTTCGACATGCTCTGTGAAAGCACGACGCTTGCCCCACAGGGATACGTTCCATTCGACAGCCAGTGCCTCGGATGCAACGGTCAGCGACAGGGCGGCAATGGCCGCCCGGTTAAGATGTTTGCGCATAATGGCTCCTCCCAGATCACGCAATGTGTTTGGGCAGAGTATTCAGGATGCACGGCAGCCTGCCTATGAAGGAAAATGCGCGTGAAGTTTCGGAGTCCCTGCGGATATCCGCAGAGTGATTTCTCCTACAACAGCGCCTCTTTATCGAGACCAAGTTTAACAATCTTTTCGTTGAGCGTCCGGCGGCCAATCCCAAGCGCTTCGGCGGCGGCATCCATGCGGCCTTTATGCGCCTTGACGGCTTTGCCGATGAGCTCGCGTTCAAAAGCAGCAACCGCTTCGCGTAGCGTATCCGGCACATCGTCGAAATGCTGATCGCTTTGGATCGCCTGCGCCACTGACCCTCCTCCGCGCCGGGCCGCCAAAATGCGCCGTTCGCAGACATGGCGCAATTCACGCACATTGCCGGGCCAATCATGTGCAAGCAGAGCAGCCAAATCGTCCTGATCGAGTTCTGGTGCGTCTATCTCATAAATCTGCGCGTATTCGTTCAAGAAATGCGTTGCCAACAGAACCAGATCATCCCGTCTTTGACGTAGCGGAGGTAAAGACAGGACAACAGTATTCAGTCGAAACAAAAGGTCCTTACGCAGGCGGCCTTCCTCGGCTGCCAATACAATGTCCTCGTTGGTTGCTGACACGACCCTGAAGCTTACTGGCACTGGCGACACAGCCCCCACCGGCAGCACCTGCTGATCTTCGATGACCCTCAGTAGCTTGGCCTGCGCCGCTGGTGGGCACGAGCAGATTTCATCCAGAAACAAGGTCCCACCCGATGCCGCCACAAGCCTTCCGTCGGATTCACCCGCGACGCCGAACATTTCCGCTTCAAACGTATCGGCAGACAATGCGGCGCAATTCAACGCCAGAAACGGTGCCTCCGGCGAGCGACCCAAATCATGTAAAGCATGGGCAACCAGCTCTTTCCCGGTGCCGGTATCCCCCTGCAACAAAACCGCAACCGAAGTATCAGCAAGATCAAGTACATCTTGTCGCAAGTCTGTAATGGCGTCTGTTTGTCCCAGCAGGATGCGGTCAAGGCCTGACAGTTTGAACAGCCGGTCTTTGAGGCGGGCATTGCTTTTTCGCATTCGGTTTTGTTCAGCCGCGTGCCTCAGCACCGTAAGCAATCGCCGTGGTTCATATGGCTTTTCGATGAACCCATACGCCCCGTCCTGTATGGCCTGAACGGCCATCGGGATGTCACCATGCGCCGAAATCAGTACGACCGGAGGCGCCACATGCCTGTCCAGGCTGGCCAGCAATTCAAGTCCCGACATGCCGGGCATACGCACATCGGACAGAATGACATCGGGCGAGGCGTTAGCCAGATGCTCCGTCACCTGAGTCGCACGTGGCAAGGCGCTGACAGTCCAGTCGGCGGCTTCGAGCAACTCAACAAGGGACTGTCGCATTGATTTGTCATCGTCAACGACCAAGACTTTGAAGGGTTGCTGCTGGGTCATTCGTCCGTTTCTTCAGTATTTGAGGCTATCGGGAAGGTGACACGGAAAATTGTTCCGCCGCCATTTCGATTTCGGGCCGTCATTGTGCCATCGTGATCTTTGACAATGCTGGTGGAAATGGCCAGTCCCAAGCCCATGCCTCTCCCGCTCTCTCTTGTGGTTACAAATGGCTCTTGCAACTCTGCCAGCGTTGCCTCGCCCAACCCGTGACCGTTGTCCTGAATTTCCAACACGACCTCATCATCAGAAGCCATGACAGCGATATGGATTTCAGGCGCATCCGCTTCATCCGTAGCATCTATGGCATTGCGCAAAAGATTTGTGATGACCTGTTCGATCCGCAGGGCACTGCCCCGGATAAACGCCGGACCAGTCGACGCATCAATTGAGATTTTCACCTTGCCCTGTTCGATGTTTGGGGCAACCAGAGCCAACGCGGCATTAACCGAAGTGCATAAGTCTACGTCGTCGAACGCCTCACTCTCCGACCGTGCAAAAAACCGTAACTGGCGTGTGATCCCTTCCATTCTGTCAACCAGGTTGCCGATTTTTTGTGGCAGCTTGGTTTCACCGGAAGATGAAATCTCTGCAGCCACCAGATGATTGCGCATCGCCGCGATGGGCTGGCCAAGCTCATGCGTGACCGACGCGGATAGTTGCCCAAGAGCGGCCAGTCGGCTTGCGCGCTCCAACTCGCCCTGGGTGCGTTTGAGGCTCCGCTCGGCGGTTTTGCGGTCGTCGATTTCGATGGCAAGCCTTTCATTTGCTTCGCGCAGCATTGCTTCTTCCTCTTCGGACCGCGCCAAGGCAGCGCTTACACGTCTCGCACGTTGTATCTGGAAGAAGATAAATGTGAGCCCCGCCAAGAGGACAAAAACTGCAGTTACAAGCCAACTGCGCGCTACAGCCTGATCGTCACTTGCAAAATAGTGAAGCGACCAGCCATGAGGCAAATCCGTTGCTGCAAGATGCAAGCGCTTCGTCCCCGCAATTCTGGCCTGATCTCCCGGCAACTCAACCCAATCCAACGCATCTAAGGCTTGCCCCGGAAACTGCCGGGCGTTTCGAATTCGCTCTCGCTGTGGTTCTGACAATGGCGTCAACGCGCGATATTGCCAATCCGAGTTCGAAGAAAGCAGAACGACACCGTCTTCATTGGCCAAAAGAACCTGTTCGCCCGAGTTTTTCCAACTATCCTGAAGATTAGAGAAATCGATCTTAATCGCTATGACGCCAGTTGAATCTCCCTGGTCGTCAAGCACTGCGTTGGCGATGAAGTATCCTGGCAGACCAGTCGTCGCCCCGATGGCATAGAAGCGGCCCTGTTTGCCAGAAATGGCACTTTGGAAATACGGGCGGAAAGCGTAGTTCTGGCCAACAAAGCTCTCTGTGTTGCGGTAGTTCGATGCGGAAATCGTGATCCCGTCTTCGTCCATCAGGTAGATAGCATCCAGCTCCGCCCGCTCCGCAAAATCCTCAAGGCGTCGGTTTAAAGCTCCGGTGCCGTCTCCTTCGGCTGTTCCAATTACAAAGGAATCCTGTGACAGCACATATGTGAGGTGGGAAAATCGTTCGAGTTCGCTGTTTACCGAACTTTGGTAGAGAGAGAGCCGGCCCTGAGCTTTCGAAAGCTCCTCCGAAACGAAGTACTGGTAAGAAACCAAATAAAGGCCAATGCTGGCGGCAATGGCTACCAAAATACCTACAATATACGAAGCTGATCGCATTGAATGCCCATGAACTGCGACAGCATAGGATCACAGTAGGTATTAGCCGTCCATCCCAAGAGTTCTAATCCGATATTTGGATGTTCAGGCCAAACAAGAATGACTGAGTAATTTGAGAACGCGAAGCAATGAACGAACCCGCCGAAACAACTATGTGCATTGCGCAAGCAGACTCGGCCCAGAGCCGACATCCAGCAGCCAACCGACATGCTGCGGTCGCAGCCCGCATTCCGGACATTCACGGGACACGCTGAGAGCACAGGTCGGTCTAAGGTGTGAAGAACGGAGTTGCCGACCAAAAACCAAAGATCAAGATCGGCTTATAAGGTTTTGGTTCTGGATCCTGTTGCATCCGCTTGAGTGACCCCATCAAGAATCCAGCCTATAGCAAGCATGAACCGTTCGCCGCCGTCTCTGGTTGCATAGGTTTGCATGTTCTTTTGTAATATCGGGGTATCCTCGGGCGCGAGTTGCTTGCCCAACTCCTCACGTATCTGCGGTGGCCGGGTGAGATCGTTGGCGATCGATCCGATGAGTAGCATGGTAATTGCGTCACTCGCTTCGGCGATGGCCCTACCGCTGAACCCACCCGCCCTGAGACATTCAAACATCAGCTCTGTCGTGGTAGCGGTTCCGGGGCCGATGATAGCCTGGCGGACAAAGATCATGCCCGCACCAGGTGTTTCCAATAGCCGCTTTCGAACCTCCTCCAAAAAATCGAGTAAGCGGTCTCTCCAATCTTCCCCTATTCGCAGACCCTGCGCGGCTGCAAGAAAGAGGCTATCAACTGCGAGGGTGGCGAGTTGGTTCTTGTCGTCGATATGATGATAGATCGCCATGGCTGAAACACCGCATTCTTCTGCCACGCGCCGCATTGTAAGTGCAGATGGGTCGCTTGACTTCAAAACGACAAGGGACGCTTCAACAATTTTGCCCACCGTTAAGTCACGGCGTTTGTTTGGTTTTTTCGATCGCATAGTGGGTTTGTGCATTTCTTTATTTTACATTGTATAATTAAATATACAAGATAAAGTTATGTGAATTCGACTTGGGAGGAATGCATGAGTCTGGAAGGTTTGCAAGTTGGTGTGATCGGTGGCAGCATCGCAGGCTGCGCCGCAGCAACAGCGTTGACCCGAGCTGGCTGCAATGTGGACGTGTTCGAACGATCCTCAAAAGGGCTGATGGACCGCGGGTCCGGCATCGGCATTCCGAGCCCTCTACGCGCCACGCTTATGGACAAGGGATATCTTCCTAAGAATTTCCCAAGTTGCGAGATGAAATCGCGTTGGTGGCAGTTTCCCGATGGAAGTCGTGACGGAAAGCGCTTGTGGACCCAAGCGACCCCCGCCTTCGCCAATAACTGGGGGAACCTGTGGCGTGCGCTGCGGGAAACAGTCTCCGATGACATCTATCACGAGGGCAAGATGCTCTTGGATTTCGCAGAGACTGCAAATGGAGTCACAGTGACCCTCCAGGACGGTGAGACGCGTGACTTTGATCTTCTCATAGGCGCGGATGGATACAACTCTGCGGTGCGCCAAAAGATGCATCCCCACATCGAAACGGACTACGCAGGCTATGTGCTGTGGCGCGGGAACTATCCTGAGGCAGAGTGTGCCGACACCCATTTGATTGAGGCGATCGACAAAGAGACGGCCTGGTTGACTGTCCCTTTTTCGGGCGGACACGGAGTCCTTTACATGATCCCGAATTTTGACGGCAGCGCCGCGACCGGGCAACGCCGTGTGAATTGGGCGGTGTACGCATCCTGTCCTGAAGCACAACCGTTGAACGGCGTCGAATCTATTCCCCCAGGCAGTGTCACGATGGCGGCGTTCGCCGAGCTTCAGATGCTGTTGAACGATCACTTTCCACCCGCCATTCGCAGCCTCCTCGCCCAAACCCGCCACAAAGACGTGTCGATACAGCCGATCTATGACAGCATCGTCGATACCTATGTCAGCAAAAGAACGCTGCTGATTGGCGATGCAGGAACAATGACCCGCCCGCACACCGCAAGCGGGGCTACAAAGGCATTAGAAGACGCGCTGGCGCTGGAAATGCTTGCGGGCGCAGCCAAAGATTTACCTGACCTGCTCAAAAGCTACGACGCCCAACGATGCGGACAAGCAAAAACCCTCAGTCAAATTGGCCAACGTATTGGCCAGATGCAGGTCGTTGAAACGCCTAATTGGGGGGATATGTCGCCAAAGGATTTTGAGGATCTGCACTTTGCGATCCTGTCAGGTGAAAAGCTCTATCTCTACGGTGAGGAAGCGTGAGCCGAAGTGACGGGCATGACTGGTCCAATTTTGAGCAGCCTTAGAAACTTGATACAGCGGATCTTCTTAAGCGTCTATCGCCCATAATCCACAAAGCGGGCGACCTCTCTTCGATGATGTCTGGACAGTCTAGGCTTCTTGCAGCCCCCGGTGTCGCCGCAGCATATTGGCGGCGAGGACTATGCGCGCGGATCACGGCCCTTTCCGGACATACAGCATACGATAATGATACTGCGGTCGCAGCCCGCATTTCTGCCGTTCGCTTCAGGCGTAAAAAACCACTACATTGCCGCCGACAATCAAACGATTTCTTGGCATGGCTTTTGGACCCTGCTTATTGTTACCTAAACCACAAAACGCCCTGATTTGCAGGGTACT
>NZ_JBXWOE010000005.1:0-266028 GCF_059610725.1 Ruegeria sp. CDSC045
CGTTCAACTCGAGAGCGCGGGCGAAGAACCTCGTCGCAGCGGCTTTGTTCCGGCGCTCGGACAACATGAAATCCAGGTCTTGCCGTGTTTGTCGATCGCTCGGTAAAGATAAACCCATTCGCCTTTTACTTTCACATAGGTTTCATCCATGCGCCACGAACGGTCTGCGGGACGCTTTCTATACCGCCCTGTTTCAGCAAGGGGACCTGCATATCGACTGACCCAACGGTTTAGCGTCGCATGATCCAGATCAACGCTACGTTCCGCCACGATTTCTTCCAGATCCCGGTATGAAACACCGTAGCGCAGGTAGAAGAAGACCGCGTGCAAGATGACGTCTTTCGGAAAATGCGCGCCCTTAAATGAGATCTTCACGGCCTGCTCCTGTCATGTTCCAGCACGCGCTACCAGAAATGCACTCGAACTGACAGGTGGGGGCGAAGTTTGCGGCAGAACCCACGTAAACGTTTGCCTCAGCGACATTAGCATTTACCCAAATTCCTCTAGCGAGCACCTCCAAAGGATCTTGAATCCATAATGATCATTTATTCCTCATTTTGATCATTACCTTGACAGTAGTAGAATTCGCCTCTGCGAACCAATCCAGTCAGCTCTTTGATTTTTTGACGACGAGACCGACCTATCCCGGTCTCGTCACAGGACTAACCCAGATGGTTGCCAATCTTGTCGATCAGTTTTTGAGCCTCATCAACTGAAATTTCCCGCCCGCGTATCCTGAGGCGGAGTTCCCCAGATGTCACTTCGGCCTGAATTGTGCCGCCTGTGGGAAGGACAACCGGTGTCAAGCGTTGCACCTGCTGCGGGCGCCCGCCGCGCGATTTAGCTTTTTCCGCGTCCGGCACGCCCTTGATCGCAGCTTCAAGCAGACCCCATTCGGACTTGGAATCCAACGGGCCGGCGCCAGCCAATGCCTGACGCAATCTGGTTTGTGCCCCGTCCCGCAATGCCGAAGCAAGCTTGAGCCCGGCCTTTTCTGACAACGACACGGGATGCTGCAGCAAATCCCCCAACGCTTCATGCACCATAGCAAAGCTACGGACCTTGGACCGTTTGGCTTTGGACGCAGCAGCAAAAAGCACATCGACAGCGGCCTCGGTTGAAGCAAAAACCCCCTGCCCTGCCGCCAGAACCGCGACGCGCCCGCGTTCATAAGGGCTGAGGTTCGAGCGCAGCTCATTCTCTTCCACCATCGAGACGTAAGCGCCCTGCCCTGTTCCAGCCTCACGGACAAATGCAGGAATCTCGATGAACCGAGCATCACTTTGGGACAGCCGCTTGAAGGCCTCCAGACGCCGATAGCCCGAGATCAGGCCAAAACTGTCACCGACCCGGCTCACCTCGATTGGCGTTCTCAAGCCGTGAACGCGCAGCGATTCCAACAGTTCCGCCATGGCTTCTTCGTCTTCAACCATCCGGTCACGGCGGATGAAATCCGGATCAATCTGATCCAGCGATATTTTTTCCGCAATCAAACCGGCAGTTTGTGCATCGCGCCATCGAGCTGCATCACCTTGGTCCTGGGCCAAAGCGACTCTGTCTGTCACGGACGCCATGCCACCCAAGGTAGCGGCCTCCGCTGCAACCTGAGCTATTGGAGGTGCGGACGAGCTTGCTTCAAACGGGCTGATCGACGGTTTCGCGGCGAAACCCGCTTCAAGCTGTTCGAGCTCTGTTGTGTCCGGTGCGGTCAGTCTTCTGCGTTTAGCCATCTGCCTCTCCTCCCATCTGAGCGTCGCGCCACCAGCAACCGATCAGAACCTCTTTGAATTCTGCGTAAGTCCGGTCAAACGTTTCCCGACCCCGAACATACGTATCCCGGTTAAAATCACGGTAGTCGGCTTCGTAGATCCCATTCACCTGCTCACCAGCCTGCCCGACCAAAGCAGTATAGTCCTGCCGGTAGGCATTCATGAAATCCCCGAAATAGGCCTGAATTACGTTCGCCATGTCTGTTTGCTGACTGGCATCAAACCGGGTGATGATTGCGCGTACAACATCCCATTCGAACTTGAGCTCAGGCAAGCCAGCTGCGCGTTGTGCCGTGTTTTCACCATC
The DNA here is from genome assembly GCF_059610725.1 of Ruegeria sp. CDSC045. Classification (NCBI taxonomy): domain Bacteria; kingdom Pseudomonadati; phylum Pseudomonadota; class Alphaproteobacteria; order Rhodobacterales; family Roseobacteraceae; genus Ruegeria; species Ruegeria sp. CDSC045. The sequence continues at coordinate 2,077 of NZ_JBXWOE010000005.1, forward strand.
CTCGATACTGGCAAAGGTCGTATAGAGCATGTCAAAGAACCGACCCGTTGAATCAAACTCCAGAAACGAAGCTCCAAGCGGAACCAGAAGGATATCTGCTGCAGCCAGTGCATTGATCGTAAGGTACCCAAGTGCAGGAGGCGTATCGAGAAAGACGATGTCATAATCGTTGAGGATACCTTCATCCTCGAGGAAATTGGTCAGGCCGTCCCACAAAGGCCAACTTCTCAGCCCCATCCTCCACACTGGGATCTGGAACTCGGCCCAGTAAAGGTTCAACTGCGCACCTATCAGATCAATATTTGGCCAATGGGTGTTCTGAATTACATCGCCAGGGGTCGTTTTAAGCGCCTCTTGCAAGGTCTCATCCAATGGAATTTCAGGTTGACCTGCCGCATTGCGCACGCGGTTTTCCTCCTGCACCGCCCGAGCATAGTCCTTCGCGATCAAGGGGAACACAGTTTGCCATTCATCTGCGACGGACCCGCCAAGGATCGACGTCATGGATCCTTGGCTGTCGAGGTCGATGACCAGAACTTTGTATCCGTCCAAGGCGGCGGACATGGCCAGATGGGCGGCGGTCGAGGTTTTTCCAACACCGCCTTTGAAATTTGCAACGGAAACAACCTTAGCCGGAAGCCCTTCAGGCCGGTAGGGAAGATACTCCTTCGTGCTGACGCCTTCAGCCGCAAAATGCTGGCGCAAGGTCAGGACCTCTTCCAAAGTGAACCATTTTGAACCGGCTTCACCTTCGCCTTGAGGAAGATCAGGATGTGCTTTGAGGACACGGCGGAGATGCGCAGGTGCAACCGGAATTAGGTACTTAGTTATTTCCCAAATTGAAAACCTACGCAGCCGCTTTTCCCCATCAGGAGCATAACCTCGGCGAGCAAGATCCTCACGGCCTTTGGCGCAGAATGCCGCTGCTTTTGCGAATCGAGAGGTTCCTATAGGATCAGGTAACTTCCCGGCCGCTGTTGCGGGATCAAGATTCAAATATGGCGGTAGCGGAGGTTGGTTTGATTTGTTCACTGTCGTTGCCTCAGAAGATGTTCGCCTTAGCGGCGTATATTTAGGAATGTAGCGAACATTATCTTCTAAAGCTATCCTGCGATCGGAAGTTTTCCACAGTTTTTGCGCGCAAGGCTGGGTTTCGCCACGAAACTCTAGAAAAATGAGAGAGCACGCCAACAAAGAGTTTATTATTTATAGAGTCTTTAAGAGATTTAGATTAATAATATAGTAATTATAACAACAAGTTAGATCACCTTAAGGACCCATTTACAGTTCCTAGGGTATCCGATTCCGGGATCAAAGGTGCCCAGATACGGGACCAAGGGAACCATTCGACAGGAACAAGGGCACCGATTCGCAGGGACGTGGATCTTCGACGCTATTAGACACTTACAAAGCCGTTTCTAGTACGTTCGATCCTGTCTGAGTCGTTCCTATGACGGGTTCGCGATGATGGGTCTGGGGATAAGTTTCGGCATATCTGTTTAGGGTACCCGTTTTCGGGATGAGCCTGATCCTGTATTTGGGCACCTAATAGAAGTTGATTGATAGGTACCTTTCATGGCAGAAATGCAAAAAAGAGCAGTCAGGCAGAATCATGCCGGAAACACAAATAGACATGGATCACCTTTCCGGAGCCTTGCGAAGGGAAACGGTGAAAAAGAACGTCGCCGCGATTCACATCAGCGGTAAGTTGACATTGCTTCAGCGAAAGCTGTCGAATGTCCTGCTTCTCAATGCCTATGATGCGCTGACATCTGCACAGACCCATACCATCGATGCACGAACTCTGGCGATGATGGTCGGCTATAACTCGAACGATTTTGATACCTTGCGTGCAAGCCTGCGCGCCCTGGCCGAGACTGTCGCTGAATGGGACATGTTGGATGAGCAGGGGCGTCAGGAATGGGGTGTTTCCTCTCTGCTGAGTTTTGCCAAGCTCAAGAATGGTGTTTGTGAATATGCCTACTCACCGGCGCTGGCGCAGAAGCTGTATGATCCCAAAATCTATGCGCTGATCAACGTTCAGATTCAGCGCAACTTTAGTTCTGGGCACGGATTGGCACTCTATGAAAACTGCTATCGCTTTGTGCGCATCGGGTCGACAGGTTGGTGGGCCTTGGACGTTTTTCGAAAGCTCATGGGTGTAGATGGCAGCGACTATTATACCAGCTTTAAACATCTCAACGCTAAGATCATCAAGCCGGCGGTTGCCGAGGTGAACAAAAGCTCGGACATTCTGATCGAACCCGAGTTCCAAAAGAAAGGCCGGACGGTCACCGATATTCGCTTTCGGATTAAGGGAAACCCGCAAAAGGCGATGTTCGAAATTGATGACAGCGACGGTGCTCGGAATATGCAGGTGTACACGAAGCTACGTGATCAAGGGGTCTCGGACCGTTTGGCCCGACAGTGGATTTCCGAACATGGTGAAGACTACGTCGCGCAGAAACTTGATTACGTAAGGCAAAAGGGCGGAGTGAAATCCACATTGGGCTATCTGTCGGCCGCATTGCGCGATGACTATCAGCCACCTGAACCGGAACAGCCAGCGAAGCCCAGCCCCGAAGCACTGGAAGAAGCGCAGGCGAGGCAGGCCCAAGTGGCGGTTGAAGACAAAGCCTATGCCGAACGGGTAGCCGAGCGGGAGGAGCGAGCGCGGAAACTCTCGATCGTAGAAGAACTGGTTTCGCGGCGAAACCCGACACAGAGGGACGCAGATAAAAGACTGTTTCTTGCCGGTCTAGACAACGACCTGGACCGCGAGCATTTCCGAGCGCATGCGTGGCGCTCGGGGCTGAATGCAACCGCAATCTTCGAATTCTGGCAAGAGCTAGAGCCAGACGCTTTCGACTGATCGCGGTAAGGGCAGGGGGGGTGCACACCCTTTAGCAGATTATTGTTTTTTGAACGCAGATTTCAGTGCATCTGCAAGTGCTCCCTGCTGCGCATTATTGCCGTTTTTTGCGCGTTGTGATTCTTTTTGTTTTGTATGGCTTTGCCGCGTTTGGTCGCTGCTTTGAACGCGCTTTTGCCGGGTTTCAATGCCACCATCCTTGCGCATCGTCAGACCGATGCGTTTTCGCGGCGCATCCACCTCGACGACCTGTACCTTAACTACCTGGCCGGTTTTGACGACATCATGGGGATCTTTGACAAACCGATCTGCCAGTTGGCTGATATGCACCAACCCGTCCTGATGAACACCGATATCAACAAAAGCGCCGAATGCCGCGACATTGGTAACTGTGCCCTCCAGGGTCATTCCAGGTTTCAAATCGCTGATCTCTTCCACGCCATCAGTGAACGAGGCAGTTTTGAAATGTGGCCGGGGATCACGACCGGGTTTTTCAAGCTCGGAGAATATGTCCTGAACCGTGGGCAGGCCAAAACTGTCGTTAACAAACTGTTCGGCGCGCAGGCCTTTCAGGGCACCTTCATTCCCCAGGATTTGCCGAATATCCCGCCCACATGCGGCGACAACGCGTCGGGCCACGGAATAAGCCTCGGGGTGCACGGAAGACGCATCAAGGGGCTCGGCCCCATCGCGTATTCTCAAAAAGCCTGCGCATTGTTCGAACGCGCGGGGACCAAGGCGCGCCACCTTCAGCAACTCTGAACGAGATTGAAAGGCACCATTCATGTCGCGGTGCAACACGATGGATTCTGCCAGCCCCGGGCCCAACCCGGACACATGCGACAGCAATGGGGCAGAAGCAGTATTCAGATCAACGCCAACGGCGTTCACAACGTCTTCAATGACAGATGCCAATGATTGCGAAAGCTTATATTGATCCACATCGTGCTGATATTGCCCGACCCCGATGGATTTGGGTTCGATCTTGACCAGTTCCGCCAAGGGGTCCTGTAAACGACGGGCGATTGAAACTGCGCCCCTAAGGGAAACATCCAGGTCCGGGAATTCTCGGGCGGCCAGTTCGGATGCGGAATAGACCGATGCTCCGGCTTCCGAGACCACGACTTTGGTGGGAGGAGTGACGGTTTTGGGCAAATCTCCGAGCGTGTCGCCGACCAGCTTTTCGGTTTCGCGGCTGGCTGTTCCGTTGCCGATTGCAACAAGCTCAATGCCGTGCTGGGCGATCAGGCGCAGGATTGTGGCCTGCGCGCCTCGAAGGTCATTCTTGGGTTGGAATGGGTAAATAGTTTCAGTTGCAACCACTTTGCCAGTTGCATCGACAACCGCTGCTTTGACACCTGTTCGTATTCCAGGGTCCAGCCCCAAGGTTGGGCGGGCGCCAGCTGGCGCAGAGAAAAGTAAGTCTTTAAGATTGCGAGAGAAAACAGAAATCGCCTCGTCCTGGGCACGGCTGCGGAGGTCGGCCATCAGGTCAACCATCATCGTCAGCGAGAGCTTTACTCTCCAGGTCCAACCGGCCACCTTGCGTAACCAAGTATCGGCAGTTGAATCCGTGCGGGTTAGCAGATGTGATGCGACGATCGCTTCCGCCCGAGCAGCGCCGGTCTCGGGGTCCGGCGCGATGTCCAGTGTCACGATGCCCTCTTTTGAAGCGCGAAGCATCGCCAAAGCCCGATGAGACGGCGTTTTGGCCCACAGCTCGGAATGGTCGAAATAGTCACTGAATTTCGCGCCATCCTGTTGTTTGCCATCAATCACCTTCGAGGTCAGCAGCGCCTCGCGCTGCATGAAGCTGCGCAGTTCGCCTAACAGGGTGGCGTTTTCGGTTAGTCGTTCGGTGACAATGTCGCGGGCACCGTTCAGGGCATCCTTGCCGGTCGGAACGGCCTCGGACAGGTAGGATTGAGCAAGGGTATCGGGATCGACAGACCGGTCTGCAAGAATTGCGTCAGCCAGAGGTTCCAACCCGTTCTCGCGTGCGATCATTGCCTTGGTGCGCCGCTTGGGTTTGTAGGGCAGGTAGATGTCTTCCAGCTGTGCTTTGGTGTCAGCCAGCGCAATGGATTTTGCAAGTTCGTCTGTCAGCTTGCCTTGATCCTTGATCGAATTCAGGATGGTTGCGCGACGGGCGTCCAATTCGCGCAGATAGGTCAGGCGTTCTGACAGGGTGCGCAGTTGGGTATCGTCCAAACCGCCTGTCGCTTCTTTGCGGTAGCGCGCAACAAAGGGCACAGTCGCGCCTTCGTCCAACAATTTTACTGCGGCCCCTACCTGATCGGGTCGGGCGTTGATCTCGGTGGCGATGGTGCGGGCGATGCGGTCCAATGGGGCCTCCTGACAGTCGTTCGGAGAGACTTCTTAGCCAGCTGCTTTGCTGAGGGGAAGGGGGCTAAATCTGTTGGGCCAACTCTTGCAGATCGTCATAGAGGGTTTTGGCAATCTCAACATATCCGCGTTCCGTGTTACGGGCCCGGGCGGCAAACCGGCGTTGGGATGGCAGGCGCGCGCCCTGATCGGTGATGTCAGCGAACAGGCGTTCTGCCCTTGCATCGTTCGGGTCTATGCGGCCACCGCTGAAATGCCCCGGATCGAAGGCCAGAAGGATTTCACCATGATAGGGGGCGCCGCCTGAGTTGCCGGCAAACTCCATGCTCTCCAGACTGGTCAGGTCGTCGATCAACGGACCGGCCAAGAGTTCGATCATGATGGACAGGGCCGAACCCTTGTAGCTGCCGAAGGTCAACATCGCACCCTCCATCGCAGCCTGCGGATCGTTGGTTGGGTTGCCGTCCTTATCGATTGCTACGCCATCGGGTAGGGGCTTGCCTGCGCGGCGATAGAGTTCGATTTCGCCACGGGCAAAGGCGCTTGTTGCGAAGTCAAAGGTGAAGGGATCCTTGCCCTGTCGCGGCCAGCTGAATGCCAGCGGGTTGGTGCCCAACGAACCGCGGGTGCCGCCGGCAGGGGCAACCCAGGAATGGCTTGGTACCATCGCCATCGCCGCAAGGCCGGCAGCAGATAGCCGCTCCACTTCGGGCCAGAGGGCAGAGAAATGAAAACAGCGATTGATGGCCATGGCTGCAATACCATGGGTTCGGGTTTTCTCGATCAGAATTGGCAGTGCCTCATGAAATGCCAGCAGGGACATACCCCCGCGAGCATCGACCTGAACGATGGCGTTATCCGATTGGGTAATGGCTGGCGCGACATTTCCGTCAATCTTGCCTGCCTTCATGGTGTCATTGCACATGAACAGTCGGAACAGGCCGTGCGACTGGCAATCATCAATCTGACAGGTGACCAGCATATCCGCGATGGCCGCTGCATGGTCCGGCCCGTATCCGGATCCGGACAGGATGGTCAGGCTTAGGTTTCGTATCTCATCCAGTGTTAGCTTGACCGGTTCACTCATCTGCCATGTCTCCCATTGCGTTGGCAGAAGAAGGCATAGCTTGGTCTGGCTGGCAAGGAGAACCCTTGGCAATTTGCCATTCATTTATGGTTAATGCCGTATTGGATTGGTCTAATAATGCAATATGTGAATAAGTTAACAGAAGTTCCCAGACCTTTTGTACTCAATCAAAAGTTGTGGTGGCGGCTCAGCGACTCAAGTTGATTTTTCAGATCAGCAGAGGTCGCACTCTGCGTGGCGCCCTACAAAATTTTCAGAAGTTTTTTGGATGGGGAATTTTATGCATAGTCCTTATGATCGTGACCGAGTGATCTGCTTGGAGTTTACACCGCGCCTTTTGTCCGAATTTCGCAGCATAGTTGAAAGGTCTATGGGATACCGCGTGTCGAACGATGCAGAAAGCACAGGCATTTCTTACCATGAAAAAGCAATCGTTGTACGTCAGTGCCTGAAGCGTTTTGTGCCGGCCAATGCCCCAAAACCTGCCGGGTCGCATAAGCGCCAGCACAGTTTTGCACTGATCAACCTGGGTTTGTCGACGGCACGTGCCGAAGTATATTCGCAAGGATACAGCGACTATATTGCCTATCCATTTGTCACCAGCGAAATCCAGCACAGATTCAGTGCGGCGCAAGCATTGATGAAAGAGGATGTCTCTGCCGAGTACTTTTCAAAAGATACGTTGGTCAATGCTGCTTGTAATTTCCTTTCTACCGAGCCCGAATTTGCCGGCGGCATTGACGCCTTGGCGCAAGTGGTCGGGTCAAACCGGAACACCTTGTCCAAGCGGTTCAAGGAAGAGTTCGGTGTTGGCCCCATGGCTTGGTTTCGGCGCTACAGGTTGAACTATGCAGCGGCCCTGGTTCTTGAGGGGCAGCACAGCATTCAGGACATCGCCTTCAAGGTTGGCTACGAGGATGCGAATAACTTTTCGACCGCGTTCAAACGGGAATTCGACGTCTCGCCGTCGGAGTATCGGCGCTATCGCAATTCGATGAATTAAGCCTCACCCAAAACACGTCCTGGATGAGCATGCTCCTGCGCGCGCGAGGCTGGCCAAAATGTGCACCGGTTACCGCGGGCAGGGGTCTAACAGTGCAAAGATCAAAGGAAATGATGATTCCTGCAAAGATCGAATTACAGAGTTCTCAGCTAGCATTGATTCACGATTTCGTCGTTCTCGACAAGAACCGCTAATGGAAGGAATCTGAAATTGGTTACCGAAAATATTCAACTCAGATTGGTCAATCACTCGGATGATGCCAATAATTCATCGATCGTTATTTTCCAGCAAAACGTGGCCGAAGATTTCGGCGAACTCGCTATCGCGTGGAAAGTCATCAAAAACCTGGGGCGTCTGGATTATCACCCCTTCAAATACCCGCTGAAGTTTCAGGTTTCGGCCTCGGACAGCTATGGGAACTATACGCCGCAGATGACGGCCTATGACGGTCAGGCCTATGAAATGGTCAAAGACACCAGCGGGGATATCTTGCGCCTGGCCAAAACCCCGGCAACGTCGCCGAATGAGGTCGAGCTGCGCAACAATCTGACCATGGGATCGATCAACGCGAATATCTATCGCGAAGGCAAACTTCTGGCCGCCAAGACCAACCTTGCGCCGGGGCAGAAGGGCGTCTTTCAGTTCCACCCGACCATCTATATCGGCGTGGTGTCGCAGATCGAAGAGGGCCAGGTCATGGACTCGGCGATCATCAGTCAGATCAACACAGAGATCAATCTGTTCGGCATCCAAAGCGCTGATATCGTGATGTCGGGCGGCGGGCCTGGCAAAAACTCTACCCCCTTTGATTTCCAGCTGGCAAACATCAATGCGTAAACGCGCCCTGCGGCGGATTACTAGCCGCAGGATGCACACCGCTTGACGGAGCTATGGAAAGAGGAGGTGTGTCATGACCAAAACTGCCGACACAACAATCGCCCTAAAACGCAAACGGTCTAAGGGCGACGAAGACAGCGATCAGAAGGCTGCCGCTGATACCCCGACGCCGGTAAAGCCCGCGAATCCCAAAAAGCCGGATTCGAAACCCAAGGATGACGCGGACAAGAAAGACAGTTTGAAGCCCATCAAACAGGTTTGGCAATCTGGCGATTTCCATAAGACCGGGCGCAACAAGCCCCCCTATAACGGGCTTCAGATCTCGGTTCAGTACAAGGTGGACGATGCCGGGAAATTTGAGGACGTGGCCGTCACCTTCACGGATTTTACATATTCCAAGGACGGGGTCTCATCCGAAATTCAGGCTCTGGCGGTCAGTGATGGCTGGGTTGAGGTTCCCAAACCCGCCAAACCCAAGCCCAGCAAAGACGCCAAGGCGTCACCGTCCAAGGGCGATAAGGGTAAAACAGATTTCACAGTGGTCGGCCACGTCAAAATCAGTGGCGAGCCGGATGGAAAGTTCTTGAGGTTGCGTCTGAAATCCGGCCTGGAGCCGGGGTTTCAACAGCTTGGTTTTATCATGAGGCTGTCGCCGCCGCCGTCGAGTTCATAACACAGATTCGTCAGGGTGGCGCGATGACAACCCAACTCGTATTTGAGAACCGATCATTAAACCCCAATGTGCGCAGGGTTGGCCTGTTCTGGGACTGTTTGGATCACGACCAGCACATTAGGCCGTTAACCTGGCAGGTTGTTCTGCAATGCCCGTATCGCTGGTACCGAAGCTTTCAGATTGACCTGACCCTGTCGGTCAGGTTCGTCAACCGCGAGGGCAATATTTCACCCGATGTTCTGGTGGATCGCAAAGTTGTCTGTGGCGAGGCAACGATCGAACCCCGGCGCAAAGGCGACGGGATTGACCTGACCATCACGGTTCCAAAAGGGCATCGGTTGCACAAGGTGCAGGTCGTGCGCTGCGGCTTTCCCCTGACCGAAACCCGCCTGCCTTTGCAGGGAGAATGCGTGCTCCGGGCTCCGGACCGGCTGAACTTTGCGGCCGATATGACAACGCGGCAGGGTTTTCGGATCGACCGCCGGGAAATAGGTCCGGGTGTGGCCAGTTTTGATCTGCACCATGTCCAGGCGATGCGCGTCGCCATGTATGGCGGCACGCCGGGTCCGAAGTCCGATCCAATCAATTTTTTTGGTTACGACATTCAATATTCATGACGCCCCAAGCGGGCGAAACTTTGGAGGAGTGAATTGATGGCTTACAGACGTACATCCGGAATTCTGACCGACGGCGGTGCTGATCCCAAGCTTGAGGCGGACTATATTGTTGCCGCCGCCATCGTAGGTCATTCGATCGAACAGATACGCGCCAATGTCGATGTGCAGTTTTCAATGGAACCTTCTGACGAGATGCCCAGGCCCGACAAATGGTCCCGCGAATGGGATCAGCTTCAGCAAGCCGCCCAGAAAATCGGACAGCTGGCCGCTTTGGAAATCGACATGCAGGGCCATTCGGTCAGGGCAGGGACGGCCGTCGATCATAAAACCGGCGCTGTGATCGTTGGGGTTTATGGTTTGGCCGGGCATGAGCCTCCGACCGAGGGCGATATCCGCCACCCCGAACACCACCTCAGTGACAAGGGGCAGGTGCTATATGATGAGATCAAGCAAAGGGATCGCGATCCCGCTTATCAGTATATCGGGCTGGGGGCCTATACCGGGTTTGTCGATAACGGAAATGTCGAAGGCGACACCGATCCGGTCGGTCCGATGCCAAGCGCGCGGTTCCATATCCCTGATCTGGATGCGGGCGATCATGACGACAATATTTTCGAGGGATGGTATCCTCGGTGGTTGCCGCCCGAGGAATCTGCCCTGTGGAACCCGCGCGTTCGTCGCGATACCGATGACCATGACTGCGTTGGTTGGGGCATCATTGGCGGCGATCTGGCGCAGGATGCTCCGAAGGAAGAGGAACCCGATCACGGGGCGACAAACCGGTCGGACCAGATCACCAATATTATGCGCTTTGATCAGGGTATGAATTTCGTCGATGAAAGCGGGGACGAAGGCGTTAAGGGCTATACCCACGGTATGATCCAGGCGATCTACAAGGCCTATCATCTGGGCCCGCATTGCACGCCTTATGAAATTACGGTTGGTGACTGTACCACCAAGCTGGCCTCGTGTTTTGGCTGTACGATGTTCATGACCGCCAATGGCTATCCGCCCACCTCGACCCATCTGGGGCGCGCCGAAAGCTGGGTGCCACTTTACGAGCCCTACAAGCCGTCGATCTCACCTAAAACCGAGCGGATCGTGATCAACGACCTGAACGCCAGCTTTGCTGCCTATTGCGACAAGGTTCTGCGTACTGGGATGCGCGCGCTGAGCGTCGACAATATCGCGGGTGCCTATGACCACTGCCCGGCTGCGCTGGAGCATGTTCTGGGCGGGCATTATTCTGCGGATAACCGGGTTGCGGTCTCTCTGTTTCTGGATGCCCTGACTGTTCATGACCGCGAGCTGAGCCGCGTCCGTCGCGTATTGGGTTTGGACTAAGTCACCAACAGCCCGAATTAACATATCGGAGGAGAAGACACATGGCCTTTCAGGTTTATGCACTCGTACATACCCGCTCTGGTCGGTTTCTGATGTTTCGTCGACCTATCTTGACCTTTTTCCAGCGCGGAAATGGGGGTCAAATTTTCCCCGAAGGTCAGAAACTGCAGGGCGGCGGGCGCTATGCTCTGCCATATGCTCAGGTTGATCCTGAAATCGCGATTGAGCTTTGGGAGGATGATAATTTCATTGCCGAAGCCGGGCAGCAAATTCTGATTGATTGTTGCGGTGCGCTGATCGAGTTTCTTCCCCCAGAAGCGGCAGACAAGGGGCCTTTTTCAATCGAGGGTGAGCATGAGATATTGCTCGCCCCGGCGACCGAAGTCGTGACCCGTTTCGACGAAGATGGCACGCGATCCGCGGTTTATTTCGCCGAAGTGTCCGACGCGGATCTAGACCGCATTCGCGACTATATGGTTGAGGTGTTGGCCGAGGCTCGCGCGGCGATGTTGGCCGTGATTCAAGACAACCTGTATGAATACACCGAGATCGAGGCCTTCTTTCCGCATGCGCCTTTTGACAATATCCATACCGGTGTTGATGTCTGGCAACTCGACATCGAGCGTCTGGAAATCAGTGGCCTGAAATCCAGCAAGCTGACCAAGGGTTCACTGCAGGCGATCAGCGAGCTTGAGGTCGTGTTGGCGGTGGAAGACGCTTAACGGGCATGACCAGCCAGGACCCCAAACTCATTTGGATGGATGCGCCGTTCGAGGATCTGCGTAACCAGTTGGTGGCCAATTTCGAAACCCATCCCCATGGTGCCGATCCCCCGGAATTCGTGACCGTCCAGTTCTTTTTCACCAAGACACCGGGCAAGGCCGTGCGCGGCCCTGTTCTGAGGTACAAGGAGAGAACGCCGCTGAATGTGCTGTTCGAAACCGGTGAGCGGTTGACCGGTACCCTGACCTGGCAAAGCGGGTTGAGTACACCGTTGTCTCAGCAGGTCCTTGGGGCATTGGCTCTGCAAGAACCCGAGACCGGTCGTGTCTGGCGCTTTCAGGGTTTCATGTCTGAATTTGGCAAGCCAAGCCATATTCCATCGCCCGATTCCGGGGCAGGGGGTGGGGCCGATGATGGTGGGAACTCTGGCACCGGGCAAAACGGTTCAGGCGGACATGACGGGCATGACCCAGATCAGCCAAGCCACAATCACGCAGGAGATGGCAGTGATCCCTGCAGCGATGATCCAGATTCCGAAGGGCTGAGCCCGATCATCCAAGGGGCCAACCTGCACTGGGATGAGCTGTTCCCCTTCATCTATATGAAACACTGGCCGTCGATAGCGCCGGGCGCGCTGGATGCGGGTTTCATGGAGGTTCCGCAAAAGATCCTGGCGAACAGCGTGTTCCTGCAAAGCCTTGTTTCAAAATCCCGGGACAGGTCAGGGCAGGAGGCTTTGGCGGTTACTTACGTGGATCCAAGCTCGAACACCGACAAAACACCAGGTGGGGATAGTTCGCCCCATCCGGCATCGGATGCGGGGCAATCCGGCAAGGCTCAGCCTGCGGCTGAACCGAACAAACCCAAAGGGTACATCTCCTCGATTGAGACGCTTGGCCCGCCATTCAGTTCTTACCCTGAACTGTGGCCGGCTCTGCGAGAGCTGCCGGAATTTTCGCTGGCCCAGATCACAGATCTGATCAAGGCCCGTCTGGGCGGATGGGCCGCATTCAAGGTTCTGGCAAATGCACCGGATGCGCAAAAGGAACTGGCCCGCATCTGGGAAAGCATTATTGCGCTGAACCTTCTGGCTGGCTGGCAAAAAGACGAACTTGCAGTTCTGATTCAGGTGTTGACTACCCATCACGTTCTGACCCGCGCGCTGGCTGCAACCGAAGGAGGGCAGGCCAGTTTGATGACCGATCCAGTCACCGGGCAACAGATCAAAGCTTGGATGCATGCGACGCTGGTTTTGCCTGGCTCCATATTCGAGCCGAAAAAACCTGCGCCGGTTCCAGCAAAGGATACAGATCATCAGATCCCTTTGAAACTGACAAAGCCCGGCTGGGTGCGCGCCTATTCATACGGGCTTGCCCGTTCGATCCGGTATCAGCCGCTTGGGTATGAATTGGGCGACGTGCAGCGTATCGAAAATGTCCTGCGCGGTGAAATGCGCGAGACGCGAAACCGGAGGTTGCAGCGCCGCGAAAGCCATGAGGCACATTCCGATGTGACCACCAAAATTGCCCGGCGGGACGAGGATACCTCGGTTTCGGACCTGATCAATCAGGTGCAAAAGACGTTGGCCGACCATGTCTCGACCACGCATGTCAACTCTTACGACACCCAGTACGGAATGCCGACAGATGGCAATAAGATGAGTGTTACCGGGAATTGGTGGGTGCAAGAGCAGCCAGCCGGAGGCTTCGCGAAAAACGACCTGAAATTTGCTCGCGACATCGTCGAGAAAACGGTGCGAAACCTGTCACGCGAAATGCGCCATACGCGCGAGCTATCCGAAGTTGAAGAAACCGAATACTCGGATGTGACGCGCTTTGACAATCGGCGGAACGGCACGGATATCCGCGGCATCTATCGTTGGGTGAACAGAAGCTTTCGCTTGCGCACGAAAAGTCTGGGCGAGGTTTTGATTTTTGAGATCATGGTTCCCAGCCCGGGTGAGAATCTTGTCCGGCATATTCGCCGGTCCTGGCAGCTTGATCTGCGCCCACCGAAATCTCCAGGAGAGTTTGGGATAAGCGGGTTTCAGGATTTGACCGACGAGGCTGGCAAGACAGACGATGGCAAGGTCTTTTACCTTGATGCGTTTCAGGAATTCGGCGTGGAAGAGACCCGTATGGCCCCGCCATTCAAGCTTGTGGTCAGTCAAACGGTGCAAAGCCATACGCCAGTGGCCGAAGGCGCCGTTCTGATACCCAGAGGCTTTGAGCCCATCAACGCAACAGCAACGGTGATGAGTGTCGGAACCCCCGCAGAAACCTATGTCATCGTGGGGTCGGTCGCCCTGCAACCTCAGCAAGCGGGGGGCAAATCCGCCCCGCCCGGTTCAAACGGTCATGCGGACAAGTCACCGCAGCCACTGCGCCTGCCTGTCAGCCAAGCCTCGGGCGCGCAGGTGCTGAGCGCGCAGCTGGATAAAGGGTTCGGAACCGGAACCTCTCCGGCGGATGAAGGCCATCCGCTTGGGTTCACCATTCTGTGCAGCCTCAAGCAAACCGCGGCCACACAATCGTCCGAGCCCAACTCTCCGCCGGATATGCCGGTTCCGGATCCTGCACCAATGAATTTGCAATCCGAATTGACCGGTTTCTTTGCGGCAACTCTTGAAGTGACGTGCCAACGGTCGGCGCAGACTTATTCCGATTGGCAATTCGAAACCTATAGGCTGATCAAGGAAGCGTATGCGCGGCAGCTAGAGGGATACCGTCGCAAACTGGAACAACAGGTGGCTGCGATTGAGGCTCAGAACCCTGCGTTCCTGAACAAGGCGGTGACGACGGAAATCCTGTCCGCGGCTCAGGAGCAAATCTTGACCCTCAGCGGGTCCGAGAAGGATGCCGTGGCCCCGGATTATGCCAAGCCGCGTATCCGGCACTATCTGCAACAAACGGTCGGGTGGTCCGACATCGCCACATTTATGGATATCGAGGACGAAGTCAGCGATCTGACAGGCGACCCCGCGGATCTTGCCCTGCGCGAGACCGTACCCGACCTGCGGTTCCGGGATTTTCTGCGCGCTGACCGTGTGCGCATTCTGGCGCCGGTCGACAGAAAGCACGCGCGCAGTTTCCTGTATTTCCTGCGCACCGGTCGGATCTGGCCGGACGCTGACCATCTTGCCCCTTGCCTGCCCGAAGACGCCGAAATTGTGGCCCGGATTAAATCGGAGCATACACAAGACGATGAAGGCAATGCGCAATCCTGGACGGTTCAGGTGCCCACGCATATGTGCATGCTGAGTGCGGATAGTGATCTGCCAGGTCAGGCGGATTCAGAATGAGACCGCCAGGCTTTCCGACCCCGCCCCGACCAAATGCTCCTGGCGGACCGCTTGAGCCGCAACAAGGCTGGGGTCCGTCTCCGGGCCGGGTATTGGGGATGCCGGTTGGCGCGGTGATCGCTTTTTCCGGGGAGCTTCTGGGACAATCCAAAAAGCTGGCGGGCGGGACCACTGATCTGCAACATTATGGCTGGAAGGTTTGCGACGGCTCACCTCTGTTGATTTCCGCTTATCCGGAATTGTTTGCCGCCATCGGATATCTGTTTGGTAAAGGCAAGGACGGAGAGTTTCGACTGCCTGATTACCAGGGCTATTTTCTGCGCGGGGTCGACCCCGGCGGGAAAGTCGATAAGGATCAGGACCAGAGGTACCGAACCGACAAAAAGAACCAGAAATATACCGGGGTAGGGTCGCTGCAACTGTCTGCGCTCCAGCAACACCAACATGTGCTGGAACAAAGCGATAGCACGGTTTCAAACGGAGTGTTAGGCCCGGAACCGGTTATCGCCCCCACACCCCAATCCAATTCGGGCAACGTCGTTAAAGGGTCGGCCCTGACCAGCGAGACCGAGACCCGCGCAATCAACATCTCGGTCTATTGGCTGATCAAATGTCGGTTGGATGCGGTGTTATGACAGATAGAAAAGGCCGATCTGATGGCATGTAGGCTGGGCAAAATTGTAAGGTCGTTTCGCAAACCATCGGGTCAGATTCCCAAAGCGGCGCCAGATAAGGCGCAGGCAAAAGGGATAGATGTCAGTGATCATCAGCGGGATATCAACTGGCCGCAAGTCGCAGCCTCGGGTGTTTCTTTTGCGCTGATAAAGGCGACCGAAAGCGTCAGCATCAAGGATGCGTATTTTCAGCCAAATGTACTGGGCGCGAATGAGGTGGGTATCCTGTGCGGGGCCTACCACCTGCTTCACATCAGCCACCCGGCCAAGCCACAGGTCACGAATTTTGTCGATGCAGTGCAGGCTGTTCTTTCGAAAGGCCCGGTTGGAAAATCCGGCCTTCTGCACCTGCCATTTACACTCGATCTTGAAGGCGTCCCGACGGCACAGGGGGCCGCCTATCGAAGCCTCGCGCTGGAATGGCTTACCAGCGTTCAGAGAGCTTTCGGAACGGTTCCGATGGTATATGCCAATCTGAACACCTGGGAGACCGAGCTGACCTCGGGTTTCGGGAACTACCCGGTCTGGCTGGCAGAATACGCAGCCAGACCCGCACCCAATGCGCCGCAATGGGAGTTTTGGCAGCATTCTACGAACGAGCGAGTGTCCGGAATTGCCCCAGAGGTTGATTTGGACGTGTATCGCGGATCGGTTCAGCAACTGAAGGCGCAGTACGGGGTGCGAAGTCGAAACTTATAATTGTCACAGTTCGATTAACCAAAATGTTCAGTTGCTAGCTTGGGCAAACCCAAAAACGGTGGTGCAATTCCACAATGGATTTGTGTGATCCCGGTTGGTTAGGATTGTTTTTGACCTGTCGTATGCGTCGAACAAAATGGCCCATCTACCTTATGAATCACCAGTTCTGGCTCGGTTTGGGTGACGTTGCGTAAGTCCCGAAATCAACACAATTTGATCTTGGGCGTTCCACATTGCCACCTGAAAGAAGAGGTCACGTTCGAATGTGGTGGGTTAAATGTGAACAGGGGTAAGGTTAACTGCAATGAGAATGAATCGACGAGTCTTCGTTAACTGCGCATCAGTCGCGACAGTTGCGACATTATTGCCAGTGGGGGGAAATGCACTGGCAATGGCCGCAGGTCAGGTAGCACACCGTATACTGGCCGCGGATAAGCTGAGTTTCCTCACAGAGAAGGTCGCCAAAGCCGTTGTGCTTTTGAGCCTCGGTGCTGAGGTGGAAAAAGATCTTGCAGAGCTGCAACATGCTCATGATGAGTTCGACAACATCCTTTTGGGGTTCCGCGAAGGCAAAGGGTCTTCGGGTGTGGATCGCGAAAGGTTTGTATCCGTCAACAATGCTCTGAAAGAGGTAGAGACGCTTTGGGCGCCCTATCGTACAGCAGTTGAAGAAATCATCGCGGCCGGGTCGGTTGATGACGAACATCTTCATATGATTGTCGACAATGACGAGGTTCTGGAAAAGGCCTGTCACCATGTTGTTCGCAAGCTGGAAGAAGCTTACGGGGACGTGGACATTGATCTGGCGCTTGCGATTGCGCTGGACTTTGCGGGTCGCCAACGAATGCTGACGCAGAAAATCTGCAAAGAGATCGCTCTGGCTGCCACAGGCAAAGACACTGTTGAGCACCACGAGAAGTTCAAAAAGAACGCCAAGAAGTTTGGTAAGATCGTGGATGTGCTGATCGAAGGTGGTAGCAGTTCGATAACAATCGCCAAACCGCCAAGCAAAGCTGCGCGTGAAGCATTGACCGAAGTGCAGACGCATTGGGTCAAGTTGCAGCCCGTCGTCGAACAGCTGGACGGTGTTGATGTTCCGAATGTCGCAGATGTAACCCATTTCTGCGCCGAGATGGACGTTCTTGAAATCGAAGCCGAAAGGGCCGCGCTTCTGTACGAAGAGGCAATCAAGCTCGATTCCTGATCACCATCAGCGGCTTGGGCAACGCCTGGGCCTGAGTTCGGGGATATTTGCAATCCAAGGCATTGCAATCACCGAGAAACTGTAAATCGCGCGATTTGGCTCATTCACCTCTGCAACGCATATCCACAAACCGCAGTGCAGCCACATTCGCGTCTTTTGATGCACAAAAACATGCATCAAAAAAACACCAAATGAGTGCTAACTCGAGGAGTTAAGATGTTAAATTCGACATTCCAGCGGCTGTTCGCCGCCTCTGTAATCACAGGTTGTATCACCACAGGCTCACTCGCGCAAGAGGTGCGTCTGGTCGGAAAAGACAGCAATATCGATGTTATTGGCAATCTTTTGTCGTCGAAAGACGGGAAATATCTGGTCGAAACCGATATTGGCGAGTTTGTGATCAACCAGGATCTTGTGACCTGTGAGGGCGAAGCCTGTCCGACCGAACAGACATACGTCTATGATCTTGAGATTTCCGCACCGGACGAAATCGCCGAAGTTCTGGTTCCGATTATTGCCGAGGGCTATGCCGCGGTCGCGTTGGAAGCCGAAGCCCAGCTGTATGACGAAAACGGTGAACCGGTTGATACCGAGACTGTCGATGTGGGCGACCACAAGTTTGGCGAAGAACATGACTTTGCCTTGGTGCTGAACGATCTGGAAGGCGACGACGTTGCCACGTTCGGCATTCATACGGCGAATGGTGCGCGCTTGTTCGAGCGGATGGCCAAGAAAGACGCGTCGATCATCTTCTCGGAAACACCGGCCGGTAAAGCGGATCGTTCAATCGTATCCGAAGGCGGTGGTGGAAATCTGCGCGATTTCGATCAGGAACGCGTCATTGCCGTGGACGGATTTGCGATGATCGTGAACCCTTTGAACCAGATCCCTGATCTGAGCGTTAAGCAGGCGCGCGATATCATGTCCGGCGACATTACAAACTGGTCCGAGGTTGGCGGGTCCGATGCGCCCATTCACGTGTATTCCTTCGACCCTGACACCGAGGCTTATCACCACATTGAAAAGCTTCTGTTCAAAAAGTCGGACAAATCTCTGACAACTGAATCCAGTATCGTCCATGACAGAACCGAATTGACGACCGCGATCATGGAAGATGTCGCTGGCTTTGGTATCGTGAACTATGCGGCCAAGCGCTCGGCGCGCGCTGTTCCGCTGCGCACAACCTGCGGGATCATTCAGGACCCGAGCACCTTTAACCTCAAGACCGAAGAATACTATCTGCAGGAACGGGTTGTGGTCTACAACCGCGCGGATATCGACGGCTATGCGCGTGAATTGGTTGATTTTCTGGACACTGACGGGCTGGATGGACTGGTTGCAAAGGCTGGATATATCGACCTGTCGATCACAGCGGACAGTCAGGAGCGAGCTTCTGAACGGCTGGCGGCCGAGCTTGAAGAAGGTGAAAATGAATACGAGGCCGAACTGGTCGAGAGCCTTCTGAAAAACATGAATACCCATGATCGTCTTTCGACAACGTTCCGTTTTGCGCCCGGCTCTAAGCGTTTTGACAACAAGGCCGAGCGGGATTTGGCACGGATGATCAAATACCTGGGTGAGAGCAAACCAACCGAGGTCGTTATCGTTGGGTTTACAGATAACAAAGGCCCCTTTGACTCGAACCTGCTGATTTCGCAGGAGCGCGCCGAAGCCGCATTGGATCATCTGATCGAAGTGGCAACGGGTGGCGAGCTTGAAGGCATAACGCTGAAGGCATCCGGATACGGCGAGCTGGAACCCGTGGCCTGCAATGACAGCCCGCGTGGCCGCGCAATCAACCGCCGTGTTGAAGTGTGGATCAAAGAATAATCACATGATTGGAAGCCGCGGCCATTGTGCTGCGGCTTCCGCGTCACGCGTTAAAATTTATCCGGGGTTTTAGACGAGTATGATGAGTTTGTCCAAATACGCAGCTGCAGCAGGCTTTGTGGTCATTGCTTCTTTGGGGCACGCGCAGGATGTCACGCTGACCGCGAAAAACGGGTCCAGGTCGGTGACAGGTGAGCTGGTAGATATCCAGCCAGGGAAATTCATTGTCCGTTCCAATGTTGGTGTGCTTTCTCTGAACGCGTCTGAATTTCTTTGTCAGGGTTCAGGCTGCCCGAAAAGCCTGCCTTCGGATACCGACATGGTGGTTTCTGGCGCAGGAGGTTTGGCGGATATCCTCCTTCCTCTTGTCGTAGATGGGTTTGCCTCCGAGCGGGAACTGTTCTCGGACACCTTTGATCTGCAGGGTGTACCACTGGGAGAGCAGCACGGATTTGACACAGATGCCGGCAAGGTTTCGACGATCGAAGGACGAAAGGCCTTTGATATCCTGATCACCGATGACGCGGCTGAACCGGTTCACAATATCCTTGTCAAAGAAGCAACCGGGCAGGACTTGTTCGAGTCTCTCATTGCCGGTCAGAGCGATTTGATTATCAGCGAGGAGCCGGTTTCAGCTGAAATGTACCGAAAGGCCAGGAAGAGTGGTCTTGGCGATCTTACAGCTTTGCAGCAAGAGCATGTGCTGGCGGTTGATGGCTATACGGCTTCGGTCAATCCTGGAAATGGCACGAAGGCTCTGACGGTTGAGCAGATTTCGCAGATATTATCCGGTGAAATTACCAACTGGAAACAGCTCGGCGGCCCGGATCAAAATATCAACGTCTACTCGCTGCCCAAATCCTCTGGGGCGTTTCACCGAATTGAGGGTTTGATTCTGTCTCCATTTGGGCGTGAGTTGTCCCCCGGTGCCGAAATCGTAAATTCTGATCGCGCACTTTCCCGTGCAATCGAATCCGACCTGTATGGCTTTGGTGTCATGCGGTATTCTACGATCCGCGATGCGAGGGCGGTGCCTCTGCTCAGCGAATGTGGCATTGTCCATCTGCCAAACCAGTTTTCGATGAAAACCGAAGAATATGGGCTACAAAATCGGGTGACCGCCTATAACGGTCGCGATTCCGGAAGCTTTACCACAGCTTTGGTGTCCTTTTTGGATAGTCCTGAAATTGACGGGCTGGTTTCAAAGTCCGGGGTCACAAGCTTGTCTGTTGTCGAACAGGAAGAGGACGCAAAGTTCGAACAGCTGAAGGCGAGCATCGAAGCCATGGCGGTTTCGGCAAATTCGGCTGAGATACGGTCCTATGTTGCGGAAAAATTAGCGACCAGGCGCCTTTCAACGACGTTCCGTTTTGCGCCCAGCTCGTCCAGCCTGGACAACAAGGCGAAGCGGGATATCGCCCGAATTGCTGAATATATCCGGGATGTCGAACCCTATAAGATCGTTTTGGCCGGTTTTGCCGATGCCGGCGGCAGCTTTGGCAAAAACCGTCAGCTTTCGTTGGCGCGCGCCAAAAAGGTGCTCCAAGAGCTGAACAAAACCATCGAACCAAATGGCACTTTGGTCGAGGTGCGTGGTTACGGGGAAATGGCCCCGGTCGCGTGCAACACCAACTCGATTGGCCGTGCTAAAAACCGCCGTGTCGAAGTTTGGAGCGAACTAGAACGGCCCGATGCCGGAGTAACCGCATGGGGAGAGTAAAGCATCATCCCCAGGTTCCTGACACCACTTTTGTACAGATTTTGTGAGCAACAATAGGCCGGCACCGGAACCAGCTGACCAAGGTAGGGTAAATATTTCCAATGGTACAACCAGTCCACTCAAACGAACATTTCCCGGACGAACTCGCTCCGGGCACCCGGCTATTGGCCGGCCAATACACGATTATTCGATTTCTCAACAGCGGCGGTTTTGGCATCACCTACTTGGCCAAAGACAGCCTTGAGCGCACGGTCGTGATCAAAGAGTGCTTTCCCGAGGCAATCTGCAGACGGAGCCAAACGGCCGTTCGTCCCCGTTCACAGTCTCATACATCTTCCTATGAGGCACTTGTCAGGTCATTCGAAACAGAAGCGCGCAATCAGTCGAAGCTTGTGCATCCGAACATCGCGGGTGTGCACCAGGTGTTCCGGGACAACGAAACCGCCTATATGGCGATCGATTTCATCGAAGGCAAAGACCTTCTGGATACGATCGATGAGCGCGGCATCTTACCTCCGGAAGAAGTGAAAAACCTGCTGCGTACCACGCTCAAGGCGATTGGATTCATACACAGTAAGGGCATGCTTCACCGGGATATCTCGCCGGATAATATCTTAATCGACAAGGATGGCGAGCCCGTGGTGATCGACTTTGGTGCCGCGCGCGAAAGTGCAGCTAAATCCGACCGGGCCATGTCGATGTTGCGTGTCGTCAAAGAAGGGTATTCACCGCAGGAGTTCTATCTACAGGGCGGTGAGCAGGATCAATCCAGCGACCTTTATGCTTTGGCAGCTACGTTTTACCATGTCATCAAAGGGTCCGCTCCGCAGGATAGCCAAACCCGTCTTGCTGCCTTGGCCCAGAAGGGTACGGATTGTTACGATCCACTAGAAGGCGCCGTAGAAGGTTATCGCCCCGCTTTCCTCAGGGCGATAGACCGCGCTCTCAGCATCCCACCCGAAGACAGATTCAAGTCCGTGCAGGAATGGCAGGACGCGATGGAAGAAAAGATGCCGATCGAAGCAAAGCCCGTTTTGGAATCTGCTGTCGAATTCAACGATACGGTTTCAGTCAACAAGAAGCCATCGCGTGGTCGGTCAGGTCCCATTGCCCTGGTCGCGCTTATCGCCATCGGACTGGTCGGAGGCGCCGGATATTATTTCAGTCAGGGTGGAGAATCCGGGCAGGGTGAAACGATGGTCGCTGAAACCAATGCGCCAGTAGTCGCCGAACAGGCCAAAGAAACTGTGGTTGCGACGGCGGTCGAGGCCACGCCTGCCGCTGTCGAGCCCGTGGCGGAAGTTGAAACTCCGGCCCCGGCTTCGCCCGGCGTAAATTGGATCAGTTGGACCGGCCCCGCCGTTGATTTGCCTTTCACGACTGTCACAACAGCGCAGCCACAGGGCAGCTTTTCCATGGTCACCCTTGTGCGCTCTGATCTTGATCAAGCGGCAACGGAATGGCTGAAATCCGGAACAATCATTTATGTGGTAAATGGCAATCTGGTAGTGGATGACGCCTCAATTATTCGTGCGATCCAGTCCAGTCAGACCGCATCGGATAGCGGTCAAATATCTGTGGACTTGCGGATTAGAACCGACGCCGACAGTCCGGTTACCGAACAGACCTTAAACGTCCAGATCGGACATGTGGTCGAACTGGCCAATGGCACTCAGTTCATTACCGTCAGTCAGGGAAATGGGAAGTGGATCACCAAGGTTCTGCGCGCACCATCATCCGTCGTGCCTGTCCGCGTCGGCGACATTGTTGTGTCCGAAGCCACTTCGCAAATCGCGGTTGAAGGTGAAAACGACATAGCGCGCGTATTTGAGGAACTGACCAAAAATGGTGTGGAACTTGCGCAGCTGACAATTGCTCGAGATGGAGAATTGCAGGCTGTGGATCTGCCGCTCAATCCCTGATGCCTTCATGACCTGTGGTATCGGGTGGTGCCTGATCCGCCAGTAGCGGTCGCATTGGAGCTTTGATTGTCGCCTTTCATGTTTTGGTCCAGATCATTGAGAAGCCCCAGCACTGCAGGAAAGTACAGAATTTATTTGGAAGGGTTTTCTTCTTTCACTTTCGGAGAGATTTCTTATGCAGATTGGAAATGCCTTAAAACATCTGGCACGGGAACGTGCTGTCGAATTGTTTGACGTTGCGATAGCGATCAACCAGGGCGCACGTGACTATCAGGAAGATGCCATTCTGACCGAAATCCCGGCCGGATCCGATTTCGGAATTATTGTTCTGTCCGACGGTATGGGGGGGCACGCAGCAGGTGATGTTGCATCGAACCTCATCGTCCATGCGGTGATGAACTGCTGGAGATCCGCCGGCCTGAGCTGTGAGTCATCGAATGCTGAGGTCACAGATTTCCTTCAGCGCGCGACCCAAGAGGCAAATAGCCAAGTTCACCTTGCCAGCATCAAAGAGCACAAAACCAAAGGCATGGGGGCGACTTTGGTTGCGCTGGTCTGCATCCAAGATCGTGTGTTTTGGCTTTCGATTGGGGACTCGCCGCTCTATCTCTGGCGTGACCAAAAGCTGATGCAGCTGAATGAGGATCACTCGATGGCGCCTCAGATAGATATGATGGCGAAACTGGGAATGCTGGACCCCGAAGCCGCGCGCTGTCATCCCGACCGGAACACGCTTATATCTGTCGTTTATGGCGGGGATATTGCCAAATTGGATTGCCCCGCTGATCCGCTGATACTTTGTGCCGACGATATTCTGATCGTCGCCTCCGATGGCCTTCAATTTCTACGCAATGATGAAATTTTGGATGTTGTCACGCAAGATTGCGAAAAGCGCAGCGCTGCTATCGCGCAAAACCTGATGGGGGCTTTGACAAAGTTGAACCATCCTGATCAGGACAATGTGGTGTTTTCGGTGGTGAAGTTCGGCGCGCCGTAAGGCCCAGCAGCTTTGGCGATGAAGATGGGTCTGGGCAATTTTCGGGCGCTAAATCCGTGTTTGCGATGCACTTTGGCTGCCGACTATTCTCGGGACTATTTCATGTCCAGGCCTGAACCGAAACCACAACTCTGCCGCCGGGTTCATCGCTCACCTCAACGCCCAATGCCTCTCCGACGCTCACCAATCCAAGACCGGCTTCTGCTAGTGTGTTTGCGTGCAAAAAACAGTCCCTGCCGTCATTGAAAACATTGACGAACCCATAGTTCTTTTCCTGACTAAACCACTTGACCCTGGCCGGCAGAACCGAGGTCGAGGCTATCTGCCGGGAGGCATTGCCATTCTGCTTTGCCGCTGCGGGGGCGGCTTCTGACTGGATGCGCAGGATTTCGACAATTTGGAACCCCTTTGTCGCTTCGCGTGTCAGTGCCTCTACCGTGCATCCAGTGGCGATTGAGGTCTGGCCGAAATCGTGCAGCGCACTTTGATGCAGCAAAGCATCCTTGCCGGTCACAGAGCAGGTTAAAAAGCCATAGCCTTTTTTAGCCGAAAACCACTTCAATGTTCCTGTGATGTGCCCCAGTGAAACATCACCTAGTCTTGATCCGTCCATAACCGTTTACCATTAAGCGTCACAACCTTCGCCTGCAAACCTGATCAGTAAATGTGGTATTTATTAGTCATGTTTAAAAATATCTGCCTGACGCAAAGTCAAATTTGCAGTTGCTATTCCCGGGCGCCGAGCCGCGTGTGATCTGAGCGACCGGGTCAGAGCAAGCGTGCAGATATACCGCTCTAATTGGCTCAACCCGATTCCTCGCGGGTTTCGAATGAGTCTCTCGCTCCCGGGACACGCAAGGTCATAGAAACTTGCGGCGGTTTCTCTGAAAACCGCTGTGTATAGGTAATTGAGAACGACCCCATTGCTCGGGTTACAACGAAAGTCTCCGGCGTCGAGGTGGCGTGAGGGTCTGGATTTCTGAAGGTGTTGTGCAGAACTGGGCGTCACCTCGACGCAAGTAAGCCGATCACCTTCATAGTGGACATCACGGGTCTGAAAATGCGTAGCGGCGACGGTTGGCATGAAGAAAAGCACGGCATCAGGAAAGCCCGCAAAGCCTGGCGCAAGCTGCATATCGGGCTTGATCCGGAAACCGGCGATATCCCCGCAGCGGAGGTGGTCACGGAACATGTGGGCGAGAAACTGCGGCCAGATCTGCTCACCGATGTTGATGCCGATGTGAGCCGGTTTCTGGCGGGTTGTGCCTACGACGGCCATGGAGATCCGAGGACAGTAGCAACCCCTGCATCGAAATTCGCGAAGAAATTGAGCAACAGCAATGAAAACACACCGTAAAAAGCTGAAGACACCGCAAAACGGTTTGGTAGCAAAGCGTTGTGGCTACACGAAGAAGCATCGTAAGCTAAATTTTTTTTAAATATCGAGGAAAGCTGGTGTTTCTCAGTTTCCTGTTTGCAGCCGTACCAAGTTCTTTCACCGAACCGTTACGTGACAACTGATTTTTTCAGTACCAAAAATGTCATCATCCCCAGAGGTGGAAGGGTTCTTTGCTCCTCTACGGCAAGCGCATCCTCTTGCAGCACTGTTTCAATATCGAAATCAGAATGCCAGCCAATCGTATTTGCGACCGGAGCAATCGCGCGTTCCAAGGATGCGAGCAACCCCCGCTTTCGTTGGAAATGGTTGGTAATCACTACTTTTCCACCCGGTTTACAGACCCGCGCTATTTCCGCCATTACCCTTTCCGGTTCCGGTACGACGGATAGCACGTGCATTGCCGCGACCGTATCGAAATAGTTGTCGGGAAAATCAAGCGTGCGGGCATCCATTTGCCTCAGCTCGACAACATGGTCCAGCGATAGATCTTTTGCTTTGTCGCGCGCCTTTTGCAGCATGTCCTCACTGAAATCGATTCCGGTCACTTGCGTTTCGGGCCCGTAATGTTCCAGCGAAAGTCCGGTGCCGACGCCAACCTCCAGAACTTTGCCTGGACGTCTATTGATAAAATCAACCGCCTGCTGCCGCCCGACATTGGTAACTGCCCCAAACGTCTTGTCGTAGATGGGGGCCCAGCGAGCATAGGAAGTTTGAACGGCTTTGATGTCCATATCGAGTCCTTAACGGTTAGAAGGTATTCCCCTGTCGAGCCACGCCCAGGCGACCGTGCCCACATATCCGAAACAAAGCACAATCAACGTAGCCCAGGCGAAAGTCAGCAATGCGGCCCCCGCAACAGCGACACCGATGAGAAAAAACTTTGCGTTCTCGCGCGAGATTCGCGTCGTCTTGAATGACCAAGTCGGTATTTGGCTGATAAGCAGAAGACCTATGATCACCATATAAAGGCAAATCAATATACTGGGTAGCAAAGGGGCATCGGCGAAGGCGAAGGACAGATACATTGGCAACATGACAAGCAGCGCCCCTGCAGGGGCGGGTACTCCCTCGAAATAGGCCCCATCTTGATCGCAGGTTTCGGATTTGCCGCCCACATTGAACCGGGCAAGTCGCATGACGCAGCACACCGCAAAAAACAGAACCGCAATCCAAGCCGCACTGCGTATATCCTGCAAGGCCCAGAAATAAAGAACGAGCGGTGGGGCGACCCCGAAGTTCAAGAAATCTGCAAGTGAGTCTAGTTCGGCCCCCAGTTTGCTGTCACTGCTGAGAAGGCGCGCAATACGGCCATCCAGCCCATCCAGCACACAGGCGGCAATTATCAACTGGACAGCGAGCACGTAATTGCCCTGAACGCCAAATCTGATTGCTGACAGGCCCGCGCATATGGCCGTTATAGTCAACGCATTGGGCAACAAGTGGATCAGCGCAAACTCGGTCTCTTCCTGTTTGGATGGTTTTCCCACTGATCCAGTTACCTACTTTTCTTCAGGCGTGGGCAAACTGGCAAGGACGGTCTCGCCCGCAATCATCGTTTGCCCTACACGCACTTGTAGGACCACGCCGTCAGGAAGATAAACATCCAGCCGCGACCCGAAGCGGATCAATCCAAATCGTTCTCCAGTTTGCATAGCTGCGCCTGGCTTCACAAAGCAGACGATCCGTCTGGCCACTAGGCCGGCAATCTGGACAACAGCCAGATTCTGACCGTTTTTCATACGAATGCGCAGGCTGTTGCGCTCATTATCAGCACTGGCCTTGTCCAGGGATGCGTTGAAAAACTTGCCGGGGCGATATGCAACAGCGGTAATCTCACCTTCAATTGGCGTGCGGTTCA
This sequence comes from Ruegeria sp. CDSC045, assembly GCF_059610725.1. Lineage (NCBI taxonomy): Bacteria > Pseudomonadati > Pseudomonadota > Alphaproteobacteria > Rhodobacterales > Roseobacteraceae > Ruegeria > Ruegeria sp. CDSC045. The sequence goes on from NZ_JBXWOE010000005.1 coordinate 29,183, forward strand.
CATGACAGTTGAAGACACTCATGAACACACTGACACGGGTGAGAGGCGTGTCAGGCATTCCAAGCTCGTTCGGCGGCACCGCCGCTTCGATCAGCGAAACCACCCCGTCCGCTGGGCTGACGATCAACCCTTCTCCTGTGGGTGGCACGCGTTCCGGGTCGCGAAAGAAATAGTAGCACCAGATCGTGAGGCCGACACCTATCCAGCCCAGAATGTTAGACAGGAGAAACAGACCGACCGTAACGGCGGCAAAGATCGCGACAAACCGAATACCTTCCGGGTGCATCGGTTTGATGAACGTATCGCGCATGCGCATTGCAATCTTTCCCCTAGGTCAACTGATTGAACTTCATAAGTGGATTGGTAGGGAAGGCAAGTGGGACTATTACGGTGGGCAACGATTGATGGCGGGGTGTTACAATTTGATGGGTTCTACTGACAGCTTTTTTGATGCCCAGGTATTGGGGGTTGGACCAGGCGCCAGATTTTCGCTGTGGCATTCCGCACCGTTATAGATCCCTGATCCATGCAAAAAGCTCCAAATGCTCCATATTGCGATCTCTTTAGCACTCCATTGCAGGCAGCTTTTGGTCAGAGCCACTGTCAACAACCTCAATACCTGATGGCAGGCGGCGCGCCGCCTGCCATCTATCTTCTGAAAGATTAAGTGTTCTTCTTGGCCATAGCGTTATAGATAACACCGCCAAGTATCGCACCGATGATCCAGGCATATCCTGACAGAATTTCCAGTGCTGGCACCCAAACAGTAGCGACCGAGAATACTGAAGCAAAACCAAAGGCAATTAGTGCCGAGTCATTCCAACCGTTACCATAATGGTAGGCACCGCCTTCCATGTTGTAGAGGTCGTCCACATTCAGCTCTTCCTTCCGAATCTTGTAGTAATCTGCGATCATGATCCCAAAGATCGGAGCCAGAGTCGCACCGAGCGTGTTCACGAACCCGGCAATGCCGATATTCGAGATAATGGCCGTCCAAAGACCGCCAATTACCAAGGCAAAGACTGAAGTGGCCAGACCTGCCTGACGGAAGCTGATCTTACCAGGGGCCAGGTTGGCTATGCCATTCACCGCCGGAATGAAGTTCGCGACCAGATTGATGCCAACGGTTGCAGCGAAGAAGGTAATCGCTGCGATGATGGCCAGCAGAACGCTGTCGGTCTTCTCGACGATCTCGGTCGGGTTGATGATTTCTTCACCAAAGACCACGGCGGCACCGCCAGTCGTCAAAAGCGCCAATGCCGAAAAAAGGATCATGTTCAGCGGCAAACCGGCAAGATTACCGGCCTTCATGGATGCCTTGTCGCGGGAATAGCGCGAAAAGTCCGAGAAGTTGATCATCACGGCTGAGAAATAGGCAACCATAGTTCCGAATATGGCGATGAAGCCTTTAACTTCAGATCCAAAGGTTCCTTCTGGGTTGGCGAAGATGGTCGCGGTTGCGCTCAGAAGCTGCCCGTCCGCGCGCTGCCATAGCACGATGACCAAGCCTATCATCACCGCATAGACGAATGGTCCGGCAAAGTTCAGGAATGTCTCGACCCAACCCATGCCGCGCCAGAAAATGACGATATGGAACACCCAAACGAGGAGAAAGGCAAGCCAGTCGATGCCCGTCAACCCTAACATCTCTGCACCACCGCTGATGCCTGTTATCGAACGGATCAACAATGAAAGGGCGGTCGAAGCGAAATAGACCTGAACGCCATACCAGAAGACAGCGACTGTGGCCCGCAATACTGCCGGTAGCTTGGATCCGGTTGTGCCCATACTGGCGCGCGCCAGAACCGGATAGGGGATACCGTATTTTTCTCCGGGCGCGCCGGATAGGTTCACCATCCACATAACGAACAGCCCCGCGAAGATGAGTGCCAGGAAAGCTGTCCAACCCCCAACGCCGTAGGATATAAAGAGTGACGCAACTAGCGAATAGCCAAACAGTGATTGAACATCGTTGGCCCAGATGTTGAAAATCGCAAACGCGCCCCAGGTTTTTTCATTGGGCGTGACCGGATTTAGCGTGTCACCTTCCGGATCTGTAGTACTTGCATTTTTTGCAGTTGTTTCTGCGGTTACCATAATGGTCCTCCCATTTTGCTTTCGGGGGGAAAGCCCCCAAGATTTGCGGCAATAGCCGCCCATCGATTCAAGGTTTGTGGCCTGAACCGTTTCCGTCGCATGGTTGCGACGTTCGTTCCCGTGTCGGCTTGTTGTCTGAGACAAATCAATCCAGTCCGATTGCATGTATTTGCAATCGGTTGCTCTGCCCGTAGGCATCAAACTGGTGGATGTCTCAGCCTATCAGCGCTTTGCAATTGCCCAGTAGAAAACACCTCCAAATCCTGCGCCAATCACCCATGCAAAGCCTGACAGCGTATTCAGCATGGGAACCCAGACTGTGAGTACCGAAAATGTAGCCGGAAGGATGAACGACACGATCGCGGCCATATTCCATCCGTTACTGTAGAAATAGGGGCCGTCGCGGGCCGCCGAAAAAAGCTGATCAACGTCCAGCTCACCGGATTTCACCAGATAAAAATCTGCGATGATGATCCCATAAACAGGTGCCAGAATGGCGCCTAATGTGTTCACAAACCCCAAGATACCGATCTGGCTGATCGTCGATACCCAAAGCCCGCCAATCACCAGCGCGTAGGCCGAGGTAATTATCCCGGCGACGCGGAAATTGATCCGACTGGGCATAAGATTCGCCAGATCGTATGCGGGTGGTATGAAGTTGGCGACGAGGTTGATGCCGACCGTGGCGGCCAGAAATGTCGCCGCCGCCAGGAGTGTTAGTGGCAAGGAATCGACCCTTGCAATTATAGCGGTCGGGTTGGTTAACGCCTCGCCCCAGATTGCGACAGTACCTGCCGTTACAATCAAAGCAATCAGGGAAAAGAAGGCGATATTGATCGGTAGACCGATCAGGTTACCCTTTCGCATTTCATCTTCTGACCGTACGAACCTGGAAAAATCGCCGAAATTGATCACCACGGCCGAAAAATAGGCGGTCATTGTGCCCACGACTGCAGTGAATGCGCCAAGTGAGTTGCCCTTGTAGTCGCCGGTTCCGCGGAAAATAGTGCCGACCTCCAGCCAGAGATCGTTGCCGACTTGGACCCAGATCATGATGGCCAGCGCCACCATCACCGCATACACAAATGGGCCAGCAAAATTGAGAAAACCGACAATCGGATCAATACCGTTCCAGAAAAGTGCAATCTGAAAGGCCCAGACAGCCAGAAAGGCACCCCACTCGATGACGCTGAGGCCCAGAAAGATTGCAGGGCCATTTTCCCCGATCAGTGCGACCATGGCCAAGGCAAGTGCAGTCGATGCAAAATATGTTTGTACACCGTACCAGAAGATAGCCACGACAGCCCGGATGAGGGCAGGGAAATTCGCCCCGCGAACGCCCATGCTGGCTCGTGCCATTACAGCAAATGGAATTCCATATTTGACACTGGGTTTGCCGATCAGGTTGACGAGCCCCATGACAATGAATCCCGCCAACACGATACCCGCAAACACCGCCCAGCCATTCAGCCCGTAAGTCAGGAACAGCGACGCCGCCAATGTATACCCAAACAGCGATTGAACATCGTTGGCCCAGACATTGAAGAGCTCAAACCAACCCCAATCGCGCTTCTCGATAGGAACGGGGGCCAGGTCCTCGTTGTAGAGGCTGGAATCCTTTGTAGCTTCTGTAAGAGAATGCTGCATTTCGTCCCGGTCATTCGCTGCGGCGATTGTCATTGCACAGATTCAGCGCTATTGTCGTGCAGAACTGCGTGCAATAAAACGGTCATAAATGCGTGCAAAAGTCAAGAACTACTGTGATCCAATCCTACGAGACTGATTTAAAATGGTAAAAATCGGATATGCGCGGGTATCATCGAAATGGTACCGAAGTGAGGTTCAACTCAGCGAGCTCAAGCGTCAGGGATGCGACCGCATATGGAGCGATACCGCGCAGGACGGGACCAACCGAGGCGAAACGCTGGAGGAATTTCTGGCGGATGTTTCGGCTGGTGACGTAATCGTCGTGTCTCGTCTGTCTGCGATTGCTGACTCGATCGCAGAGCTATTCAATCTGTTAGAACGGCTTCACGAAAAAGGAGCGGCATTTCGGTCAATGTCTGAACCCTGGATCAATACCGCAGACGGGCGCGCGAGTATGGTCTTGGAAGTACTAGGCGGAGTCATCGACTATGAGCTTGGGTTGGCTGACCTGGAAAGCCGTGCAGTGGAAGATCGGCCCAAATCCTTCGGCCTGAGTAAAGGACGACCGCAAAAACTGAGCGCAACGGAACGCGAAGAGGCGATTTCCCTGCTATCGATGGGCAAGACTGCGGCAGAGATCGGTCGTATGCTGGGTGTGAGCAGATCCACAATCTCTCGGCTCAAGACTGCGCAAGCCGAACCCGGGTAAGAGAAATTATGTGTAATTTGCGCCTCTGCGCTTTTTCAATGCGAATTCAAAGATACCTGACCCACAACCTTTGATCACGGTTACACCCAAGTTCTTCGACCATCTTTTTTGAACTCAAGTTGAACTCTCTCGCGAGGTCTGTGATTTGGGCGGACCGAAAACTATCAGTGTTTCGAGCGAGTCTGCCGTCGTCAAAGGCGATCAACTCATGGGACCTGCCGCCCCAACGGACGATCCCACCGCACAGCCGCTGACGTTCTGGATTGACTATTTCTGCCACGGGGTCGGCAAAGAAATCGCTCCATTTGAGGATACCGGTACTGACAGCTCGGGCAACCGCCTGTTCGATCGTCCGACTCTTGAGCTTGGTAGTGATGGAGGCAATCAGAACATTGATCGTTCTCGAAGCGTGCCGCGTTTTCCTGGCAATGACAGTCGGTTTCAAACCCGACGCGAACATCTTCAACACATCCAGTTCATCCGCAGACAGGGAATCCGATGGAAAGTTGAATACGGTTTCTAGGACATCGAGGGCAAGCAGATGCAGGACCTGCGCTTCCTGGCGTAGGGCAGGGAGCTTTTTCGCGATCAAGGCGCTCCACTCAGGGCGAGCCATATTGGACGTGACGGTAAACACGCCGCGCTCGCCAAAAGGGTTGATCACCGGAATGGAAAGACCGTTTTGTCCCACTCCAAACCTTCTGGCCGCTTGAAAAAGCGCTGCATAGTCGGCTTGGTCGTCGAACACTGCCCAGTCGATTGGTGCGATCATTTGGGCGCCGAAACGAATGAGGGGATCGGCCAGAACGAGATTGTTGTCGACGTAATACTTGACCCATTCCTCTGGAAATGTAGTGCATCCATGAACGACATTATGATGCTTGTCGATGTGGGCGTAGGAGGCGTTTTCAAATCCAAACTTTTGGCAAATTTCCTGAATAAGAGCTTCCCCAGATTCCCAGAGATCCAATTCAGAATTGCCAATATCTGCAATTTTCATAGATCGTCTTTCTGTCCTGCGTTGCCGTCGGGGCGGAGTAGCAACCTAAAATTGAACTAACTATTCGGGAATTCCCGTAGCCATCCGCACATTTGAATACGGGTCTGTTATGGGGACGGTAACAGAGCGGAAACCCGCTGATGAGACACATGAAATTGACTAGCTGGCAGCGCAAAACTCGTCACGGAAAAAACCGTTTTTGTGGTCTTGCGCGGTTCAGTTTCCATAGGTCGTGGGCATCTTGAGCGTGTGATCTAAGCCCATCCGGCGCCATGTATTTCATCTTGTCAGCACGCGGCCAGGAACGAAATTCAGCCTTCATTTCGTCGACATCTGCAGCAGGGCAGGGGAGCGCAAAAAGCGCCGCTAGGGCTATGTGTCAGATAGCGATAAAGCCGTGAGCGATCACCGCGCAGCAAAAAGGTTCCTGAGACGGAACGCAGATGGTGAGATCATGTCGATGGTGATCCGCGTGCGGCGCAAGATCGTAGATTGGCTTGAAATAGCTTCGCAACTTATCCGTGATCACGACACGGGGTTTGCCGAACTGCGAGATCAATCGCTCTAATAACGCCTGGCCGCCTTGGCGTTTCGCTGTGGTTGGACAAGAATATCAAGGGTATTCCCATTCGCATCCACTGCCCGCCAGAGTCGGCATTTCCAACCGTTGATCGGTAAACAACTTAGTGCAAATGCCATTTGTCGGTCGCCTTTGGCCGGTCCCGCTTGATGCAGTCGGCGAAATGACGGCCAAAGCGGTTAACCCTTTGCCGGGCTGACGATTACACTGCGCTCAGCAAGCAAATACTCGACAGTGGCCGTGCTGTGGGCGAAACGGTGATAAGCCCATACGGCTTAGGCGATGATCTCGCAGGGAAAGTGAAAGCCCTTCCGGCGCGGCATTGTCCGTGGCGTTTTCATGATGATCAGTTATCCCGGAGCAATCCCACGATCATCTTTGCAATGCCCTATGAAGCTGTAAACTATCAAATAATCTCTTGTGTTGCCCGATCTCGAGAGGCACGCGATACTGCAAAGCAAGACAGTTTCGAATGGTCGAAAATGTATAGACACCAGGCAGATAGATTGGTGAAACAGCATGCGACAAGATAAAGAGCTTACTTTTGCAACGGCCCTGGCTAGTCATTCCAGAGAACGGGGTTTCCAATCGGAAAAACATGCACATGAGTATTATCAGGCTTCGTTGCTGAGCGCAGTTATGCAGGGCGTTTACGACGGGACCGTTTCCATCGAACAGCTGCTGGAACATGGAAACTTCGGCCTGGGTACATTCAATGCGCTCGACGGAGAAATGATTGTGTTGGATGGCGTTGCCTATCGCCTCGACGGGGATGGCAATGCTTCGGTCGCAAGCGACAAGGCTCTGACACCTTATGCTGCCGTCATCAATTTCGAACCAGCGGTTTATCGATCTTTGGACAGAGAAACACAAAAGGATGCTCTTGAGGCCCAGCTTGATGCATTGGCGGAGGCAAAAAACCTGTTCTATGCCGTTCGATTTACCGGCGACATTAAACACATAAAGTACAGAAACGTTCTACGGCAGGAGAAACCATACAAACCTCTGCTGGAGGTCGTAAAAACGCAGGCTGAGTTTGAGCTGAACAACGTCGAGGGGACAATTCTGGGGTTTCGGTGCCCGGATTATGCCGTCGGGATCGGCGTCCCGGGTTACCACCTACACTTTATTTCCAGCGATCTGAGCAAAGGAGGACACGTCCTGGATTACACTCTGACCAACGGTCGAATAGAAATTGATCATACGTCTTCTCTGCATCTTGAACTTCCAGAAACCAGATCATTTTCAGACGCCAATCTGTCTGCAGGCGCTTCGGCAGACAACATCCTAAGTGCAGAGAGTAACAATACTTAAGTACTTCTATGCAAGATGGTTAAATGCAACCGTGCTCTAAGTTCGTTGCAATTGCCGTTTTATAATGCTGACTTTACTGGAGGTCGCGTGCAAACAGTGCGTGCCGATCCGAAAGGGTAACCTATGGTCGATTCCGGTCCTGTAAATTTACAGTATTTGACAAACCCACTCCTGAACAAAGGTACTGCCTTTTCTTTACACGAACGAGAAAAGCTTGGATTGCTAGGTCTTCTTCCGCCACACATCGAAACGCTCGAAGCCCAGGTAGATCGTGCCTATGCCGCCTTTGAGCGCGAAGAGACACCGCTGGACAAGCATGTCTATCTGCGTGGCCTGCAGGATGATAACGAGGTTCTGTTCTACGCTCTGTTGGTGCGGCATCTGACCGAGATGATGCCGATAATTTACACACCCGTTGTGGGTGACGCCTGCAAACAGTTCAGTGAAATCTATGATCACCCACGCGGATTTATCATTTCGTACCCAGAGCGTGACCGGATCGATGACATACTTGAGAACGCCATCCTGCCCTCTGTCGAAGCCATCGTCGTTACCGACGGAGAGCGGATTTTGGGTTTGGGTGATCAAGGCGCGGGCGGTATGGGAATTCCGATCGGAAAGCTCTCGCTTTATACCGCTGCAGGCGGGATAAGCCCGTCTGTAACGCTCCCGGTGGTATTGGACGTCGGCACCAACAATCAGGAACGGCTGGAAGATCCCCTTTATATCGGCTGGCGTCATGAGCGCATCACCGGGGATGACTATTTCGAGTTCGTCGATCTTTTTGTGCAGGCGGTAAGGCGCAAGTGGCCGGATGTGTTGCTGCAATTCGAGGATTTTGCACAGCAACATGCGGCACCCCTGCTTGCGCGGTATCGCGATCAGCTCTGTACATTCAATGATGATATCCAGGGCACGGCTGCGGTAACGGCAGGCACTTTGCTGGCTGCCTCAGATGTCACCGGCATTCCGCTAAAGGACGCTACCATCGCGTTTCTTGGAGCGGGATCAGCGGGAGTGGGTATCGCAGAACAATTAGTTCAACTCATGATCCGGCAAGGACTATCCGAAACCGAGGCGCGTGAGCGCGTCTACATGGTGGATCGGAATGGCCTGTTAACCGATGCGATGACAGATCTTCTGCCGTTCCAGAAGCAGGTTGTCCAACCCTTCAACAAAGTGAGGAACTGGTCCAATGGTGAAATTTCCCTGTTGGATGTGATTAATCAGGCTAGACCCAACATATTGGTTGGTGTCAGCGGTCAGGCAGGCTTGTTCTCTGAAGAAATCATTCGTGCAATGGCGGCTCAGACTGATCATCCTGTCGTGTTGCCGCTTTCGAACCCGACATCGCGAATTGAGGCCGCGCCCGCAGATATTATCGACTGGTCAGGTGGCCTTGCAATAGTCGCCACCGGAAGCCCGTTTGATCCCGTTGTCTACAACGGCAAGACGCACCATGTCGCGCAATGCAATAATTCCTACATTTTCCCGGGTATGGGCTTGGGTGTGCTGGCGGCAGGCGCGCGCCAAGTCACTGACGGAATGTTCATGGCCGCCGCCGAGGCCTTGGCTGCATTATCGCCTGCGAAGTCTGATCGCACCGCAAGCCTGCTGCCCGATGTGGAGGACATTCGCCAGGTCAGCAAGGCTATTGCATTTGCCGTTGGTCAACAGGCGCAATCGGACGGGGTTGCGCCTAAATCCTCAGAAAATGACCTGAAAGCGGCGATAGAGGCGAAGTTCTGGATCCCGCACTATGAGGCAATGGCCTGAAGCAGACCCGCGCTGGAGTGACCAGAGCGCTATTCTTCGCGCAGTCAGAACTCACCTAGTCTGTTGTAGTGAATGAGCGCAGTTCGGAACAGGACGGTTACGCCACCGCACGCCCGAGTGGTTTTTGCATCGCAGCACAAAGGGCACCCACCAGCAAAACGGCAGAGGCCACTACAAGGCTATCTCCAATTTCTCCGGTTATGTCTCCGATGACGCCGGCTCCGATCGGTCCAAGTGTTTGTGAGATAGCGAAAACAACTGTAAAAAAGCTTATGGTTGCACCCCAATCCTGCTGATCCAGATTCTGGCGGACAAAGCTGGTGACAGCAGTGGGCGGCATAAAGACCGACAGCCCAAACACGAGCGCCGACATGATCAATCCATATCCGTTTGGAACAAGGATCGGCAGGGCTGAACCACAAGCGACGCCGGCTAAGATCAACGCCAATGGCGTCCCAGAAGCGAAGCGGGCTAATATCCCACGCCAAACAAATGGCGACGCCATAATGCTGAATCCAAGGATCATCCACGTTGCCGTGGTCAACAGGACACTGGAATGCTGCTCCTTCATCCAGACAGCGATGAAAGTTACGTAGACTATGTAACCCAACCCAAACAGCGCGTATCCGCCGAGTTCGCCTAACATCCTGCGCACCGGAGGAATGGAAGGAAGCGCTGCGTCGTGCTCGGCTTTGTTTAGCTTTGTGGACGCCCAAACGGAAAATGGACAAATGATCAGAGCTGCAATCCCAACTCCGATCCACGCCCAGTCCCAGTATTGCGGCCCGAAAACGTCCAGCATAGCCGGAAGGGTTGCACCACATAAGGCGATACCAAACCCACCGCCGCCGCCAAAGTACAAGGCGATAGCCAGTGCATTCCTTCGTGCGCAGTTCTGGAACAGAGATGCCGCCAGAACGCCGCCTGATACAAAGGAAAGAGCGCCGAACAACCCGACCAATGTACGACAAGCGGTTTGAAATACGAGGTCCTCATTTAACCCGGTTATTAACAGACACAGTGCGGTCGCCACAGTGCCGCCAGCAAACAGCCGTGACGGCGAAATATGGCGGATCAGGAAAAGTGTTAGGATTGCACCCATTATGTAGCCAATCGAATTGGCGGTGTTTAGCCAACCAGATTGAGTGAGGTTCCAGCCGAGGCTACTTTTCATTGATGGTAGAATTAGGCCGTATGCAAAGCGGCCAAAGGCGTTGGATATGCTGACGCCAAGCGCAAGGCCCAGCAATATGAGCCAAGGGTTAGTAGTTTTTGCCGAAGTCATGAATTTTCTTCCAGGTTGAACAACACCGTGCCCCATTGTGGGTGGCTGTGCAATCTCAACAGATCCAAGTCAGCCCCGTGCGGCTTAACCTGAGAAACAGCAGATTGAATATTCTCAACAAGTTGCCGCGCTGCTTTCGTCTACGCTATGTGAGTTCAACTGAGCAGCGACCTGCCAGTTTGGATGTCCACGTGTTGAGCTTGCTTCAGAGGTCGCTCGACTGCGAGACGACATTCTGCTTCGTCGCAATCGTCTGTCGGCTTTTCAGTCGGCACCTCCGAGTCACCTGACTCCTGGTGAAACGCTGTACGTTTGTGGCATTTCGACGAGCATATGTGTGTCGTCGACGCCATTGCGGGCGAATATATCAACAATCTCTTACAAGAGCACGCCACCATGACCGGGAACCGCCCGAGAAACGCAAATCTTGCGAATGCTGCGATCGGTTGTCAACGTCCGCTTTTGGGAAGCTGCACTGCGGCGCTAACCAAGCTGACGAACGGCAGGTATGTGCCCGTCCGGGAATTCTGTTTGAGGTGGGGCGGGGGATAATGCTGCACCGGCTGTGACGGCCGCTCTGAGCCCAAAGTCACGAATGTTGCGCTCTGCGCGAGCGTCCGCTTTTCACAGGTTGTCCAAGAAGCATAACTACAGAAATACAAATCTTCCAACTGGCATCGCGATGTTGGATCGGCTACGGGACGGTTATGTGCGGATTCTCTTCCAAACTCTCTGTGGTGTATTGTGACTGCTTTGACAGTCGCACTCATAGCTGAGGGCTTTGCGCATCGGACAGCTCCCACGTCTACGACCCCGGAACTCACCGCCTATATCGCAGCAGGCGGGCAGTTGAGCGGCATCTGCGGAAATATAGATGGCGACAGCGCACCAGTGACCGTTGATTGCGAAGCTTGCCGCATCAGCAACACGTCCGTTCTGCTTCAAGACAGTTGTCCACGCTTCGTACAGACCACAGCAACGCGAACTTTCGAATTTATCGCCAAACGCGTTGCCGAGCGCAATGATCTCGATCCCGCGCGTTTGACCCGCGCCCTGCCTCACGCCTGATTTCATTACCTTTTATTGAAATCAAAGATGCCCGTATCCCGCTGGATGCGGCGCGATTGTGCTTGGAGGCCGCTAAATGACTATTACCGATACACCTGCGCAGTCCGGGGGCGGCGCAAACAAACTCTACTTCGCGGCATGGCGCTGGCATTTTTACGCTGGTCTTTATGTCATTCCAATCTGAGCAAATTGATTGTGACACATCCTACTGCTTGAGAATCAGGGTCTGATGGTTCCTGACCAACCCGCAGCCTTCATTGCACTGATCAGCTCTTGAACTGGCTGTGGGTCTACAAACACTCGAGCCTTCAGTGCTTCGAGAGGGAAGCTTGGCCAAGTGTCCGAAAATACTTTTGCAAGCCGCTGTGCCTCTGCTTGTTCTCCGTTCCTCCAGTGGGCTGCCATAAGGTAAGCTGCGGAAATTGGTCCGAACGGCCCTCCACGCGATATTGTTTCATCAAACGTCCTGATTGCGGCAGCATAGTCTCCCGTATGGAACTGAGCCGCACCCAATGCATTGTCAAATACAAGTCCCCCTCCTTGTGGGGCCAGGGCTCTATATCGCGCTGATTGAGACAAAACTCGTTCAAAATCAGATGTATAAAGGGAAATCAAGGCATCGAATTCAGCAACATGTGAATCATCGGGTGCCAAACCTACGGCCCGTTGGGATAATCGAACTGCGCTATCGTAATTGCCCACCCCAAATTCAAACCAGGCTCGCGCTGAAAGCGGCCATGCTGCATCCGGAGCCAATTCCAAAGCATAAGCACTATTCTTGTCGGCCGCGTGCAAAAACTCATCAGAACCTGGATCGCCAGATTTCATGATGGCGAACATGGTTTCGACCTGAGAAGCGCCAGCATACCCCCCGTAATAAAACGGATCTCGTTCAATTGCTGTTTGGAATATCAACAACGCAGGTTGAAGGCGTGCCAAATCTGTAACCGGAAAAATCAGATCCCGGCCAGCGTTGCTTAGGTTCATTGCTTCGACGCGGGCTGGCGACACGTCGTAGATCGCAGTTTTGCCAGTTATTGGAGCAACAGATTTCGAACCGCGGCCGATCAGAACACCGACTAGAATACCGGCTACTAGAAGTGAAAGCGAGATAACGACTGCGTAAGCCTGTCGCCTTCCGCGTAATGGTTGTCTGCTTCGATTGGAGCCCGGCAAAAACTCGGGTGCGTAACTTCCGACAGGCAATGAGATTACCAATTCGTCAGCGATCCCATTACTTTCATAATAAGCTTGGAGTTTTCGCCGAACACGTCCCGCATCCACGCGTACGACGCCTTCGCGTTTCAATAGCTCATCCGCGTCGTATCCATAAACATCCATCGCAATGGTTTTGGCGCGTATCTCGTTGGAACGACCTTCGAGCGATTCCATCACAACATAAGACAGAAAAGATCGCATGCGGGCGGACCCTTTGAATTCATCTGACTTCTGAACCCTATCCAACGCATCGCGCACCTGCTCGGCCGAGAACTGTTGAGTGTCATTCTGTTCCTGATCGTCCATGCTGACGGTCAAAGAACTATCCTTTCGCAATAAGGGTTTGTCGCCATGGTGCTACGGTAGCATGCGGCTTTATACGTTCAATACATATTCTGTTGGATGCATGCTTGGCAAACGAATGCCTGAAGGGCGCTGCCAATGACGGATGATGAGTTCTTTGAATCCCAATTTCCCGAAGCGGGTCGCCTGCTGCAGGACCTGCGGGCAAAAGACCAAGAGTTTGATCGAATTTGCCGCGACTACAAAGAGGTCTTCGCCGAACTGGCGGTGCCGCCAAGGTCGCAGTCTGTTCTTCAGATGCGCTATCTCGCCGATCTGGCAGAAAGCCTTTCGGACCTGCGCAGCAGTATTGACGGACGGTTGCAGGCGCATGGCCTTGATTCGGAATCGGTACGGAACAAAGATTTGGAGGTTTGACATGAGACTTAGATACATTTTGCCTGCGTTGTTGATTGGTGCCGGCTCCGCGCTTGCTCAGGAAACTCCGATTGTTCATGACGGCGAGTTCGAATTCCTTCGCGCGCAGTTTGGTGAGGCATGGGATGCGCAAGACGTTGAAGTCGACGCCAAGCTGACCGAAATTCGTGCGGCCAACGGCGGCAAGCCTCCTAATTTCCTCTACATCTTGATCGATGATGTAAGCTTTGGTCAGATGGGTGACCGCAAGATGAATTACGTCATGGGGATCGAGACACCCAGCATCAATCAGTTGGCTACCGAAGGCATGTCGCTGATGCGCATGTATACCGAACCCTCTTGTACTCCCACACGTACCGCCATGCTGACGGGGCGCCACCCAATACGCGCCGGTGTCGAAGAGGTCAAAGTGGCTTTGGTCGGTGAAGGTCTTCCGACCAGCGAAGTGACACTGCCGGAGATACTGAAACAAGTCGGCTACAATACGGCGCATGTTGGCAAATGGCACCAAGGTGACATTGAGCAATCGTACCCACACAATCAGGGATTCGACTGGGCCGCATTTCCACTACACCAGCAAGTGCAGCTGAGCCTCATGATCCCCGAGGCAATGAGGTCCAACGCCATGCTCGGCTACGTGCCCGAGGGGCAGAACAATCAGTTCCTGCTGGATGAGCGCTTCAAGCCATATGGTCTTGTCACCGGTGTCGAGGCCGAAGCCGGTGGGCCCGCCCTGGAAGTAGACATGTCAGCCGGTGAGGTTTGGACGCAGGCCAAATATGAAGAGATGAACGAACGATATCAACGGCAGGCGCTGGAGCAACTCGAACGTGTAGCCTCCGAGGATGCGCCATTCTTCTTGCAATACTGGCCGCTGTACCCGTTGAACTTCGTCTACCCGGATCAGGCAATTTCACGAAATGGCGGGTTTCATGCCGACAAGCTGCAACTGCTTGATGGATGGATTGGAGATCTCTTGGCCAAGCTTGAAGAAACCGGCACGGCAGACAACACAATTGTTGTTCTGATGGCAGATAATGGTCTGATGTATCACTATGAAGGCTCATCCGGCCTGAACCAACTAATCTATCGCGGAGGCAAAACTCAGCATCTTGAAGGCGGAGTAAGAACCGATGCGTTCATTCGCTGGCCCGGTGTGATCGAACCCAACACTGCAGCTGGCGACATCGTTCATGTTTCAGATATCTTCACCACAATGGCGCGAATTGCCGGAGCCACCGCCTTTATCCCAAGGGACCGTGTGATAGACGGCATTGACCAGACGGCGTTACTGTTGAACGGCGAGGGGAACGGTCGGCGTGACTATGTCTATGTCTACGAAGGCCCTGTCTTGCGCTCGGTCGTTAAACAAGAATTCAAGATGCACCTTCCTGCCCCTGGTCAACCCGGCGCGGCTGCTCCAACCTATAACATCTATCGGGACCCTCGTGAGGAACACCCGTTGGTTGGCTACTCGCTTTGGGCCGGTGCATCTTTTCAGGATATGATAAAGCGCCACCAGAAGATGATCGCCAAATATCCACATTCAGAGATCGGCAAAGGTACCCCCTATGAGGGCATCGAAAACCTGCGTCCGGAAACTGAACTGACCCGTGATGTATTCATGAGCTGGCAGTGACGTCGCAAATTTAAATAAATATCTGAATATAACGATGTTACAATTGGTTAACGCATCAAAGATCAAACACCGAAGCTCGGCTTCAAACCTGGGGGAGACGGAATGAAACTACAATGGCTTCTGGTTTTTTGTGCAGGCGTTACGGCACCACCTTTGCAAGCGCAGGAAGACCCAATTCAACACGATGCCGAATTCTATATTCTGCAGGCACAACATGCAGAACAATGGGCACAGGATGATACCGCTGTTGATGATGCTCTGGCCGCTTTTCGTGACGGTAACAATGGGCAGCCCCCAAACATAGTCAGCGTTCTGATCGACGATATGGGCTTCGGCGACATGGGCATCCCCGAGCTAAACGCTGTGCGAGGTTATGAAACGCCGAATATCAACGACTTTTCCGATCAGGCGATGCGAATGGTGCGCATGTATACTGAACCTTCGTGCACGCCGACCCGCGTGGCACAAATGACCGGGCGGTTGCCCGTACGCATGGGTATGGGCGACACAACGGTGGACATTGCCGGGTTTGGCTTACCGGAAAACGAGGTCACCTTGGCCGAAATTCTGAAACAGGCGGGTTATGCGACCAGCCATGTCGGCAAATGGCACATGGGCGATATCGCCGAAAGCTGGGCGATGAATCAGGGTTTTGACTATGCCCAGCACGCCATCCACCAACAGGGCCAGCTGACGATCTTCAATGATGATGCGATCAAAGAACAGGTCTCGGTCGCGATCCGTGACTATGACGACAAATATACGCTGGACGGCTGGTTCCGGCCGGACTCTGCCGCGATGATGACAGTCATCGAAGGGGAAACCGGCGGGCCCATCCGCGAAATTCGCATGGAAACCGGCGAACGCTGGAACGCTGCGAAGTACGATGAGATGAACCAGGGGTTTCAGGACAAGACGATGGAAGAATTGGATCGCCTAGCAAGTGGTGAAGACCCGTTTTTCTTACAATACTGGCCGATGATCCCGCTGGACAACACCCGTGCCGGGCGGTCGGGGCCAGAGAGCGTTAATGGTGGCCTGTATGTGGACAAAATGCAGTTGCTCGATCAGTGGTTGGGCGACTTGTTCGCGCGGCTGGAAGAGTTGGGCTTGACGGAAAACACTGTGGTTGTGGTCATGGGTGACAATGGCCATTTCACCAAATACGCGCCGCAATCCGGGTTCACCCCGCTGATCTATGCTGGCGGCAAAGGTGACACGACTGAAGGCGGTATACGAGTTGACGCCTTCATCCGCTGGCCCGGTATGATCGAGGCTGACGGGTTGCTTAACAGCATCATCCATGTCTCGGACCTCTATACCACTTTGTCGCGCTTTGCCGGAGCAGATCAGTATATTCCGCGGGATCGCCTTGTGGATGGGGTGGACCAGTCGGCCGCCTTGTTGTTCACCGATGAATCCAAATCTCGCCGCGATCACGTCATCGTCTATTCGGTGAACAAGCCCGAGGCGGTCGTGAAAGACCAGCTAAAGCTGAAACTGCCGGGACCAGGCGAAAGCGCCATTCTTGCAAAGTTCTTTGATCTCTATCGGGACACGCGCGAAGAATACTCGGTCTCGACCGAGGTTGGCGCCTGGGGAGGGCAGGAATTCGCTCGGATTCTGGGCCGCCACATGGCCCGCAAAGAGAAATTCCCCGATACCGCGCCCGCCTATGGCGTGCCCTATGAAGGGATCGAGAACATCCGCCCCGAAACCCAACAGGCAGTTGAGGCTTTCATGATCAAGCGCGCGTCACCACAGAAGTAAGCCTAATCCTTCGCAATAAACCTGTGAAGGACTGTGTTAATCAAGGTCGAGGGTCACAGCATGTTTGGTAGCATAATATTCGCACTGGGATTGATTGTGTCTCTCGGCATCGGGTTTGTCTATTTTCGCGATCTGGGCGACGTCTCTCAAATGCTGCTGAAGGTAAAGCGCGAGAATATGGTGCGCTTTATCCGCAATGAATATCGCCTGATCGGTATCGGACTTGGCGGGTTTGCAGCGGCAACACTTGCGCATTTCCTTTTGGGCGGTGGCCCTTTCTGGCTTTGGCTCATAGCGGCTGTGCTTACTCTTCTTCTTTATGGGTTTCCCTACGTTTGGGTGCATTTGGGTCTAAGGAACCAGCTCAATGACGCACAGTACTTTCCAATTGAAGAAGCCCGCAAATATGTCGGACCAACTGCGCCTGTCATAGTCATCGAAAACAACGGCCAAGCGCGCGCGCACCCGGATGCGCAGATTATGCGCCCTCATCTGGCCGGGAATGTAGATGGCTTGGGTGGCGAAGACGTGGTCATGACCTATTGCGCTATGGCCAATCTGGGTCAGGGTTACATTCCGCGAATAGAAGGACGACGGTTGAATCTCGAGGTTTTGGCCCAGCATGGCAATAACCTAATCCTGCGCGATAACGACACGGGCGAGCCGATCCAGCACATCTATGGTTTCCGCGAGGCGGACCGCGACCCTAACTCCGACGGTCCTGCCTGCCCCCTTCGACCCGAAGCGCAAATGGAGCCCTGGCCAACCTTTCGAATGACGTTCCGCGGGTTTCAGAAGGCCTATCCTGACGGTGAGGTATTTCTGAACAAGCCATCCCCGAACCCATTTTTGCGCCTGCTGGATATGATGACCGAGATCACGTTTGGCTGGGGCATCGGACGCCAGCATCAGGAAGACGCGCCCGTGATGGACAACATGGATCGTTCAGACGATCGGTTACCAAATAAAACCTACGTTTGGGGAATTACGATCGGTAAGGATGCGGTTTGCTGGACTGATGATTTCATCGTCGAGAACGAGTGGATCGTGAATGCCAATGTCGGCGGACGAGATGTCGTGGTCAGCTTGGATCCAAAGTATGAAAGCCTAGGCGTTTGGTACAACGACTTTGGTCAACCTGTGAGCCATTGCGATTTTTGGGGCCATTCAGATCAGGGTCAGCTAAAACGTGTCGAAACCCTGCGCGCAGGCGCATTCTGGCATGTCTGGTCCGAGTTTTTCCCGAACACAGATATTAATCGTGTCGGCAGCGGTTCGATGGCAACCGAAGGAGCTGTAGAATGAGGCCTAGGGCCAAACAACCACAAACCAAAGACCATTTATTCAAACTTGATTGTTTGACGGGAGGGACAGAATGATTTCGTCAATTTGGGTGAAAAGCTGCACTTGCGGAGTAGCTTTTTTTGCATCTGTGGCCACAGCGGCTTCGGCTCAACAATCCGATTGGTCATATGAGGCCACAATATACCTGTTCATGCCGGAAACAGAGACTACATTGGACACACCTTTGGGCACTCTGGACGGTACGCTCAGCTTTTCGGATGCGTTGGAAAACCTCGATTTTGCCTTTATGAGTGCGTTCTCGGCCACCAACGGACGTTGGCTGATACTTGCAGATTACAATTACACAGACTTATCGTTCAGCAACAGCGCTCCTGGACCTGTCGGCTCGGGTCTGGAGACATCATTTACCACACAATACCTGAGTGGCTATGTTGGCTACAGAGTGTATGAAGCGCCAACTATCACCGTTGACGTCGCCGGGGGTTTCCGGTGGTTCAGCACCGAAACGGAATTTACCCTTCTACCCGGCGCGGCACCGGGGCGCACAACAACGGCAGACGATAGCTGGACCGACCCTGTCATCGGCGCCAGAGCACGGGTACAGTTCTCGGACAAGTGGTCGGGCTCCGGTTTTGTCGACTACGGAGGCTTCCGCAGCGACAGTGAAACCTGGCAGATTCTGCTGACGGCAGATTACGCAATCAACGACAGGTGGCTGATCCGCGGTGGTTATCGCTATATCTCATTCGATCATGAAATCGACGGCAACGATTTTACATTTGATCAGTCGGGGCCTGTGCTAGGCGCGACTTATCGGTTCTAAAATTCTTTGTTGGCGAACCCGAGACAAGGTTGTGATGTTACGAACGTCGTTTGATTGGCGCGATTCAATTGTAAAAAGGTTTAGAGAATCAAATTCGCATGTGCCCTCAGATTTGTTTTCGTGCCTGGCCCCAGATCTTGACCCCCGGCATCGATAGCTGGCTGGAGTTTGTTGTAGCCATAGAAATCTAGCAATGAATGAGACAAGTCTGAGGTAGCGATTCCACTTTCGACTGCGGAGTGAGAATTCACCTAGGCTAGCTTTCGCAATCGCAGCGAATGCCTGAAATGCGGGTTGCTAACGCAATATTTCAAAGGGCTGATGGATGTCGGCTATGGGCCGTTCAAATCGATGGCTAGTGGTTCTTGAACCGAAATGCTGCGCTGCACCCAAGGTCTTGAAAGAGCCCAAAACGACCAATGCTGCAGAGCGCAGCAATGTCTGTTTTTGAACGTGCTCAAGTCCTAACGGACAAAAACCAGCGTCAGGACGAAGGGTTGCGCATTGGTTTATTGAACCAATCGCTTGGACAAAATCTGGACTGCCGCTTCAAACCTTTGCGGGTCCTGTGCCACTCGGGCTGCCAGTTGTGCGCCCTCGAGCAAAGGCAGTGTTGCGGCGGCTTCTGCTGCCGGATCGGCAACATGTAGGATCGTTCCATCGCCCTGACCCAGTGAAAATACCCTCGCAAGCCATTCGGTCATCATTGTGCGAAAACGGTTCATCTCGGCAATCGTGTCTGCTGATAGATTTTCTGTGCTGGTCGAAAAAGACACGCACAGGCACAAGCTTTGACCACCTTCAAGTGCGCCACGATACCGCTTGATCAAAGCGGCCAAGCGCGTCGCCCCTGTTGCATGGTCTTGATCAATCTCGCCACAGGCGGTTTCCAAATCTGAATAATACCGCTGCATCAGCGCGACGGCCAAAGCTGCCTTGCTGGCGAAATGATGGTGAATGCTGGCCTTTGTGATTCCGACGTCGGCGGCCAGGTCGGCATAGCTGAACCCATCAAAGCCACGCCTGCGCGCGGCCCGTTCAGCCGAATTGAGCAGAGTTGTCTTGGTGTCGGTCGCCATGTGTTATCCAAGATTTTGGGCGTTTAGGCTGTGTAGGACATTCTCTGCCGCTTCCAAAGCACCTTCGATATAGCCGCCGAAAACCGGGGCGACCTCTGTTCCTGCGAAATGCAGCTTTCCGTTCCACAGATTGCTCATCGCCTTCGGTAGACCGTATGTCGGATGGGCATATAGCGGTGCCTTATCCGCCTCAGTTGCAGTGTAGGGATCAATGGCCCAGTCTTTCAAGTAGAGCTTTTGGGGCTCGGCGGCTTCAGGCCCGAACAACCGTGTTAATTGAGCGTGCAGGTGCTGACGCAGCAGTTGTTCGTCCGCGCGACCTTGGAGCGGTACACCGATGAAGCCAAATAGCGCGTATGGTCCACCCTCAGGGGGGGATGCATCATGGATTTCGACCATCGGTCCTTTCCGGCTCATTGCATCACCGGACAGTCCTTGTTTGCGCCAGAATGGTTTGTCGTACACCGCAACAGCCTTGGCCTGACCTGCCATCCATGTCGCGATGCCTTTCATGGTTTGGGCGGCTTCGGCAGACAATGCGGGCGAAAATGCGATTTCGGCCGCAACACGTGGGGGCACAGCGAGGACAGCTTGATCCGCGTGGATCTGTTCGCCCTTTGCCGTTGTTGCAATGAATTGATCGCCGGACATGTCAAGTTTAACAACCGGCGCGTTTAGCTGTTTGCGATGATCCGGCAGGCAGTTGGCCAATGCGTCTGTCAGAGCAGCCAACCCTCCCCTTAGCCGCCATGTCACTTCTATTGATGAAAAACCCTGCCCGCGTTGCACGTTGCCATGTTCATCCTCAAAGGTCTGAGCGCCATCGGCGAATTGGTCGAACTTTGTCAGACCAAACCGATCAATCAGAGCTGCAATACGTGGCTGGCCCGGCCAGAACCAGGCAGGCCCCATGTCAAAGTAGCCTGCCTCCAGATGCTGCGTCATGATTCGCCCGCCAAACCGCGGGCGGGCCTCAATCAGCATATAGTCGCGCCCTTGCGCCTCAAGACGTTCGGCTAAGACAAGCCCTGACATCCCGCCGCCGACAATCAGCGTTTGCATGCGCTAGAACCCTTCGGATGCCGGGCGCAGATCTAGCTCGTGCGTCCATGTGGATTTGGGTTGGTGGGCGAGGCTACAGTAGGCCTCTGCGATGTCCTCGGGCTTCATCATCTTGCCCGGATCAAGGTTGTGCAGGTCCCGAGATCGCGCTGTATCAATGATACCGTCCAGAATCGCGTGGCAGACATGAACACCTGCTGGTTGATACTCCCGTGCAAGCGATTGCGTCAGGCCGCGCAAGGCGAATTTTGCGCTGGCAAAGGCCGAGAATCTTGTACCACCCCGCAAGGACGCTGTGGCGCCAGATACAATGAACGTACCACCGCCAGCGCGGACCATCGGTTGCAGTGTCGATTGGGCAAGCAAAATGGCAGACTGCACCATGGATCCCCACGTGCGTTGATAATCAGCAAGCCGGGTTTCTGCGAAAGGCGCGATGATCAGTTCGCTCGTGTTGTGGATCACAACCTTAGGCGGGCCATGTTCTGCAATAACCTGTGCCAGGATGCTGGGAACGGCACTCTCGTCCGTCAGGTCCATCTCAAAGAACTGGCCAATCACCGTTTCAGGTTGGGTGCGTCCCAAGCCAACGGCAGCAAAGCCATCTTTTGTGAAACGGGACAACAGGGACTGACCAAGGCCAGCCCCCGCGCCGGCCACAAGGACCAAAGGTTTTTCAACACTCATCAGACGGCAGGCGGTTTGGCGTGGGGCAAATGACCCGTCTTGATCCACAGCTTTGCCCCATCAGGGCCAGCCGTTGCAGACAGTTGATCGCCTTCCGGCAGTCGCAGCCATGCTCCTTTTTCAAGCGTACCGCTGCCTTCGGTGACGGAACCGGCAATCACCAGCATTTCGATCCCACCCACATCGGTATTTTCCAGTGTCGCGCCTGCATCAAGGTGGCTGTAGGTCACTGTTTCACGCGCATCACGGTGTAGTTCAGCCGTTGCGACACCATCCACAGGATCGGTCAGTTCTTCGGCCATGGTTTTGCGAAACTGATTGCGGTCGACCATGTCGAACTGCCACAGCTTTACAAAGATCGTGCAGCCCGGCTCTGACCCCGGCGTATGTGCAGTGGTGGGAGGATTGCGCACATATGTCCCTTCGGGGAAGTCGCCATGTTCGTCCTGAAATACACCATCAAGCACGATGAATTCTTCGCCACCTGTATGGGTGTGTTCCGAAAACTTGCTGCCCGGCGCATAGCGCACAATCGTCGTGGCACGGGCAACTTCGCCGCCGATGCGGTCCAGCATACGCCGATCCACACCGGGCATAGGCGAAGCGTTCCACTCAAGCTGTTCAGAGTGAACAACCACGCGTGTTTTAAAGTCTGCGTTCAGTTCCATGTTTTTCCTTTCGGCTTGAGTGGTATCGCGTCTTTAACCTGCGATGCTGGGCCGTGCCGAGACCTTTGCCCGCCATGCCGCCAGATTGGAGAGTGTTTCTGGAATGTCGACCTTGGCAAAGTCCGCAAAGGCAAGACCGGCAAACGCCGTGATATCAGCAACCGAAAACTCAGAACCTGCCAGATATTCATTGTCAGCCAGAACTTCATCCAAGTAAGCCATTGTCTGACCAGCAACTTGCTTTTGCTTGTTACCCCATTCAGCACATTGATAGGTCTCAAGGTCTGGACCAAGACCTGGTGTGGCATGGTGAAAGTAGGTTCCCACAGCATTCAGCAGACCATTTTCTGCACGCAGGTTCATCATCGAAATTTGCGCACGTTGTTTTGGTGTCTCTCCGGTCAGCGACGGGCCTTCGAAATGATTGTCGATATATTCTGTAATCGCATTGCACTGCGAAATATGTGTACCGTCCGCCAGCTCAAGGCAGGGCACAACGGCATCGGGGTTCTTGGCTTTGAAGGCCTCGGTGCGATGTTCGCCACCCATCACGTCAACCGGAACGAATTGGACCTGGTCTGTTGCGCCTTTTTCAGCAAGCGCAATGCGCACACGTGCGGGGTTTGGGAAACCCTCAGTATCATAGATTTTCATGTTGTCTCTCCTTGGGAACAAATACCAACCTACTAGTTGGTAGACATCTTGGACAAGATATACTTTGGTCGTTGCGATCACAAAGTTGTTACGATGATAAGTTCAGCAGCCTCTGGGTTTGATGCCAGCTTCCTTCGAGCGGTCATTTGTGTCGTCCTAAAGAATGACAATAAAGTCCCTCAATGTGTGAGTTCGAGCAGCGCCAAAGTTTGCACTTGCAGCGAATGACCGGAATGCGGGCTGCGACCGCAGAATGCCAGCAGGGTGCCGAATGTCTCTTATGGGCCGAACCAAGAGTTTTCTCGGTCTGCTAGAATGCCCCCTGAGACGCATACGAAAAACCTACGGTACCCGATATGCCACAGCTGATGAACCTGCATGAGCTCATTAAAGATCAGGACCTGGCACCCGACCTCATCGGGCATATTGATGGACTTTTGGTGTTAAAAAGCAAAACCAAGGAAATGGGCCGTGGACAACGCATAGCGATCCTTGACGATTTAATACACGATCAAATGGCGTGGGCAGCCGTGGTGAAAAAGAACGAAGATCGCCTCGACCTCATGGCCGAGGGTAATAACTTGCTGCGGTACATCGTTAGGGAAAATGCCACGGCCAGAATTGCCATTATCGAAGGCATGTGACAGCAGATCGGGCATTCAACGAGAGACCGGTGCATATAACACCCGAACCGCGATGTGCAGGAGCTTTCCGCTATTGCCTTGTTTCCAGGAAATCAAAACCGGACCCTAGTACAGCGTGCGGCGAAGGTTCCAAAGGAGCCCTTCCTACTTATTCGTTGGGGTTCGGAGATTGCTGAGTTCAACCTCACTTACCAGTGCTCTTTTGGCACCCAATCTTCGGTCTCGTTGTTCCAGAACCTGTTAGGATTGTCCTCGTCCATTCCCCGGATATGGAGCGTCCGCATGCACGGTTCTACGAAGATCACCGGCTCTTCGTAGGGGTGTGATGAATAGATGTTTCTTAGAACCTGCACGGTTTTGGCTTCGTTACTGTCCAGAAAGAATGACAGTTCCACACAGGGTACCTCGACAACCTTTGAGGTTGCCATATTGCGCCCACTCCCCAGGGATCTGAATTTTTGCATTCCCGGCGCGGTCTGATAGGTGACGCAATCGTAGTCGCCATATTTCAGAACGTCATCGACCAGAACCGCGTCAATGATCTTTTGCGCATGTGTATCTGGCACCTGGACAACGATCCGCAGACCGTTTTCGGGAACGAACCTGTCATTTTCGAGTTTGGGCAATGTCATGTTTATCTCCAGCAGCTTCTGCCGAAATAGCTCGTATTGGCGATGCTGTGGAAAATGAAGGTTCGTTATCGGCCGAACTGTCAATTGTCGTCCGAGCCGTCCAGAGTCTTTTTGCTCAGGCCAAACCAGCGTTCGAGCGCATCGAACCCGTCGTCGGAAATGGTAAGAGCGCGACTACCGGTCCTGCGCTCCAGCCAGTTCGCTGTCAGTGACTTCTGCATGATCGCTGTGGCCAGCGGGCCGGAAATGTGGTGCCGACGCTCTGTCCAGTCAAGGCAGAGTTTTGCCGGAGGTTTCCCCGATGAAACAGGTGGCGGCTCGATCCCGATATCATCGAGGAAATCCTGATAGTGAGGTCCGGATGTCAAAGCGTCATCTTTGAGATTCAGCACATTGAGGGCAACAAGGCGCTTCGTCATCAGGACGCCGAGCTTACCAGCGATATGATTGTAGCAACTGCGTGCGCGTTGTGTGTCTGTCGCGATCCGGCCGGGCCGAGACAGGTGGTCGGTCGGTGACAGGGTAGCCAATCCTTCCAGCACCTGGGCAACGTCAGCGCTTGCCACCCAGTGATAAACATGCCGACCGCTTCGCAAAGAAGCGGTCAGACCGGCAATTTCGAGTTGCTTCAAATGGGCACTCGCGGTCTGCGGGCTTATCTTGGCCGCACAAGCCAGCTCTTTGTTGGTGAATGCGCGCCCGTCCATCAGTTCGCACAGTATGCGGGATCGGCTGGGATCGGCGAGCGCGGCCCCGATTATATCCAGTCTCGGTTCGATTGCCATGCAAGACAGATTAAAGACAGAAAATGAATGCAGCCAGTAATAACTGTTCGATGGCGAACGAAATGAGCTTTAAAGCGGACGCTGATCATGTGTCTGTGTTTGTCCCGCTAGAGAGCCACTGGCATTAGTCCCACTGAATCGCCACTACTCAACCAGAGATCGCTTCACATAACACCGGTTCAGCGATGTTCGCAGTTTGTTAAAGCGCAGCGATTCAGCCGAAGATTGCGAAATCTGCCGCT
Organism: Ruegeria sp. CDSC045; assembly: GCF_059610725.1. NCBI lineage: Bacteria > Pseudomonadati > Pseudomonadota > Alphaproteobacteria > Rhodobacterales > Roseobacteraceae > Ruegeria > Ruegeria sp. CDSC045. The sequence goes on from NZ_JBXWOE010000005.1 coordinate 54,587, forward strand.
CATGACGTGGGGCGTTGACAACCGCAATGCGAACAACGCTTACCTCAAGGCTAGGTTTCGGAAACTGAATGCCCAAAGCAACAACAATGTCTGGGCCTTGTACTTTACCAATCCGGAAAACGTGTGGTGAAATAATTTGGGATACGGACTGAAAACAGGCGCTTCAGCGCAGACCTAAAGGCAATGCCTGTGGTAACTTTTGCCGGGCTCCCATCTTTCGGAGAATAGCCGATCACTTTCTGCGTTTCGGTGATATCCCAACGCATGCCCGGGTTATTCGACATCAAGTTCAGTGCTGCAAAGGAAACGTCTTTTGCATCAATTGCGGCGCGCATGCCGCTTAGGAAATCCCGATCGCTCAACCACATTTCCTGGCCCCATCGGCCCATCGCCATATGCGTGCCGGGTTGGTTGTCGTGGGTCCATTGCGTCCAGCCAATACGCAGGCAAATGACAGACAGTCCGTGATGCTCGGCGAAGTAAGCCCCTGTCTGTTCACAGAACAGTTTTGACATTCCGTAGGCGTTCACCGGGCCAGGTGGTGTCTTACTGTTGAGCGCTTCATGCGTGAATCTTTTGTCGCCATGGATCCAATTGGAACTGGCAAGAACCACGCGACTGACACCCATGGCGACCGCATGGTGATAGAGTGTAAGGGTTGCATCCATATTGTGCTTGATCGCTGAGGGCCAAGTGGCGGCCGGCTCTCTGTCACCGGCAAGATGCACGACTACGTCCACGTCCTCGAGCAAGCTGATCCAACTGCTATCATCAGATAGATCCGCAGTGTGAATATTGGGATGATCGGCGGGTCGGATGTCGATGCCGGAAACCGTGTAGTCGAGATCACTTTCGAGCGTGTCGAACAGTTTGCGCCCAAGATGTCCACCAGCGCCTGTGATCAGGACATGCATAACAGGAATTCCTTGTTGCTTGTAAGACCCGCTGGCATTTGTGGCTGGTCCTCGTCCGTCAAGACGCGGAACATCTGCCTAAAACTCAGCGTTTCATTTGGGGCGAGGTTGTGCACGGGGGAGTGCCACTCTGCTTCACAGTAGGCGTAATCGCCTGAATTGAAGACCTCGAATGGATAGTGATGCGCAAATCGGTCACCTTGCCGAGGTTCCGGTACTGAGCACATCAACAAAGGTCCATCCGTTCCGCACTTTATCAGCGTCCGGCTGTTGGGGTTCGGAAGTCCGATCTTGAATTCCTGCAGTCTGCTACAATCCACGACAGTGCTTCTGCTGTGCGTTGCAACCATCTGTTCGGCAGAGCCGAAAACAGGATAAAACGCAGGATGATCCATTTCGGCGCCGATCTTGGTTGGGGTGTTAAGCATCATGACCGACCAAATGCCAGTCAAACGCGAGGAAGTTCCATGATTGGCAACGATATGTTCAATGTCCCAGCTGTTTTCAGAAGTCAGTGTGATGCGACGCGAAACAGATAAGTGAGATATGGGACAGACGGCGCTGGTCATGTCGATGCGAGTGCTGGTTCTAGAAGTGATCTGATAGGAGCCGCTGTCCAGCACGGGAAACGGAGCGCCGTTTTCCCAAGACGAGTCCGGGGCGATCCATGTCTTCTCGCCTCCCCAAAGTGGAAAGCCAAATTGTGGAGAGCGTGTAGGCAAATCGGCGAGCCGGGTGTCGTCGATCTCCACTCCGTCAAGATCTGGGTTTTGAAAGAGGAGTGAGCTCCCTTGAAAACTCACGTCCCACAGACGGCCGCCGATGCCTGGCAGGAGTGTCAGTCGCAGATCACACTGCTGTAGCTGAAGAACACTCCATCTGTCCGGCATGTTTGCTCCCTGACGGTGTTCCGGCGCGACATGGCCGCGCCGGGATGAAAATTTAGACGTGCTTAAACTGTGCGACATTCTCGGACGTGATCGGCATCACCCCGGTTTCGACGCGTTCAGGCAGCGGGTTGATCCCGGCGGCCTTCCAATCCGGCAAGACCTTCAACGCATCGGTATTTTGCCAATGCATCATGTGGAAGGCGAGGAATATCTCCAAATAGGACTTCTGAGCCACAGCACCGTGTATGGTGCCGTCTTCGATGTAGGGCAGCATGTCGTCATTACGATCCATCGCGACGATCTTGATGTCCTTGCGACCCGCCTCGTTGACCGCAATCGCAGCGCCTTTGCCGCTGTCGCCGTCTGTGCCGCCAATGCCAACAATATCGGGGTTTGCCTGAATGGCTTGAAGATAGGCTGTCGGAGCATAGGACGGGTCGGCCTTGTCGTTCACAACATCGACGACTTCGATATCCGGGTATTTCTCAGCGAAGATTTGTTTGTAACCCTCGACCCGCTCCAGCGTGGAAGGAGCGGGAAACGTGCCGAGGATGACCTTCCCCTGGCCGCCAATCGCTTGCGCCAGCATCTCGCCGCCGACACGTCCTGCCTGAACGCCGTTGATGCCAAGGAACGTGGATCGGGGGCTGTCGGGGATGTCACCTATACAGCACGTGATTGGAATCCCGGCCTCGACCGCGCGTTCAACGCCGGGTGCCAAAGTAGCCGGATCACCGGGGAATATGAGGATACCTGCGGGGCGTCTGGCGATCAATTCGTCCAGTTGGCGTGCTTGCGCTGCAGTGTCAAAATCTAGGGGGCCCGTGAACGTGGCCTTGATGCCCATCAACTCCTCAAGATCTTCCATCGCGTTGCGATAATCCACCCAGAACGGCACTTGTGTGACGATGGACAGAAAAACGTATTCCTTGCCAGCGGCTTGCGCCATGGCTTCCTTGGACAGCATGGGCAGTCCGAAAGCGGCGGCCAGTCCCGCAGTCGTGCCCGCTGTCAGCAGCTTGCGCCGATTTACTTTCAATTCGGTCATCGTAGTCTCCCTGTTTTGGATCTTTGGTTGTTGTTGAGTTTTGGAGAGCTTCGGGACTAACCCCGTTTGCTTCGGATCAGCATGTCCAAGGCGACAGCTGTAACGAGTACACCGCCGATGACGATCATCTGCCAGTAGATCGATACGGCCAGCATCGTCATGGTGTTGTTGATTAACGCGACGAAAACGACGCCAAGGAAAGCTCCAAGGATAGTGCCTTCTCCTCCTCGTAATGATGCGCCGCCGATGACGGCAGCCGCCAGAACTTGCAGTTCGATGCCATTGCCGGCCGTGGGCGTACCGCTCATCAGGCGGGAGGCCAGCAAGACACCCGCCAGAGCAGCCAGAATACCGGTCAGTGCGTACAGAATGATGCGCACGCGTGTGACGTGGATGCCCGATAGCATCGCGGCTTTTTCATTGGCACCAATGAAATAGACCTGACGGAAGAAACGCGTATGGCGGACGGCCAGGTCAAACAGGATCACCAGCAGAATGGTGAACAAGACAATCACCGGAAAGCCGCTGATGTCAGCTTTGCCGATCCAGGCGAAGGACGCCGGCAGGCTGGATACTGAAAACCCCTCGGTCAATACGAGGGCAATACCGCGTGCGATCGACATCGTTCCGAGCGTTGCTATCAACGGATTGATCCCGAGGCCGGTCACCAGCACTCCGTTCACCACGCCCACCATGCCACCTAGAATGAGCCCGCATGCTACGGCGAGCGGGATTGCCAAACCGGTCAAAAGCAGCATGGCGACGACGGTGGAAGACAGGGCCATCACCGAACCAACCGACAGATCGAAACCACCGGATGCAAGCAGGATTGCCATGCCTATCACAATGATCGCGGTCGGTGCCATGCCCACGGCCACCGCGCGAAAATTCGAGAAACTCAGGAAGTAGGGGTTGATGTTGGACATCACGATGATGATGGCGGCGATCAGGACGATCAGCGTTAACTCACGAATATCAACAAAGGCTTGCAGGACACGGCGCAACAGGGGTGGTTTCATGGTCAAATTGGCTTGAGCTGTCATGGTCACGTCGCGACTCCTGATTGATTGGTTTGGGTTGCATCCACCGATGGAACAGAGTTTCCGGCGGCCAATTGAAGGAGCGTGGTCTCGGTTGCGTCGACCGCCGCAACATCGCCCATGAGGCGACCGTCGTGAACCACAAGAATGCGCGTAGAGAGAGAGACAAGTTCAGGGAAATCGGATGACACCACGAGGATGGCCATACCTTCGGCGGCTCGACGTAAAAGCTCTGTGTGAATCTGAAATTTAGCCCCGACATCAACACCTTTTGTGGGTTCCTCGATGATCAGAAGAGCTGGAGAACGTTTGAGCCATTTGGCCAGCATGATCTTTTGCTGGTTGCCCCCTGACAGATCGCCAACAAGTTCGGTAATCCCGCTGGTTTTGACACTGAAGGCGTCAATGGCGGCCTGGCTCGCAGCTTTGATTGTGCTGGCACGTATGAAACCGACAGACGTGTGTTCGGAAAGACTGGCTGCAATCAGGTTGTCGCTGAGCGATTGTTCCAGAAATAGACCTTCGGTCTTGCGTTCCTCGGGGACAAACCCGACACCAGCGCGCATCGCTTGCCGCAAGGACGCAAAGTTGACTGGCTTGCCATGCAATCTGATTTCGCCTGTCGCGCCATGCATCAATCCGGCGATGGACCGGACAATCTCGCTGCGGCGGGCACCCATTAGACCGGCCATACCAACGATCTCTCCGGCTTTTATGGAAAACGAAATGTCTTCAAACTCGCCGGGGTGCGTCAGGTTCTTCACATTCAAAACCTCGTTGCCGCCGCCTTGATCCGAACGGGTGACATCACCGGGATGTGCGCCGCCGATCATCTCGGCAACGACCTTTTCCTGGGAGGTTTCTGACACGGGCAATGTGCTGATGCGGTGTCCGTCGCGCAGAACAGTGATGCGGTCTGAAATCTGGAAGATCTCGGCCATGTGGTGACTGACATACACGATGCCAATCCCCTTCTTTGTAAGGGACTTTAAGACGTCGAATAGTGCGTCCACTTCATCGGGTGCCAATGCTGAAGTTGGCTCATCCAAAAGCAGGACGCGGGAGTTCAGTGACAACGCCTTGGCAATTTCTACGATCTGGCGGGAGCTAATCGGAAGGCCGTCAACCGGCATGGAAACATCAATATCCAGACCGAACTCCGCCAACAACGCTTCCGCCCGACGACGCAATTCAGGCCAGTTGACGACACCCAACCGGGTGGGCACGCGGCCTGCGAAGATGTTTTCCGCTACGGAGAGGGCACCGGCGAGGCTGAGTTCCTGAAAGACACAGCCAATACCGAGTGATTGCGCATGTGATGGGCTTTCAATCAGCTGCTCGTTGCCATCGCACAGGATTCGCCCGGCTGTGGGCTGGTGAAGTCCATAAAGAAGACCGAGGCAGGTGGATTTCCCAGCACCGTTTTCACCACAAAGCGCGTGAACTTCACCGGGTCTCAACTCGAAGTCGACACCGTCCAAAACAATGTTCGTTCCGAAGCTTTTGCCAACCGCTTCCAGTTGAATCAGTGGCTGTGACCTCAGTGCGCCATGTTCCATTGCAGGTGTCATACAAAGCTCCTCCCGCTTTTTGATTGGCATCTGATATCTCAGATGTCAATCAAAAAGAGATAGCGGTGAAGCGGAACAAGAAAGGGGCGGTGCCGACATGGCCCGCCCCCCTTCAAAAACTCAGCTGTTCTATGCGTCAGGGCGCAACGGCTCCTTCGAGAACGATTGCAGCGCTCTTGTAGGCCTGCCGTGTGCGATCAATATGTGCCGTAAGAAGGGATTTAATCTTGGCCATGTCCGCTTCGCGCACTGCAATCGCAATCTTCGCATGTTCATCAAAAGAGAGTTCGGTGTGCTGCGGTAGCTTCGCCAGGTGGGTTCGCAATGCTGCAATCTTACCGATGTATCGGGTATAGCTAGCCGTCAAATAATCGTTCCCGGCATGTTCGAAGATCAACTGATGAAACGTGGTATCTAGTGAAAGGTAGCCTTTCTCGTTGCCTCGCCTGCGTTCTCGCTCCATTTCCGTCACGACACGTTGCATTTCACTGGCCAGTCCTTTCGGGTCACGCGACAATGCCAGTTCGAAGGCGGCTGTTTCAATCGCTTGTCTGAAGTCGCAGATCTGGGTGACTTCCGGTTCGGACAAGGAAAACACGCGTGCGCCTTTTTGCGGTTCGATACTGACCAACCCTTCGTCACGCAGTTGAGCGAGCGCCTCGCGGACCGGTGACTTAGACACGCCCAGTTCTTCGGAGATTTTTCGCTCCGACAAAACCTGACCCATCTTCAGGGAGCCATCGATAATGCTGTTCCGCAAATGCTCCAGTGCGAGTTCACGCAATGATTTGGGTCTCTCAAGGGCCATCTGGGGATATCTCCAAAAAAGGTGTTGCCAGATGCAAGATATCTGATACACCAGATTAGGCAAGCTGGTATATCAGATATCAGAAAGCGATAGTGGAGGTCAAAAAATTGCGCGCAGAGTTGGTGGTCGACTGCAAGAACCAGCACGGGGAAGGGATTTTCTGGAACCCAACCGATGGGCTTGTCTGGTGGACCGACATCGAAGGCAGCGCGCTTTTCTCATTTGATCCGGTAACTTCGAAATGCACGTCTCATCAGGTGCCAGAGCGCATATGTTGCTTTGCTCCGCGGATCTCTGGAGGGCTGATCGTTGCTTATGCAGATCGTGTCGTTTTGCTCGATCAGGCCATGAAAGAAGAATCCCTCGTCACCCGATTCGAGTCGAATAACCCGGAGACGCGGTTGAATGACGGGCGGACTGATCGTCAGGGGCGGTTGATTGTCGGGGGGATGAACGAAGTCTCGGGTAATGCCGATTCGTCGGTTATTTGCGTCGACACGGATCTGAACGTGCGCACAATTATCGAAGGGGTGTCTTGCGCCAATTCGACCTGCTTCACGGCGGATGGAACTACAATGTTCTTTGCCGATACCCCGGATCGGGAAATCGTGGCGTTCGACTACGACACTGATAGTGGATCTGTTTCGAACCGTCGGATGCATGTTTCTTTCGAGGACGAACCTGGCCTGCCCGATGGGTCCTGCGTGGATGCAGAAGGCGGTGTCTGGAATGCCGAATGGGAAGGTCATCGCGTTGTGCGCGTTGCACCCAACGGCACGATCAATCGCGTAATCGAGGTGCCGGTCTGGAAGCCCACCTGTTGCGCATTCGGCGGTCCAGACCTCGACACGCTTTTCATTACGACATCGCGGTTAATGAGTGACGAAGCCGCTTTAACAAAAGAACCGGATTCCGGCGGTCTCTTCGCCGTGAAACCCGGCATTCGCGGCGTGATCGACACGCCGTTCAACGGATAACCAACGAATTTCTGGAGGAGAAAACAATGTTGAAAACGCTTATGAGCACTACGCTTGCCGCGGGATTCGTCACGCTGGCAACAGTCGTAATGGCCGAGAACTATCCGACACCGGTGCCGTTGCAGGACGGGGCACAGGCTGCGATTGATGCGATTGAACCCAAGAATGACACGTTCCGGATCGCGTATATGCCACCGGCGACCGAGTTCAACTACTACATCGCCATTGGTGAGGGCATCAAAGCGGTCGCTGCGGAGGCCGGGGTCGAAGTCTTCATGCTCGCGCCTCAGTCTGGCGCGGATATCAACGGTCAGATGGGTATGATCCAGGATGTACTGACGCAGGATGTGGATGCGATTATCTTTGGAACGCATGATGAATTTGCTGCGGCGCCGCTACTTAAGCAGGCCGTTGACAAGGGCATGGCTGTTTTGATGATTAACTCGGACATCCCGAACTTTCCGACTCCGATCCACGGTGTGGTCGGGTATTCTCAGCGCAATGGGACTCAAGCCATCGCTGATTGGGCCGTCGAGACCTATGGCGATCAACCATTGAAGGTCGGCATCATCGAAGGGCAGCCAGGGTATCACTCAACCGAGCGGGTCGGTGGCTTTCTCGACGGAATTGAGGGCAACGACAACTTTGAAGTCGTTGTATCCATCGATGGCAAATGGAACGTCGAAGGCGGCAACACAGCTGGCATGGATATCCTGCAGTCGAACCCCGATCTCAACATGATCTTTGCTGCGAATGACTACATGATCATTGGAGCATCCTTTGCTGCGAAAGCACTCGGCCGTAATGACATCGTTCTATTGGGCAATGATGGCGACACGTCCGGCCTTGAAGAGATCGCGGCGGGCAACATCACGGCAACCGTCAACACTTCACCATTCCTGATGGGTAAAGCGGCAATGCACGCCACTATTGATGCGCTTAACGGGTCTTATCCCGGTGGCTGGATCGAAACGCCCACATCGATTGAGGACAAGGATGGCGCGATCAGTGTGCTGCAAGAGCCTGAAAAGCTCTTCCCACAACCGTCCAAAGAATACTGAGCCATCTCCCCGCATCCCGGTGGCGCGCGTGCGTGCTGCCGGGTTGCAAACCAGCCGAATTTCATTTTTGTCGAGGCAATCGCAATGACACCCGCAACGCCCCTTTGGGAGTTTGTCGATATTACCAAGGCCTATCCCGGCGTCTTGGCGAACGACAAGGTCTGCATCCGGCTTATGCCCGGTTCCATTCATGGGCTGCTGGGCGAAAACGGCTGTGGCAAGTCCACGATGATCAAAACCTTGTCCGGCGTACAGCAACCAGATAGCGGCCAAATCCTGTACAATGGAAAGTCTGTCACAATCAGCGACCCGCAGGCGGCGCGCGATTTGGGCATCGCGACAGTTTTTCAGGAATTCTCGATCGTGCCGACCTTATCGGTTGGCGAAAACATCTTCCTTGGCAATATGCCTCGGTCTCGCTTTGGTGTGATCGATTGGGCCAGGGTCTACGATGAAGCCGCCCGCGTGTTGGCGGAAATGGATGTCGATGTTTCACCCGAAACTATCACCGGTACGCTGTCGGTAGGCGAGCAACAGTTGGTCGAGATCGCGAAAGCCATCGCGATGGATGCCCGCATGATCATCCTTGATGAGCCAACTGCGGCATTGGGCGAAGATGAGATTGAGCGCCTGCACCAGCTTCTGCGAAATATGCGCGAACGCGGCACTGCCATCCTCTATGTTTCTCATAGGCTGGATGAGGTTGAGCGGATCGTCGATGAAGTGACGATCTTACGCAACGGATGCGTTGTGCGCGCAAGTGGTGAGACCAAGATCACTGTCTCTGAGATTGTCAGCGCCATGGTTGGTGAAGACATTGGTGAGCATTATCCCAAAGAGCAGAACGCCACCGATGATATTGTGCTGGAGGCGTCCGGTCTGGCCACAAAATCAGGTGTGAAAGATGTTTCGTTTTCACTGTGCCGAGGCGAGGTTTTAGGCTTGGGTGGCGTCTTGGGCAGTGGCCGCACAGAAATTGCGCGCGCGCTGTTCGGGACCGACGAATTGATTGCCGGGCAAGTAACGCTGAACGGCAAACCGGTTCACTTCCGCCGGGAAATCGATGCGATCCGTGCTGGATTGGCCCTCGTTCCGGAAAACCGCAAGTTTGACGGGTTGTTCTTCAACTTTCGCGCAAGCGGGAACGTCACTGCAGCGTCTTTAGGCGAGCTAAGCCGGTTCGGAATCTTGAACCTTAAGGTGGAAGATCAAGCCACCCATGATCTGATCCGCGATCTGGAAATCTCGACCCAGGCCGAAGGAAAAACGGTCAATTTACTGTCTGGTGGCAATCAGCAGAAGATCGTGATCGCGCGCTGGCTGTTCTCTGCCTCGGACATCCTGATCCTCGATGAGCCGACACAGGGGATCGATATTGGCGCCAAGATCGCCGTCTACAAGCTGATCAACAGGCTCACCCGTGCGGGAAAATCGATCATCTTGATCAGTTCGGACCATGACGAGTTGCTGGCGATGAGTGACCGGATTGCCGTTGTACAACATGGCACAATCGCGCGCACGGTCGGTGCATCTGAGCTTACTCATGACGATCTAGTGCGCGCTTCCGCCGACATTCCCCATTCCAAGCCTGAGGAGGCTTTCGCATGAAGCGGATCTTTGACACTCAATTGATTGGGCCATTTGCAGCCATGGTGATCGTCGCCCTGATTGTCGCCCTTACGACAGAGCGCTTTCTGAACCCAGGCAACCTGTCGAACCTGTCCTTGCAGGTGAGCATTGTGGCGTTGATTGCAATTGGATCTACCATCGTGATTTTCGCGGCGGGCATTGATCTGAGTTCAGGGTCGATGGTGGCCTTGCTAACCATGATCCTTGCGCAGTTGTTGAAATTCATCGGTATTCCGTTGGTTTTGGCGCTGCCACTCATTCTCTTTATTGGCGGGTTGCTCGGTCTTTTCATCGGATTGATAACCGCCTACGGGCGCATTCCGTCGTTCATCACCACACTGGCGGCATTGATTGCCTTTCGAGGCCTTGCGCTGATCTTCAACAATGGCTCGCCGATCTTTTCGCTGGATCCAGCGTTGGAGCCGATCTTTTACGGTAAGCTGTTCGGCGTTCCGTTGCCGTTCTTCTACCTCGTGTTCTTCTATGCCCTTGCCGCGTTCACGATGAACTTCACAAAACTCGGCCGAGAGATCTATGCCGTGGGTGGCAACCCAGCCGCTGCCGTTCTGACGGGCATCAACGTGCGTAAGGTGCAGACGACGACGTTTGTCATCGCAGGTTTCATGACGGCTGTCGGGGCCATCCTGATGTCGGCGCGCCTCAATTCTGGTTCGCCCAACTATGGCCAGACGCTGGAGCTGCAGGCAATTGCCGCCGCCGTGGTTGGCGGGGCCAGCCTTGCAGGCGGTCGTGGAAACATTCTCGCCACGCTGATGGGAGCGATGACAATCGTTATCGTCCAGAATGGTCTGAACCTGAACGCCGCACCATCTTCTGTTCAGAACATCGTGCTGGGCCTGATCATCTTGATGGCCGTTGGAATAGATATGTGGCGCGCGGAAATCTCTACGTTGATGGGGCGCATGTTCGGCCGCTTGTCATCGCAGCAATCATCAAACGTTAAGAAGGAGGCTTGAGATGGATCTAGGTCTCAAGGATAAGCTGGTCCTGGTGACCGGTTCAGGTTCCGGTATCGGCAAAGCCACTGCCCTGCTTTACCTGGAAGAAGGCGCCCGGGTCATCGTGCATGGCCTAACCGAGGCGGAAGTGTCCGCCTGCGTCGATGACCTGTCATCTCTGGGCGAGGTTGAAGGCATTGCGGCCGACCTAACAAAAACCGCTGATGCGGAAACTCTGGCGGATTTCGCGCAAGCGCGCGGTACAGTTGATGTGCTGGTGAACAATGTCGGCATCTTTTCGGTCAAACCGTTTGAGGATCTGACCGATGACGACTGGATGCATTACTTCAACATCAACGTCCTGTCCTCCGTTCGGATGAGCCGGATTTTCCTGCCCGAGATGCTACGCCGAGGGGAAGGGTCCATCATAAACATGGCCAGCGAAGCAGCGGTCAAACCTCTACCCCAGATGGTGCATTACTCCGTTACTAAAACTGCCATGTTAGGTCTCACACGTGGCATGGCAGAGTTGACAAAGGGGACGAAAGTCCGGGTTAACTCAATCCTGCCCGGTCCAACCTGGACCGAAGGTGTCGAGGCCTACTTTGACGGCCTCGCCGATCAAAAAGGTGACCCGCTCGACATGATCGTCGACAATTACTTCAAATCGGATGAGCCAACCTCCCTTATTCAACGCTTCGTCCAGCCAGACGAGGTCGCCCGCATGATCGTCACAATCTCGGCCAGCACTGCCTCCAATGGTTCTGCGCACCGGATCGAAGGCGGCATCGTACGTAACATTCTTTAACTGCTAACAGAAGGATCCTGCCATGGCCGCTCTTACATTCTCTCATATCGGCATCACGGTTCCAGACCTGGAAAAAGCCGTGGAGTTCTATTCCAAAGCATTTGGTCTCTACGTGTTGATGGAGCCAACCGAAGTACTACACGACGAAAGCGCCATCGGTCAGATGTGCGATGATGTGTTCGGAGAAGGCTGGGGAAGTTTTCGCATCGCCCATTTGTCGATGGGGGATGGTGTCGGTATCGAGTTGTTCGAATTCCCGAAAACTGTCGAAGAGGAGCGCCCGTTTGAATACTGGCGGCGAGGCTTGTTCCATTTCTGCGTGCAGGACGAGGATTTGGAAGGTCGCATCAAGGTCATCGAAGATCTGGGGGGCCGCCAGCGCATGCAACAGGTGCGTAAGTACTACCCCGGCGAAAAGCCCTATCGCATGGTCTATATGGAAGATCCGTTTGGGAATATCTTTGAGCTCTACAGTCACTCGTACGAATTGACCTATTCGGCGGGTGCCTATGACTGATCTCGCTGGCATTGCTCCTAAAACGGACAAACCCAAGGTCGTGATCACCGATTACGATTTTGGTGACGTCTCCGTTGAGAAGGAAATCCTGGAAGCCGCCGGTGCCGAAGTGATCGCGCTTCAGGCCAAGCGTCAGGAAGACCTGTTCGATGTCGCGCCGCATTGCGCTGCGATGATGAATCAATACGCTCGGATCGGGAAAGAAACAATCACGCGGATGCAAAAGTGCGAGGTCATCGCGCGATATGGTGTTGGCGTGGATATCGTAGATGTCGGCACGGCGACGGACAAAGGCATTCTGGTCACCAACGTGCAAAACTACTGTACCGAGGAAGTCGCCGATCACGCGATTGCCCTTTGGCTCACCTTGGCTCGCAAGCTGCCGGACTATGATCGGGCCACGCATGCGGGGGTTTGGAAATGGCAAAGTGGGCAGCCTGTTTACCGTCTGCGCGGACGCACGATGGGTGTTGTTTCGCTGGGTAAAATCGGGCAAGCCATCGTCGCGCGGGCGCAATCCTTCGGGGTTACCGTCATTGCATTTGATCCGTTTTTACCCCGAGAAGTAGCCGCGAAGTTTGGGGTCGAGTTGGTGAGCAAACCCGAGTTGCTGGCACGATCTGACTATGTCCTGATGCAGGCACCGATGACGCCGGATACGCATCACTTTCTGTCTGACGCCGAATTCTCCGCCATGAAACCGGGCGCGATACTTGTGAACACCGGGCGCGGGCCCACAGTTGACAACAAGGCGCTGTTCCGGGCGCTGACAGAGGGTCGTCTGGCCGCAGCGGGGCTCGACGACCCCGAAGAAGAACCCGCCAAGCGTGCAAATTGGACGCCCGATGACAACCCGCTGTTCACATTGCCCAACGTCCTCGTGACGCCGCATTCAGCCTACTATTCCGAGGAATCCATACACGCAGCGCGGGTCACCGCGGCCACGCAAGTGGCCAAGGTCCTGACAGGGCAAAAACCCGACTACACCGTCAATGCTGACGCATTGGCTGTATCTACCGCATAATAGGAGAATAGAATGCCAGAAGTCAGCACGGACCTTAGGGTTTTCAATGATTTTGAAAGAAGCCCGGAACTGCTCAAGAAATTCGACAAGGTGTTAGAGGCGTACTCTGCCGCAGCCATTTTCGCGGATGTGCAATACCGAACTGGTGTGATGGATAGCGCCATCAAGCCAGCTTTCCGCGCCAAGGTGACAGGCCAGGCCGTGACGGTTCAGCTTTCAAAAGGCGATCTGGTGGACCCTTTGAAAGCGCTTGAAATGGGACAACCCGGGGATGTGATCGTCGTGGACGCGGGTGGTGATCGTCAAACGTCAGTTTGCGGCGGTTTAATGGGCGGTCTCGCCAAGAACCGTGGCATCCGCGGCATGATCGTTGATGGCACCGGGCGCGACACAGACGAACTGGAAGACATCAACTGGCCAATCTGGACGCGTGCGATCACGCCGCGTGGGACGCACACGATGTTCTCAGAACGTAAAGAAGAGCTTTCGATCAATGTGCCAATTGCCTGCGGAGGCGTCGTCGTGAATCCTGGCGATTTCATCGTAGCTGATCTGATGGGTGTCGTCGTGATTCCACAGGAAATCGCCGAAGAAACCGTGCGCCTTGCTCAAGAGCAAGCTGACCGTGAGGAGGAAACCCGTAAATGGGTGGCCCAAGGCAAAACCGTCGAGGATCTGCTGAATGAATTCGGTCGCATCTGAGCCAGCGCTGATCGGCGTCGATTGGGGCACTTCATCGTTCCGTGCTTTTCTCATTGGAGCAGAGGGCGAGGTGATCGACGGGGTCTCGTCGCCTGAAGGCATAATGCAGGTTGCGGGTCAAACCTTTGAGTCGGTTCTTGATCGTCTTATCGGCCCTTGGGTTGCCAAGGCAAACCTGCCTATCCTGGCATCTGGCATGATTACCAGCCGCAATGGCTGGGTTGAAACGCGCTATGCCGAAATGCCGCTCGGCGCGGGCGGTCTTGCACGGGCTCTGGTCCCTCATGACGCAACCAGTGGAGCACGCATTCACTTTGTAACGGGTGCTTCGACCGAACATGCCGGATGTCCGGACGTCATGCGCGGCGAAGAAACCCAGATCATTGGGGCCTCTTCGCTGGGCTTAAGCGAAGGTACGTTTGTGATGCCGGGAACTCACAGCAAATGGGTTCAGGTTGCAGGCGGGAAAATCGTGGATTTTTCGACTTACATGACGGGTGAGATCTTCTCTGCGCTGAAAGGGCACACAATCCTCGGGACATTGATGAAGGACGATACCTTCAGTGAGGAGGCGTTCACAATGGGTGTAAAAGCCGGCCTCGATGGAACGTCGAACCTGCTGCACAGCCTTTTCCATGTCCGGACTCTTCCTCTCATGGGCAAAATTCCAAAGGTTGCAACGGCTGACTACATGTCAGGTTTGTTGATCGGTACCGAAGTAGCTGCTGCAACGGGTGAATTGACCGAAGTTGGGACAATCACTGTTGTAGGACGTAGCGATTTGTCGGACCGCTACGAAATTGCTCTTCGAATAGCCGGTTTCGAAAGTCGTCGCGCGCCAGATGATATAGTGGCAAAGGGGCATTTCCTGATCGCACGCGCGGCGGGGTTACTCGGATGATTGACCTTACTGCAGCCCTTGCGGCAAATCCGCTGATTGCGATTTTGCGGGGGCTGGCACCAGAAAATGCGCGCCCGGTGTCTGATGTGCTCTTCAATGCCGGGTTTCGGATTATTGAAGTGCCGCTCAACTCACCGGACCCGCTGGACTCGATATCGCAGATCGTTGCGAAACATGGCGCTCAAGCCATAGTCGGCGCTGGCACAGTGTTGACCACGGATCAGGTCGCGGCGGCCGCAGATGCGGGCGGGCGCATCATCGTATCACCCAATATGAATCCGGACGTCGGGCGCGCGGCTGTCGCACGGGGTCTGATTTGGTGTCCGGGCGTCATGACCCCGTCCGAGGCCTTTGCGGCATTGGAAATCGGAGCCTCGGTGCTCAAATTCTTTCCGGCGGAAATGGTGCCCCCCGCTGCCATAGCGGCTATGCGCGCCGTATTGCCTGCAGACGCAGTCGTCGCTGCGGTAGGTGGCATAACGCCGGATACGATGGCGTCGTATCATGCTGCGGGTGCAGATGGATATGGGCTGGGCTCCGCACTGTTCAAACCGAGCTATACATTGGATGATATCGATAGGCGCGCGCGCGCCTTCACCAGTGTATTGGAGGAACTTGGATGAAACAGGCCCTTGTTACGGGCGGTACACGAGGGATCGGTGCGGGTGTTGCGCGATCGCTGGCTGAGGCAGGCTGGTCCGTCATCGCTGCATCCGCGTCCCAATCCGAGTTGGATGCGTTCGTGCCCCAGGACGGGATCAAGGTACAGACCCTGGATGTGACTGATCAGGTCTCCGTCGATACAGTGTTTAGCGATCTTACGCGCCTTGATGCTTTGGTGAACAGCGCAGGTATTCTTATGCGTGAAGAAGAATACGACATCGACGTATTTGCCAAGGTGCTTGATGTGAACCTGACCGGTACGATGCGCTGCTGTCTCGCCGCACATCCTTTGCTGGCGGAAACCGGTGGGGCCATCGTCAATACCGCCTCCATGCTCAGCACCTTTGGTGGGCCTTTGGTTCCAGCCTATTCCTCTTCCAAGGGCGGCGTTGCACAATTAACCAAGGCGCTTGCAGGTCGCTGGGCCGAAGACGGCATCCGGGTCAATGCCATCGCGCCGGGGTGGATCGAAACAGAGATGACCCAAGGCCTGCGGGAAGATTCCGCGCGAACAGCCGGAATCATGGCGCGCACGCCGATGAAACGCTGGGGAAAACCCGAAGAGGTTGGCGCGCTTGTGCAATGGCTTTTAAGTGAAAATGCCAGCTTTGTGACCGGATCGATCTATCCGGTCGATGGCGGCTATCTCGCTATGTGAGGAATATCAATGAATGACGACGACACCGCCCGAATGCCTTATCAATTGCCGTTCCCCAAGGATGCGCAAGAAGAGATCGTGATCCCGAACGCTATGAGTGAGGACGACAGGCTATGGGTTCCGCAGGCCGAAAACGTCTGGTTCCGGCCGCTCTGTCTGAACCGCTCGCAAGGCTATTGGATGAACCTTCTCAAAGTGCGCAAAGCTGGTGTTCTTTCACGGCACCGCCATCCGCAACCTGTCCACGGCTTTGTCTTGAAAGGGCGTTGGCATTACCTGGAACACGATTGGGTGGCGGAAGAAGGGGGTTATGTCTTTGAGCCGCCGGGTGAGACGCATACTTTGGTCGTCCCGGACGATGTCGAAGAGATGGTCACATATTTTCAGGTCAATGGCGTGATGTGCTATGTTGATCCGTGGGGCAAGGTTACTGGCTACGAAGATGTCTTTACCAAGATTGATCTGTGCCGAAAACACTTTGCGGAAGTAGGACTTGGAGAAGACTACGTTGAACAATTC
Organism: Ruegeria sp. CDSC045; assembly: GCF_059610725.1. Classification (NCBI taxonomy): domain Bacteria; kingdom Pseudomonadati; phylum Pseudomonadota; class Alphaproteobacteria; order Rhodobacterales; family Roseobacteraceae; genus Ruegeria; species Ruegeria sp. CDSC045. Next base: position 71,276 of record NZ_JBXWOE010000005.1, read on the forward strand.
ATCCGGTGATGCGCCGCGTTTCGCGCTAGTGGCTCATGATGCGCGAAAGGACGAAATCGTTGAATGGGTGGGTCTACAACAGTCTCGCCTGTCCGGCGTGCAAGTCTTTTCGACAGGAACAACCGGCAGCCGCATTAGGCAAGCCTATCCAGAACTGGATGTGACTTGCCTGAAAAGTGGACCACTCGGAGGTGACCAACAGATCGGCGCCATGATCTGTGAAGATAAACTGGATGCGCTGATTTTCTTTGTCGATCCTCTGTCGCCCATGCCTCACGACGTTGATGTTAAGGCTCTGACCCGTCTCGCAACAGTGTATGATCTGCCAATGGCATGTTCGCGCTCAACCGCGGATCTGATCGTCAAGGGGCTGATTGACGAGGGTGACAACGCGCCTGCGTGATACGCCACGCGCCGCAAGCGCCGATCAGCCAGTTCTCAGAAGGTGCTCTGCCAGACTGCCGAGGTTTTCGCTGCCAAGCTGGCTCATGTTGGCCTCAATGTCAGCCTTCAGGATGTGAACGAGATGGTCGACCCCTCGTGCTCCGAACGCTGCAACGGCATATTGAAAGGCGCGTCCGACCATGACGAAATCTGCACCTTTCGCCAGTGCGCGCATGATGTCCAATCCCCAGGCCACGCCAGAGTCGTAGATCAGTGGCACATTTGTTCCGACTGCTTCGCGGATGTTCGGGAGTTGGTCAATCACAGCGGGTCCGGCTTCGAATTGACGCCCGGAGTGGTTTGAGACCCAGATGCAATCCACGCCCTCGGCCACCATTTTTTGCGCGTCCTCCGGCCGCAGAACACCCTTGACGATCAGGTGACCCTCCCATTCCTGCCGTAGTTCGCGCAGGTAGTCCCAATCTGGAATCCCACGGATCAGAGCGCCTGCATGGGTAAAACTTTCTCGTCCGCGGGTCGGGACGTAATCGTCAAAGAACCGCATACGTGGCATGATGCCCTCGCGAAGATGTGCAAGGCACCAGGCGGGTCGTGACGCCATTTCTGTCAGCGTGCGCAGGTCAGCTTTTGGAGGCACCGTCAGATTGGCGCGGCGTTGTCGTTCGCGCCGACTCTCTTCTGGAACGTCCACCGTGATAATCAGCGTATGAAATCCCGCTGCCTTAATCCTCGGCAGCATGGCGCGACGCAGATCGCCGGAGTTCACCGGGTAATGCTGAAACCATCCGTTTTTTCCAATGTAAGGTGCCACATCTTCCGGTGAAGCAACCGCCACGCTGGACAACGAAAACGGAATATTGTGAGCAACCGCAGCCTTTGCAAGCATCCGCTCTGCTCCTGCCCACATCAGGCCGGACATACCTACCGGTGCTATCCCGAATGGCAGATCGTAAGTTCTACCCATCAATGTAGTATGTAGGTCGGCCTTTGTTCGGCCGCATAGTACACGCGGCATGAATCCGATGGCATCAAGTGCGTCCCGGTTGACCTTCAACCCCAGCTCCCGGCCGGTCGCGCTGTCGAGGTATTCGAAGGCAAACTTCGGAATGCGCTTTTGTGCGGTTTTCCGAAGGTCTTCTATCGACGGGTGGGAAAGGTCCAGATCCATCCGGGTCCTCTGGTTTTGTTGTCTAACGTTTGAAGCGCCGCAGCCGGTCACCAAAGGGATGGCAAGGCTAGGGAAATTGCCGGCACATAGGTGATGAACATCAACAGTATCAGCATGCCGGCAAAGAATGGCAGGATTGCCCGGCTGAGGCTTTCGATGGAAACCTTTGAAATGCTGCTGGCCACGAACAGGTTTACGCCCAAAGGTGGCGTGCAGAATCCGATGGCCAGATTGACCGTCAGAATGACGCCAAAGACGATCGGATCGACACCCAGCGCGGTTGCAACCGGCAACAGGATCGGCGTCATGATGATGATCGACGATATCGTCTCCATGAACATGCCGATCACCAGCAAAAGCAGATTGATCAACAACAGAATAATGATCGGATTGTCGGACAGGCTGGTGATCGTTGTGGCGAGTTCTGTCGGGATTCTTGCAAGCGTGATCAGTCTGCCAAAGGCGGTCGCCATGATCACCAATATCAGAATTGTGCCGCTCGTCTTTGCACTGCCCGCCAAAACCTCTGGCAGGTCCTTCAGGGTGATGTCGCCATAGACGACGATGCCGATGAAGGCGGCATAAACCACGGCCACCGCACCGGCTTCGGTCGGCGTGAAGATACCGCTGTAGATGCCGCCGAGGATGATTACAGGCACCAGAAGTGCCCAGATCGAAGACCGGAAGCTCTGCCAAACACCCGGGCCTGAGAACGTGGTTGTCGATTGCTGAACAACCTCATCCTTTCGCAGCAGGACACGGGCGACCAACATGAACATGAGGGCAAAGAGGATGCCGGGAACAACACCCGCAAGGAACAGCTTGCCGATCGAAACCTCAGCAGTAACGCCATAGATGATGAAGGGGATGCTTGGAGGGATCATCACGCCGATCATCCCCGAGGACGCCGTCAATGCGCCGCTGAATTTGCGCGTATAGCCGACCTTTTCCATCTCAGGGATCATGTTTGATCCGATGGCGGCGACGGTTGCAGGGGACGACCCGGATATGGCGGCAAAGAACACACAGGCGAGCACGTTCACATAAGCCAGCCCGCCCCGGATATGACCTATCAGTGCATTGGCGAACCCAACCAGACGGCGCGACATTCCACCGTGCTGCATCAGGTCGCCTGCCAGAATAAATAGAGGAACAGCTATCAGGGGAAACGAGTCCGCGCCTGTCACCACTGATCGTGCCAGCAAAACCATGGGTGGCGTGCCATCCACGAAGACCATTACGGTCATGGTCGCAAGACCTAGGCAGATGCCAATTGGTACGCTGAAGAGCAGAAGAGCGAAAAGCGTCAGGAAAAGCGTTGTTGCAAGCATGCCGGGTTCCTCACGCTTTGGTTCCTGCGATCAGACGCAGGGTTCGGATCAAATGTTGGGTGACGCGGATCGCGGATAAGCCTGCACCGACCGGCGCTGAGGCATACAGGATCGGGATTGGCAGCCCCAAAACAACTGAGGTTTGGCTGGCCACAAAGGGTTGCCGGATCAGCTTGATAGCTTCAATTGTCAGAGCGATCAGAAATCCAAGAACCAGAAGCGCGATCACAACATCCGCGTAAAGCCTTGCCCGCTCGCTCAGGACATCGCGCAGGACTGTAATGCGCACATGATCGCCGGTGTGAAAGGCATAGCTGACGCCAAGCCAGACGAACCAGACAAACAGCCAAAGCGTTAGCTCTTCTCCCCATGAAAGAGAGGCATTCATGATGTAGCGCATGAACACGTTGCCAAAAATCAACACGACAATCGCGGCTAGTAGCGCACTGGCTAGGACCTTTTCCGCGTTCATATCGATCCATTTGATCACCGACATCGTTCACCTCCCCTTGAACGAAAGGGGCGCCCGAACCTGCTCGGCACGGGTGCCCGGATTGGCTGAGTAAACCGTGGGTCAGCTTCCGCTTGCTGCGGACACCGCCGCGACCCAAGCGTCGTAGGCTTCGGCGCCAACTTCGTCGCGATATTGAAGACGAACGCTTTCTGTTTTGTCGGCAAAGGCTTGTCTCTGCTCTGCAGTCAGCTCCAGAATCTCGACACCAGCGGCACGGATCTGTTCCAACTGCTCCGCATCTTCGCTGGCGACCAGTTCAGCCTGATAGTCACGTGCGGCAGCCATCGAGTCCCGGATTAGTTGCTGATGCTCCGCAGGCAGCGAGTCAAAAAATGGCTTGGAGACGACCGGCATGTAGACCGCAAAGACATGGCCCGTGGTCGAAAGGTATTTCTGCACTTCGTAAAAACGCTGCGAAGTAATGATCGCCAGGGGGTTTTCCTGCCCGTCGATCACGCCTTGCTGGAGGGCAGAATAAACCTCGCCAAAGTTCATCGGCGTTGGGTTGGCGCCGAGAGTTTCGAAGGTTGCCACATGTGCTGGAACTTTCATCGTGCGCAGCTTGACACCCTCGAGATCTGCGGGGGTTGCAACTGGGCGGACATTGTTGGTCACATTGCGTACTCCCAATTCAAGCCAGCCAAGACCGACCAATCCCTGGTTTTCGACACGTGCAAGCATGCCTTCACCGGCCTCACCATCAAGAACATCAAAGGCGATGTCTTTGGAAGCATACATGTAGGGAAGTTCGATCACTGCAAAGGCCGGATCCCAACCTGCGAAGAACGAAGACGGTGGAATGGCCATTTCAAGAACACCGGTTTGAACACCTTCGATCATCTCGCGGTCCGGGCCCATCTGCGACGAGGGGAAAATCTGTACGTCGATCTCACCATTCGAGCCAGCTTCGACCAGTTCTTCAAATTTCAGTAGCGCGCGATGCATATGAAACGCTTCTGCTGCGCCGTGCCCAACCTTAATGACTGTTTCAGCGGATGCTGCAAAAGCAAGCCCGGCTGACATGACGACGCCAAGCGCCAATGTTGATTTCTTGAACAAGGTATCCTCCCACGGATTTGGTTATTTTATATCTATTATCTGAGATATCAGATATAATATAGAAATCAAGCGTACATGTGCTATTGTGTTAGAGAGACGAAATAGGACGAAGTGAAAATGACCGAGATTTTGCAGATTAAGCGACCGGATTCGTTGAGTAAAACTGCTGAAGAGCACATCCGAAAAGGCATTATCAATGGCACGTTTCAATTGGGTGAATCGTTGCCGGAAGTGAAGCTGTCAAATGCCATGGGCATCAGCAAAACTCCGATTCGCGAAGCGCTATCGGCTTTGAATCTTCAGGGGCTCGTTCAGATCTTTCCTCATCGAGGAGCTTTTGTATTCTCTCTTTCTCAAGAGGATGTGGTGCAGCTTTGCCAATACAGACTCATCCTCGAAGCTGCTGCTATGGAGCAGGCAGTCAAAGAAAATGGTAACGCTCTGCTTGATGAACTTGCAGATACTGTATCGAAGATGTCTGAAGCGCGGGAAGCAGATGAATTCGAGCAGTACTTGGAACTAGATGCAGAATTTCACCACGCCTTTTTCAGGTACTGCAAAAACAGCTATTTGAGTGATGGTTACCAAAAAGTCGGCGACATCGTCCAAACCATGCGGACTCATCTGTCCAAGCGTTCTGATCGAACGAAGAAGTCGTTCCAGGAGCATCAAGCGATCACGGCGCTTCTGAGCGAGGGTAAAGTAAAAGCTGCAAAGAACATCCTCAAACGACAAATCACTCGCGGCGAGCGTTCCTATTCCGATTTGGTGGGAGTCGATCAAAGATAGGTGCCTCACCTATAGAAGTCGCACTGAAGACTGGTGGAGGCACTCTGACTACTCTGATTTGATGGCAATACTTTGAGTCGTAAATGGTAAAACTTGTGCGTTTCAGAAAATCCAGTTGATTCAAAATCAATAGCTTAGCTGTCGCTGGTGGCAGAACCATGCAATTTTCGGCTCACTTCCTTCATCCAGCACTAAGACCGATTTCATTGATCCTGATTTCCCATTTGGGAAAATCAGGGCTGATTTGCAGATCAGACAACGAAGGCGGCTGTTCCTGCTGATCTGCCAAGTGGCGAACGCGGATGGAGGCGAGGCAATGCTATTCGACAATAGTGGTGCGGCCCGCAGGCGCAGCCGAGGACACGGTGTTGTCTAATAGGGTTGCCCGAGGGGAAAGGCAGCGTCTCACCCCAGATGGCCAGAGGCGTTTGGCTTGTCCAAATCCTGCTGGCCCTAAAACAAGTGCGGCGGTGCGGGCTGCGCTGTTACTTTTTGCGCCAGAACAGGTTGTTTTTTTGCGCAGTACAAAATGGTGGGAGTAGTACAAGCAGAGCCCGGATCTTGCCAGGCCAATCATGGTTCCTAGGATTACGCGCTTAGGGGCGCCATTGTGCGCAATAAGATATGGAATCAATCTGCAGTGGACTCATTGAGGCCTACTTGCCTGAATCAATTTGGCTGAAACACTATCTTTAAGGGTTTGATATGATATCTATTTTATTGCAGCTAGATGTCGTAATACCGGTCCATTGCAAGGCGTGGTCGAATGCTCCAGTGGCGCGTGGGCTGCAGCTGAAAATCTACACCAACGCGAGCAATGGTCCCTCGGCACGGATTGCTCGATGGTTCTGACGGCTTCCATCTCCAAATCTTATCAGATGAGAAATCAGGGGATGTCCATTCCATCAGATCCCTTCTGCACCTAGCCGCTATCTACCCCAGAGCGTCGGGTAAAGGACCAATCACTAAGCCGCCATTACCCAGCACGCTCCGGTCTTTCTGTTAGACCGTTGCCCCTTTGATACGGATCGCAGAACCCAGTGTTCCAGCACACAGACCCACAACAATGGCGATCAGAAGTTCGGTCGTTGCAACATTGGCAAAGTCCCAATGGGCAAACAGCAGCGTCCCAACAATGCCGATCAAACCGCCCATCATGGCCCCCAACCAGAGGCGGCGCGTCATCATGCCAAGCGCAATGCCCAGAATGCCTGGAAGGCCGATGATGTTGCCTCCGATTGTTCCCAGAAGTTCCAGCATAACTTACCCCTTTTCAGTCCGACTGTATGGTCAGGTATGACCGGATTTCTGTGCTGCCGTCAGCAACCTGTTGTTGCAAGTTACCTGCAGATTTATTAGCCAACGCATCGGTGATTTTCTGGTATTCTTCCTGATAACCCTGCGGCAGGCTGTGTGCGATGCCTTGGTGGCAGTCGATGCAGGTCATGTTGTTGTCAATTGCCCGCTGATGTTCCGATGCAGCGCGTGCTTCTTGAATGGTGAAATCCATATAGTCAAAGTTATGGCAGTTGCGGCACTCGCGGCTATCAGAGGCCTTCATCTTTTTCCAGACCGCCGAAGCCATACTTAGCCGATGCGCTTCGTATTTCTCAGGCGTGCTGATGGTTCCGGCAAGCTCGTGATAGACATCTTTAACAGCCATGATCTTGGCCTTGATCTTGTGGTTCCATTCATGTGGCACGTGGCAGTCAGAACAGATCGCGCGGACACCGGAATGGTTGTTATAGTGGATCGTCTCGCGGTATTCGCCCAGATTGGTTTCCATCGTGTGGCACGAGGTACAGAATTCCTCGGTATTGGTCAGTTCCAATGTCCAGTGGAACCCACCCCAGAACAGAATACCGGCCAGAAACCCGGCGAGGATCAGAAAGCCCGAGCTGAACATAACAGCCGGGGTCCAGATCGCGTTCCAGAGGCGGCGGATCCAACCGCGGTTTTCGGGGGAGTCTGCCATCTTGGTGCTCCTTTCAGACATGCGTTGGATTAATTGCCGGACGAGGGTTCAAACACGTTGTCGACCAACGCAGGCGCATCTGCCTGAGGCACGTGGCACTGGTTGCAGAAATAGCGGGTCCCGGCGATGTGATCCAACTCATTGCCGTCACGATCCAGATAATGGGTCATCGACAGGGTCGGCGCATTGCGTTCCCCGGCTTTGGTCCAGTCATGGCAGGACAGGCATTGATTGGTGCGCACGTCAATCTGGTATTGCTCGATCGAGTGGGGGACAAGCGGTGGTTGCTGGCGATAGTTGCGCTGCATCCGTCCTTCCACGTTCTTGTGAATCCGGTCCAACGGAATGGGTTCATCCACCTCGGCGCCACGCAGGGTTTGCACCGGCGCAGATTGCGCAAGGACGAACCCGCTCAGGAATATGACGGGGATCAGGGCGACGACACCTGTCAGGATTGGCTTGTTCATCTCGGCACTCCCTTAAATAGGTCTGGCTACGCGCGGTTCAGGCGCGGGAACTGGGTCGGAAGGTGCGGCGACTTGGTCGTCGAACCGGTGAGTAAATTTGAAGACATCAACTGCACAGACATCGATACAGCGACCGCAGTTTGAGCAGTCGGTTGATAGGATCAGCGGCGTGGCACCCGGCTTGCCCTTCAACGCGGGCGAAATGATGTGGTTTTCGGGGCAGACGGCATAGCAATCCATGCAATCGTCACAAGCCGAGCGGTTAACCGCGCTGACCCGTAACAGGCTTTTGGTGCCGATCAGGCCATAAAACGCACCGACCGGGCATATGTGGCCGCACCAGCCGTGACGGGCGACAAGCACATCAAAGACAAAGATCGCAACGACCATGGCCCAGACAAAACCGGTCCCAAAGATCAGTCCGCGATGCAGCATGGTGATTGGGTTGATAATCTCCCATGCGATCACGCCGGTGAGGCCCGAGACGATCAGCGCGGTGGCCAATATCCACAACCGCGTGCGCCGTTTAGGTTGCCAACCTTTCGGCAAATCCAACCGCCTGTGCAACCAGTTGGCGGCGTCGGTCACCGGGTTGATCGGACAGACCCACGAACAATAGACGCGGCCCCCGAACAGCGCATAGGCCACCACGACGATCAAGCCGCCAATAAAAGCGGTCATCGCCGGCCAATGCCCGGCGATGATGCTTTGCAACAGGATGAATGGGTCCGTCAGCGGCAGTACACCCAGGGTCTGCGATCCTGCCAAGGTACCTGTAACGACCCAGATGCCGAACCAGGGTCCCAACAGGAACAGGACCAGAAAGAACAGCTGACTGATACGGCGCAGTATCAGGTATTTATGCGCACCGACCCAGCCTTTGACCGCCACGGCTTCTTGGCCTATGGGCATATGTGTGCGGGTGGTCATTGTCCCACCCCTGGAAGATCATAGCCGGGTTCAAAACCACCTGGTGCGATCAGGTTGTCGACCCCCGGGCCGGGCAGGCGGTCGGGCAGGTCGATTATGCCTTCGACAACCGGCGCGCCCTTGGCATCTTTTTCTTCCCAACCTTTGCGGTAATGATCCGCGCTGCTGCCCCGCGCAAGACGTGCCGGCAATACCTTGATTGCGGCTTCTGGCAGAACACAGCTTTTTTCGCACATGCCACAGCCGGTGCAGCGGTCGGCATGTACGGTTGGGATAAACATCGCATGGTGGCCCGAGCGGGCGTTATGCGCTGTTTCCAGCGTGATCGCTTCGTCTATCACGGGGCAGACACGGTAACAAACGTCACACCGCAATCCCAGGAAGTTCAGGCAGTTTTCCTGATCGACCAAAACCGCGACGCCCATTTTGGCATCGTCAATGTTATCCAACTTGGGATCTAGCGCACCGGTCGGGCAGGCGGCAACACAAGGGATGTCGTCGCACATTTCACAAGGCACATCGCGAGCGGTAAAATATGGCGTGCCCGTCGCCCCGGCATCCGACCCAAGCTCGGCCAGTTTCAAGGTATCATAGGGGCAGTCTCGCACACACAACCCGCAGCGAATGCAGGCCGACAAGAACTCCTGTTCTGGCAGCGCGCCGGGGGGGCGCAAAGCTTCGGCCGACAATGCACGGGCGTCGCGGGCCAGCCAGGCCAGCAGTGACCCGGCGACCACACAGCCGCCTGCCGCACGCGCCGTATCCTGAAGGAAGCGGCGACGTTTCGGCGAAAGAGGTGTCTCGGCGAGTGGCATGGGGATTACCTTTGCGATCCGTGCCGATTACGCGCGCTCGACCTTACAGGCGCATTTCTTGTAGTCGGTTTCCTTCGACAGCGGACAGGTTGCATCCAGCGTCAGCTTGTTGGTCAACTGGTGTTCATCAAACCAGGGCATAAAGACCAAGCCGCGCGGCACCTTGTTACGCCCGCGTGTCTCAACCCGACTGGTGACCTCACCACGGCGGGTCGACAACACGATTTCCTGCCCGCGGCGCAGGCCGCGATCCTTGGCGTCTTGTGGATGCATATAGACAACTGCCGACGGGAAGGCCCGGTGCAGTTCCGGCACCCTGCGTGTCATCGAGCCTGAATGCCAATGTTCCAGCACGCGACCGGTCGACAGCCACAGATCATATTCTTCGTCCGGCTCTTCTGCGGCGGGTTCGTAGGGGGCAAAGATGATTTTTGCCTTGCCGTCCTTGTGACCGTAGAATTTAACATCCGCGCCTTCGGGCACATACGGATCGTACCCTTCGCGGAAGCGGTAAAGGGTTTCTTGCCCGTCTACGACCGGCCAGCGCAACCCGCGCGCCTGATGGTAGGTTTCGAACGGTGCAAGGTCATGTGCGTGGCCACGGCCAAATTCGGCATATTCCTCAAACAGGCCTTTCTGAACGTAGAACCCAAAATGCTCGGATTCGTCGTTGTCAAAGCCTTCCGCAGTTTCGGCTAGGGGGTACTTATCCACCGATCCGTTGGCGTAAAGTACATCATACATCGTCTTGCCGCGGTGTTCGGGCATCTTGGCCAGCAGCTCTTCATCCCAAACCTCTTCAACGGTGAAGCGCTTCGAAAACTCCATCAATTGCCACAGGTCCGATTTTGCTTCTCCTGGCGCTTTCACCTGCTGGCGCCAGAACTGCGTACGGCGTTCCGCATTGCCATAGGCGCCTTCCTTTTCGACCCACATGGCGGTGGGCAGGATCAAATCGGCAGAGACAGCCGTGACCGTTGGATAAGGGTCAGAGACTGCGATGAAGTTTTCCGGGTTGCGATAGCCCGGGTAACCTTCCTCGTTGATATTGGGTGCCGCTTGCATGTTGTTGTTGCACTGCACCCAATAGGCATTCAGTTCACCATCCTTCAGCTTCCGGTGCTGCAAGACCGCATGGAACCCGGGCTTAGGTGGAATAGTGCCTGCCGGGATGTTCCAGGCGGTTTCGCAAATCTGACGGTGTTCGTCATTTGCCACCACCATGTCAGCAGGCAGCCGGTGTGCGAACGTGCCCACCTCACGCGCGGTTCCACAGGCCGAGGGCTGACCGGTCAGCGAGAAAGGCGAGTTGCCGGGTTCAGAGATCTTACCAACCAGCAGGTGCACATTATACATCAGCGAATTCACCCACGATCCGCGGGTGTGCTGGTTGAAGCCCATGGTCCACAAGCTCATCACTTTGCGGTTCGGATCTGCATATTGTTGCGCCAGCTTCTCAAGTTTATCGGCGGGCACGCCAGACAGTTCGGCTGTGTATTCCAACGTATAAGGCGCGACCGCCTCGGCGTATTCTTCAAAGCTGATCGTCTCGAGCTTGCCCGAGTTTGGGTTCTCTGCCTCTTGCTGCAGCGTGTTTGTATCGCGCAGACCATAACCGATATCGGTGGCGGTCTTGGTGATGTTGACGTGTTTGTTGACAAACTCTTCGTTCACCGCGCCGTTCTGAATGATGTAATTGGCGATGTAATTCAGGATCGCCAGATCGGTCTGCGGGTTAAACACTAGGCCATTATCGGCAAGCTCGAACGAGCGATGTTCGAATGTCGATAGAACATGCACTTCGCATCCCGGCTTGGTCAGGCGCGTGTCGGTCAGGCGCGACCACAGGATCGGGTGCATTTCGGCCATGTTCGATCCCCACAGCACGAAAGTATCCGCGTGTTCCAGGTCGTCATAGCAACCCATCGGCTCGTCAATTCCGAAGGTACGCATAAAGCCCACGACCGCGGACGCCATACAGTGCCGCGCGTTGGGGTCGATATTGTTGGACCGGAACCCGGCTTTCATCAATTTCGAAGCAGCATAGCCTTCCCAAACCGTCCACTGGCCTGACCCGAACATGCCGACACTGGTCGGGCCCTTCTTGGCCAGCGCCTCTTTCCATTTGGCAGCCATGACGTCAAAGGCTTCGTCCCAACTGACCGGCTCAAACTCACCGTTCTTGTCATATTCGCCGTTGGTCTTGCGCAGCAATGGGGTGGTCAGGCGATCCTTGCCATACATGATCTTGGACAGGAAATAGCCCTTGATGCAGTTCAGCCCGCGATTGACCGGCGCGTCAGGGTCACCCTGAGTGGCGACAACACGCCCGTCCTTGGTACCTACCAGCACAGAACAGCCGGTGCCACAGAACCGGCAGGCGGCCTTGTCCCAGCGAATGTCAGGGGTGCCCACCTGCGCGGCGGCCTGACCAGTGGCCAAAGGAATACCTGCGGCAGAGGCCGTCGCTGCGGCCGCTGAGGCCTTGAGGAATGTCCGACGAGTTTCTGATATGGTCATAGCGTGGGCCTCCGGCTGGTGGTTTGGCTTGGGGCATCGGGATGCGGATGGCTGTCCGCAGTGTCCTCGAAATGGTGGTACGTTAACGTCAGAGAAATCACCCCGGGGATCTGGTGCAGGTCCATGATGATCTCGGACGCAAGGCGTGTCGGCGTGTCTTCGACAACAATTACGAAACGGCCGTCTTCGGCCTCGGCGTGAATTTCGACACCGACCGTGACTTTCATTGCCTCGGACGCCGCCAGTGCCTGCGCTGGTGCGATATGTAAAAGGCATCCGCAGATATTCATTGGCTGACTTCCGTTTGAGATATGGTTTTGCGTTTCAATGTGACGGCATCGACCGGGCATGACACCATACACGACCCACAGCCAGTGCAGGCGTCGAGGTCTAAAGATGGATCCGCGCGGCCACCCATTTGCAGCCTGAAGCTGATGGCGTTCTGATCGCAATTATCCTGACACACTCGGCAGCTGACACCGTTGACAGACAGGCAGGACGCAGCTTCGACCGACGCGCGCCACGGCCAATCTTGCAGGCGTTCTATGTCCAGGGCATCCGTGGGACAGGATTGAGCGCAACTCCCACAAAAAGTGCAGGGACCCTCGGTGGGTTGAAACACCGGATACCCATCCTGACCAATGGCAATCACACTTTCGGGGCAAGCTTCGACACAGTCGCCACATTTACTGCATTGATCTGCAAAACCAGGCACAACCGAACCCGGAGGTCGAACAAGATTACTGTCCTCCCGGAATGCGGTGACGCCCAAAAATGCGCGTCGGCTGGTCAGTTGACTCATATCGCTTTGACCTGGCTATCTCTGATTCCTTTTCTGAGTTTACTGCATAATCGTTCTGAGGCTGGTACATTTTGATCCAGATCATTATTTGAGCGCATCGTTCTTAAACGTTTTGAGCTATTTGACGTCTGGAATGCCACCATCCGTACTGCTTGAAACCAGATGAGCGATGACACAACAAAGCCAAACCGCCATCTGTCTCAAAACATCTGATGACGTATAGCCGTCCATTGCCAACCGTTGCCACGTCGACAGGTGATTGGGCCGTAGATCATGTCGTCGCGCAACTTCATTGACCTCAAACCCAGGACCAACGACTTGGCCACAACACGACCCTTGAACGGTTCTGAAGGTGTAGACGCCCCGGCTGGCCTCGGTGTGCCATTGTGGGTTTGCAAACATCCTGAATGGAGGCGTCACTGGAAGAGATTGGCCTGAATTTGGCGAAGAATGTGTTCCAGGTGCACGGAGCGGCTAGAACAGGTCACCCGGTTCTTCAGAAGAAACTGCGCAGGGGCCGGGTCCTCGAGTACTTTGCCAAATTGCCGTGTTGCGTGGTTGCAATGGCGGCCTGCGCCAGTGCGCATTATTGGGGGCGCGAGATCGGCCGTTTGGGTCACGAAGTCAGGCTGTTCCATCCGGCCCTTGTTTCAGGCTGGGCGAAGCGCGCGAATGGCGGGTAAGTTTGGTGTTTCCATGACTGATCCTCCGAACCGCCATTCCATCCCACTTCGACAGCCCGACGTTGACCGGTGCAGCATATCACTGGATGCTGCATCGCATCCGACGTCGAGTTTGAGCCCAAAATGATCCATGCCGCGATAGCCAAGAATGTCATCTAAGCGCAGCTATGCCGACTTTGCAAAAGTGCATACATGGCTCACGATGGACATTCGCCAATTCAATCCGCAATTTCTCCAAAGCTTCCGTTCTCAATGTTGAGCCCAACAATCGAGGCTATGACTTATCGAGGCATTTTCAGACCAACTTCGGCAGCCACACTCCTACTTGCATCATCGTGACAAAGCCGAGAGCTGAGTATTCCCACAAATGGAAATTTGATGTTATATAGAGAAATAGGAATATTAATTCTTGAGATGTAAGTCACCGGCACCACCGGGCGATCTTGAGTTGGGAGGTCAATATGCTTCGAGCTTTTGTTTATTCTATCTCACTGGGGCTGGCATCATCGACGGTCTTTGCCGACGCTGTTCCTAGCGAAGAAGCGGCGGAAGGCTTGTTCTCAAAGCAGCCTTATTCTCCATATGCGAACCGGACTTTCCCTGAGCGCCCGCTGTGGGGAGACTCGCATCTTCACACCGGACTTTCGCTGGATGCAGGTGCTTTCGGGAACACACTGTTACCTGATGAAGCTTGGCGCTTTGCAAAAGGTGAGCAGGTCATTTCATCCACGGGTCAACCAGTAAGACTGGCCCGGCCTCTCGACTGGATGGTTCTCACGGATCACACTGACCTGATGGGATTTGCCCCGGACCTTCAGGCTGGTAAGCCGGGCGTCCTTGCCGATCCAAAAGGTTTGGAATGGTACGAAGGTTACAAGGCAGGTGGCGAAGAGGCCGGCAAAGCGGCGTTCGACATCATCACCAACTTTTCGCAAATGACCCTGCCAGAAGTTCTTCTGGAATCTTACAGCCCGGGCGCTGACGCTTTTGCTTTTACATGGGAGCAAATCGTTCTGGCTGCGGAAGAACATAACGACCCCGGCAATTTCACAGCGTTCATCGGATTCGAATGGACCTCTGTACCCAAGGGTTTCAATCTGCATCGAAACGTCATGCTGCGTGATGGGCCGATCAGGGCGCTTCAGATGGTGCCGCCGGTCACGCAACCACCCTTTGGTGATACCGACCCAAAGGCGCTCTATGCATGGCTAGAGGACTATCAAGAAAAAACGGGTGGGCGAGCGGTTGCTTTCGCCCATAACGGCAACCTTTCGAACGGATGGATGTTCCCGACCGAAGACACCTATCACGGTGGCAAGGTAGACGAGGAATATGTGGCCGCCCGCGCGAAATGGGAACCCCACTATGAAGTCACGCAGATCAAGGGCGACGGCGAAGCGCACCCCTTCCTGAGCCCCGATGATGAATTCGCGGATTACGAAAACTGGGACGTCGGCAACCTCGACATAACCGAGCTGAAAACCGATGACATGCTGGCTGGAGAATACGCCCGAGAAGCTTTGAAGCGCGGTTTGTTGTTAGAAGAAAAGTTCGGCGTTAACCCATATAAGTTCGGCATGGGCGGCGCGACGGACAGCCATACGTCTCTGGCAACTGCCGAAGAAGACAACTTCTTTGGAAAATCCGTCAGTGTTGAACCTTCGGCCACGAGAATAAAGCATCCTTTCATCGCCAATGACCTTGGCGAAATTCCTGGCGACCTTCTTGTCGCATCGGGATACACGGCAGTCTGGGCGACCGATAATACTCGCGCTGCAATCTTCGATGCGTTCAAGCGACGCGAAACCTATGCAACCACCGGACCTCGGATCGGCCTGCGGTTCTTTGGCGGTTGGGGTTTCAGTGACGCGGATGTTGAAACACGCTTCCTTGCAGATGTGGGCTACACCAAAGGTGTTCCGATGGGCTCGGATCTGCGACCTCGCGAGGGTGAAGGTGCGCCCGCATTCCTGATCGCTGCACTACGCGACCCGGTTGGTGCCAATCTGGATCGCGTGCAGGTGGTAAAGGGTTGGCTGGATTCTGAAGGGGCCTTGCAGGAAAAGGTTTACGATGTGGCGTGGTCGGACAACCGTGTTGCTGACCAAAACGGCAAGATCCCTGCGGTTGGAAACACAGTCGATGTTGAAACCGCCAGTTGGACCAACACGATTGGAACTGCCGAACTTGTAACCGTTTGGTCTGATCCTGAATTCGATCCAAATGCACGCGCATTTTATTACGTACGTGCGATCGAAATTCCAACACCGCGTTGGATTCTTTACGATAAGCTGAGATTTGGCGCCGAATTGCCCGAAGACGCGGTGCTCACACATCAGGAACGCGCTTACTCTTCCCCGATTTGGTATACACCGGCAGAGTAACACTGCCGATCACGGCGTTGGCAACCGAGGTAGAAGCCTTTACCTCGGCCCATTCACCAGACGATTGATTTGTGCGTCGCGTTGATTTTCTTGCAATGCTCAATCGACTGATGTCAGCATCGATACGTAAAACCGGAGCGCGTTTCATGCAGGAGCCTTCATGCGAATATTGAAAGAACCCCTGTTCCATTTCTTCCTGATTGGAGCAGCTATTTTCATTTGGTTCCAAATGGTTGCGCCGGAAAACGAGACTGTCGAAGATTTTGGGACAATAACAATCGACGAAAACGATATCGCGCTTTTGTCTGATCAGTTTGAAGCACGGTGGAAACGGCGCCCAAGCGGTGCCGAGCTGCAAGCTTTGACCGATGCAACAATTCGCGAAGAGGTACTGGTCAGAGAAGCAAGAAAGCTTGGCCTTGATCGCGGAGACTCTGTGATCCGGTCTCGTCTCAGTCAAAAAATGGATTTCCTGACCGAAGCGATTGCCACGTCTGTTGTTCCGGAAGACGAAGATTTAGAGGCCTTTTTGCAAAACAACTCGGAACGCTATGCGACGCCCAGCAAGCTGGCCTTCATTCAGGTCTTTATTGGTGAGGAGCCAAACAAAGCTGAAGTCGAGAGGGTATTGGCCACCCTCCGCGAGGGAGATGAGGTTTCCGACCTGGGCGCCTCGACACTGCTGCCCGCATCTATGCCCTTGACTGCGACCAGAGTGATAGACTCGGTCTTTGGATCTGGCTTTTCCAAGGGTCTTACAACATTGGATAAAGGTCAGTGGGCTGGCCCGATCCAGTCGGGTTACGGAGTCCATCTGGTTCAGGTGCAAGACATCGAACCTAGTCAAATACCCCCATTGTCAGAAATTCACGATGCCGTGCTGCGGGATTGGCGTCGCGTGATGAGCGAAGATCTGGCGCAAGCGCAATATGAGATTCTTGCTGCCAACTATGAGATCATAGTGCCCGCTCTCTCAGGTCAAACCAAATGAAAGCTGTATTTGGCCTACTGATTGCGTTCCTGATTGCGTGGGTCGCAGGAAATGCCTCGGCGCATGCGCTTGATCCGGGGTACTTGGAAATTCGCCAAATCACATCGGACACCTGGAGCGTTCATTGGCGAAAACCCGATGTGAATGGTCAACCCATGGCGATTGATGTGATGGCGCCGGATGGTTGCACCCCGGCGCGCGGCCCTACCCCAATTTCCGATGGCAGAGCATGGGTTTCTTCCTGGGTTATCGAGTGCCGCGGGGATATTGCGGGCCAACCAATCCAGATAGAAGGTCTGGAGGTTCAAAAGAACGACGTATTGGTCCGTGTGCAGCCCCTGCAGGCTGAGCCCACGACGCTTCGGTTCACACCAGAGACGGCCGTTCAGAACATACCTTCTGAACAGACCACATGGTCTGTTTTCACCGCGTATTTCCAGTTGGGTTTTGAACACATACTGGAAGGTTGGGATCATCTGCTGTTTGTCTTCGCGTTGTTTATTCTGGTCCGTGATCCGTGGAAACTGGTGGGAGCAGTCACAGCATTCACACTGGCGCATTCAATAACACTTGCATTGGCAACGCTAGGTTTTCTGAATGTCCCCGGTCCGCCGGTCGAGGCCATCATAGCGCTTTCTATTGTTTTTCTGGCGATGGAAATTGTTAAGGGTGGCGACGGGCGTTTCCGACTTTCAAAGCAGAAGCCCTGGATCGTTTGTTTCGGGTTTGGGCTTTTGCATGGCCTTGGTTTTGCAGGCGCTTTGGCCGATATCGGACTACCCTCAAACGATATTCCTGCGGCCTTGCTTGCCTTCAACCTGGGCGTCGAGGCCGGCCAGTTGAGTTTTGTCGGGGCCTTGGCACTTCTTGTCGCGATCTGGCGGTTGATGGCACGTCCAGTTAGCCAAAGGGCGACTGTGATTACAGCCTATGGCATCGGGTCGGTATCGATGTACTGGCTCATAGAACGCATAAGTGGATTCTGAAGCACTTTCAGCATCAGCAACTCCAGCTGGAATCGAAACTGCGCACATGATCAGGAAAGGTCAACTCACGCAAGGAGTCTGTCCATTCAAACAATGCGCCGAACTAGCCGGTTAACACCGATGCGATCGCTCAATAAGCTCACCATGCTCAAAAGTTTGCAACAGAGCCCGACATAGTTCAGCTTGGAGCCGATTTCTGCGGCACCGCTCCGGGTGCCGCAGTGCTCTTTAGATCTAGAACGACCAGCGAAGTCCGGCGCGCAGGAATGGCCCCTGAGCGTCGCTGCCGATTTCCTGTTCCGCCGTCAGTTCAAGCCGCATGTCCTGAATGAGATCTTGCTCGTATCCGACCACGACACTGGCGCCGGTAAAGTCGGTTGACGCAAAGGCCAGAGACTCGGTCTGAGAGAAGACGGTTACGTCGCCCTCGGAACTGCCTAGGTCGCGCCGCAACACGCCGCCAAGCTGACCGCTGAGAACACCGCCGTTTTCAAGGTCCTTTGATGCCTCAACCCCCAAACGGGCCTCGACAACTTCGGTGGTGATATCGCCGACGGTGGCATTCGCAGATGACCCCGTCTCGGTATAGCCGTCATCCTTTTGGTTGGTGTAACGGGCGCTGGCAAAACCAAGCAAACCGAAATCCTCACTGACATCGAATGCACGCTCGACCCCGATATTCGCGGTCAATAGCCTGCTGTTGTAATCAGCCTTGGCGTCAGAACTGCCCGCGATCGACCGGCTACGATCGGTCGTGAGCCAACCAATGCCAAACCCGGCATCCAGCGTGTAGGCACCAAACTGACGACCCACTGCGGCATCAAGATAGAAGCCATTTGTGTCAAAGTCGGTGGTGCTGTTGTCACCATCCGAAGTGAACACGCCCATGGCAACAGCCAGAGACACTCCGTTGTCCATCTGCCCCGTATACCCGGCGCTTCCGCTGAACATCGTCACGTCCGTGTCATCGTTCGAGCCGCTCTCGAACTCTCGATACTGGGCGTCGATCATTGCGAAGGGCCGGAAACCAGCGAAAGTTGCGCCCTGCGCGACCTGCGGTCCCTGACCATAGCTGAGCGCATTGCCACTGCCGCCGACAATGCTGCCGAAGAAGGCCGCGACATCGCCCGATGGTGCAATGTCATTGCCGTCGACCACAGAATAGATCGGGGCCGCGCCGCCCTTGTCCTGCACGAACCAAGCGGATTGCCCGTCAGACACGGTGGTCTTGAAGGTACCCGTACCCGGCGCGGCATCTTCGAACGCAAACACGCCACTGCCGCCTTTGGCTTCTAGGTTCACGTCATGGTCCTGAACGCGGATCAGACCCTCAACGTCGTCCATTGTATCGACATTCAGCGTCCCCGTGCCGGTTCCAAGGTAGACGGCGTAGACCTCATCATTCCCCGACACCCTGATGGTCCCCAGATCATGAATCGTTCCGTCGAAATTGTCGAACTGAATACCGGCTGCACGGGTGCCGGAACTGCCGGTCGCGTGCACGGTAATCGGGCCCGTGTTCGAGAACGTTCCCTGCATGTCGCCGGCGTACACGCCGAATGCCTCGGATGCGTTTGGCGGTGGCCCACCATTCTGTTGCGCACCATTGGCGGTGACGGTGATGCTTCCGGTGTTCTTGATGTCACCGGTTACGATTTCATCAACATAAATCCCATAGGCCTCGGCAGAGGTGTCATGCGAAATCGCAGTCGCTGTAATCTCACCCGAGTTTGCCAGAGAGCCGCTTAGGTCATCGGTAAGATAAAACCCCGAGGCTTCTGCAGAATCTTCGGCAGCTTCTGCGAAAAGCGTCATAGTGCCCGAGTTACGAATTGCACCGGAAACGTCATCCCCGGCATAAATGCCCGTCGCGGTCGCCTCGTCCGCGGTGTTGAGAGACAAAGCAGTGGCCGTAATCGTGCCCGAGTTTACCACGATCCCGTCAACAAGGTCCTCAAGGTAAAGCCCGCCCGCATATGCTACGTCATCGGTATCCGCGCTGGCAAAGGCCTCAATTGTACCGCTGTTATGTACGGACGCGCCGGACAATACGTCATCATCGACGTAAATGCCGAAAGCAGAAGCGTCGGATTCAACACTGATTGCGGTGACCTCGATGGTACCGCTGTTATCGATCTGACCGGACAGGTCACGATCGACCAAAATTCCATAGGCAATCGCCTCATAGGTCGACGGGGCAGAGGCCAATACTTCCAATGTGCCGGTATTGCGGATCACACCGTGCGCATTGCCATTGACTTCGATCCCATAGGCAGACGCGGTACTGTCACTGGTCGATATGGCAACCGATTTGATTGTTCCCGAGTTCACGATCTGACCGGTTTCTTCCAGGTCACTTTGCACGTAAATGCCCCAGGCATAGGCATAATCATCGGCGAATGATCTGGCGCGGACATCAATCGTGCCGCTGTTTCTGATCACACCCGCGACGTCGCGGTCGACCGCAATACCGTAGATTGATGCGGTGCTTCCGTCGGTGATCAGCCCATCAACCTTGATCGTCCCGGTGTTGACGATCTTACCTGTTTCAGAAACGTCACCGTCAACGTAGATACCCCAGGCCTCGATATCGCCATCCGTGGACAACACGTCGACATCAATCGTTCCGGTGTTTTGGATTACCCCGTCGGCGTCACCGTTCACCAGCAAGCCATAGATATCCTGAGGATCAGACCCGGTGACATCTACAGAAATGGTGCCATTGTTCACCAAAGCACCGGATTGCTGCAAATTTCCGTCCAGCAAAAGTGCCGTCGCAGTATCGGTATCCGTTGCCGTGACCGAGATTGTCCCGTTATTCGTGAACGTGCTTGAGAAATCGGTCGTGATCGTCAAAGCTGCAGCGGTGGAAGAAGTTATCTCGATCGCGCCGCTTGCCGTTACTTTGTGATCCGCATCGGTCGAGAAAACCTGAGGTGTCGTCGCCACATTCGAGATCGTATCCGCATGTACGTCCCCGGCCATCAGGGCAACCATTGATACTTGCGCCAGCAACGCAGCTGGAGCCGCGCTGACAATTTGGCCTTTCCACTTGAAAATACGCCCCCCACGGAGCTTGGGGGCGTTCGCCCTCGACCCATTATTAGTCATTTACTATCCCGTTAGATTATCTTGTTTTTTCTCGAAACTCGTCGCGTTTTTGCAATCGGCTCCGCTTACGAACCGTTAATAAATCGTTAACATGTATGCAATCTACCAATTTTCCATTGCATAGGATGACCTATTGCTGTTGGAAATTCGTAGGAAAACTGCAACACAATGTGGCGACTTGACGGCGCTTGAGATCAGGCTGTTGTCATGCGCCAGCCCGGAGCTACTTGAATGCCTAAAAACCAGACATTATCCATCGGTGAGGCTTACAACCAAGGAGTTCAGGCCTACGATACAGGGCATTTGAATAAAGCTGTCAATGTTCTGAACCAAGTGCTCAAAGCTGCGCCCGAATACGCGCCAGCGCATCAACTGCTTGGCGTAATTGCGTTTCAAACCGGTCAAAGCGGGCCAGCTGAAAATGCTATGCGCGAAGCGATCCGATTGCAGCCGGACAATGCTGGGTTCCTGTCGAATTTCACCGAGGTGTTACGCACGAACGGAAAACCTGAAGAAGCAATCAGGGTTGGCAAACGTGCAGTCCAGCTTGCCCCGGGGGTTGCAAATGCGCATTCAAACCTTGGGCTTGCCTATTACGATATAGGTGATTTATCCGAAGCCGAGGCATCTCAGAAGAGAGCGCTGGCCCTTAATCCAGATCTGATTGCTGCGCTGAATAATCTTGGATCAATCGCGCGCGACAACGAGGACAGTGAAGGGGCAATCTCGTTCTATCGTAGGGTGCTAGATTTGCGCCCGGACTATCTCGAGAGTGTCAACAATCTCATTTCTGTAATGATAGAAGCTGAGGAGCTAGAAGAAGCTAGAGATTTTGCAGATGACTGTCTTGGCAAGGGGTATATTTCCGCAGAGTTGCACCGCAATCGGGGACGGTTACACGTTTTGCAGAGCGAATGGGACGAAGCCGAATGCTGTTTTCGAAATGCGATTTCGCTAGATGAAAAAAAGCCCGAAGCTTATGTCGGGCTTGCGCAGGTCCTGATCGAGAAAAACCTGCATGAACTTGCCCTTGTCGAGGCAGAAAAAGCGCAGCACTTAGACCCCGGCCACGCGCCTGCATATCACTATATAGCCGTTTGCAAATCGCACCTTGGCGACCTCGAGGCCGGTTTTGCCAACTACGAGAAGACCCTTGAGCTAAAACCGGATTTCTCGGCCACAATGATCGCATTGGGCCATCTGGAGATGGAGCAGGGCAATTTTGACGCTGCCCGCAGCTGGTTCAACAAGGCCGCAGAAAGGGACAAAGCGCGTTTGAATGCGCAGATCGCGTTGGTTAAGTTGGATAAAGTTACCGAAGACAACCTTGATTTTCAGGGTCTTGTGGCTGCGTTGCCTGAAGCCGACAAGATGCTTCCTGAACAATCGGTATCGTATCACTACGCATTGGGAAAATGCTATGAGGACCTCAAGCGCTACGACAGCGCTTTTGAGCATTTTGCAAAAGGGGCTGCAATAAAGCGCAGCATTATCGATTTTGATGCCGACCAAATCGAGGAAACGGCAGACGACCTGATCACGGCCTTTACACCGGAACTGCTCGAAAAACTTCACCAGAGCTCGGTGGACAGCAGCCAACCAATTTTTGTTGTTGGCATGCCGCGGTCTGGAACGACGTTGACGGAGTCGATCCTCGCCAGCCATCCAGACGTATTCGGAGCCGGAGAGCTTAACTATTTGCACAAACTTTTCACCGATCAACTGCGCGGTGGAAACAAGAAAACTGGAAGTCTGATTGCGGCTCTCTCGGATCAGGAGCTTTCAAAACGCGCCCAACGATATGTCCAGCGGCTCGATGCGCACGCTCCTGGTAAACCTTATATCGTTGATAAGATGCCTGCGAACTTTCTGATGGTTGGCCTGATTCATGCGATCATGCCCAATGCGCGGATCGTGCATGTCGCGCGCAATCCGCTAGATACGTGTCTGTCCTGCTTCACCCGAGTGTTTCAGCGCAGTCAGCTCCACAGCTACGACCAGATCGAATTGGGTCGATACTTTAATGCCTATGTGCGCGTTATGCAGCATTGGAAGGAAGTTCTCCCCGCCGGCAGCTTTCACACCATTCACTATGAGAGCCTTATCGATGATATCGAGTTCGAAGCGCGACGCTTGATAGCATATTGTGGCCTCGAGTGGGATAATCGTTGTCTCGAGTTTTACAAAGGGGCACGACGTGTCCGCACTGCAAGTGTTCAGCAAGTGCGCCAGCCATTATACAGCTCGTCAAAGGAGAAATGGCGAAACTACGAATCTCACTTAGCACCGCTTATCGAGACAATCGGAGAAGCAAGGATTCCGTTTCGATGATCTTTGGATGGATATTGGTTCTAAAAGGTGTCGGATCTACTAAGGCGTGCTGTTATTGAGGCAAATTCCTCTGAGCCGCACATGAAATTGAGTGCAAGCAATCGTACTTTGTTCATCCAGCCACAAGCGACGGAGAGCCAGCAAACCTAGCTTCTAACAACAAATTTCTGGGTGCATCTTTTCACTTGGTTAGAAAAAAGCAGTCATTCGAGTCAAAATCATCAAGGTCAGCAAAGTCCCGCAGACTGTGAGTTACCGTTCTACAGGATTTTGCACGCGCGACGAACGGCAGCTATGCGGGTTGCGAACGCAGAAATGTAGTGCCCTGTCGAGTGACTGGTTTGGGCCGTTCTCGTAGGCTCAATCGTTAGATATTGCACTTGCAACAGCGTTGGTACTGATCCCAATAAAGTGATTTCGCTACCGCGAACGAACGGCGGCTCCCGTTTGAGGTCAACCAATTGATCCGTTTCTTGCGCTTTCACCTCAAGTAGCTCAACACCCGCAAGAACCGGGTCGCGATTCACTCGCATCATTCCTTAGGTGATTGGCATGTAATTTCAAAAAGGCATGACCATGGAACTTAAAGACAAAACCATCATCATTATCGGCGCGAGCAGCGGAATCGGTGCTGCAGCAGCGCTTCTGTTTGCCTCGGAAGGGGCGAATGTTGTGTTAGGTGCCCGTCGGGAAGCTCAGCTAAACACACTCGTCGGGCAGATTACCCAAAGCAACGGGCGCGCCGTTTACCTTGCGGGCGACGTGACGGACGAAACATATTCCAGGGATCTTGTTGATCTGGCGAAACGGCAGTTTGGCGGCCTTGATGGCGCATTTAACAATGCGGGCATTATGGGCGAGATGGGTCCAATTCCCGAAATGGAGTCCGGCGACTGGCAGTCGGTTCTTGCTACAAACCTCAACAGTGCATTTTTTGCGGCCAAAGCGCAGATTCCGGCAATGGAGGAACGCGGTGGCGGGTCTATTGTATTCACCGGAACTTTTGTTGGTGTCAGCAATGGGGGAATGCCCGGCATGGGGGCCTATGCCGCATCAAAGGCAGGTCTGATTGGGCTCGTACAGTCTTTGGCATCTGATCACGCGGCTAATGGCGTCCGTATCAACACCATTTTGCCGGGTGGTACTAAAACTGACATGGCTGGCGATGATCCTGCGACGCACGACATTATTGCCAACTTGCATCCCCTGAAACGCATGGCGGAGCCAAAGGAGATTGCCCAATCTGCATTGTTCCTGCTGTCAGATCGGGCAAGCTTCGTGACGGGTTCTCCGGTCGCCGTTGACGGTGGTATGGCGACCCGCCTGCTTTAGATATCTGCCGTTGGTTGCTTCGTAACCAACGGCGGTCTCCATCCAGACAAGATAGCTCGCCCAAAAATCCATATCGTGGTGAACGCCATCTTCGACGACTTTCGCCAGGGTATCGTCACCGCAGACTGAATATTCGGATTGGACTTTCGCTGCTCGCCACCTTTTTGATCAGGTAGATGGGCTTTGTTGCGCAAATCGGAGTTTGAGCGCAGTTCCCCCTTCCCCGGACAGACTTATCCTATATCTGCGGCTCAACTGAGGATGATGCCGCGCTGCCTCCGAGGTCCGCTCTGAGCCCTTCCTGTGAGTTCACTGTTCTTTCTGCGAGCGCACGCAGCGCGGATTTTTCTGCTGTTGCTGAATTTAGACGGTCGCAACGCGGCGAGAAAACCGGCCGTTTAAACATATCGCAGCAAATCTGGAATCATCAATTCATAGGTCGCGGACAATGCAGAAGATCGGCATTCGCGACCCGAGGTCCACCTTAGTGAGCATCGCGAAAGCAGGGAAAGCGCCACAACGGGATCCAAAAATTTGATGCGGTTATTCTCTCAACCTAGTTCAATGTGGAAATTAGAAGCTAGTATCATGCGTGAAGTCGTGGCGCTTGCTCTTCCCTATCGTCCACCAAAGCTGACGGGAGTCCCTTTCAGGTAAGGTTGGTGTTGATACCATTTTCAGGGTGTTCTTTTGGGATAGAGTGAAAGCGGTAATTTGTAGAGAAAAGGGCACCAATGGATCGACGTGAGAGCGCATTAGACGCAGCCAAGAAGACAGTCTTGTCGCATCAGCGGCACATAGACACTGCACCGAAGTTTGCGCTTGCTGAAGGGCTTTCGGTCGAAACCAGCGCGAATTGCAGTTTTCAGTTCACTGCACCGTTCCGGGAATGCGTCGGCGCCGAAGATGCCGACAAGAATTTTTGGGGCCCATTGCGAAGTTCGTTTTCTCCCCTTCAACGCAGACCGGACATATTTTTTGCAGGCTACAATCACCTGAGCGATGAACCTGGCGTTTGGGTTGCTTCTATGGGGCACCTTCTTGGTCTGTTCGATCAGCCGTTTCTCGGAATGCGTCCGACCCGACAGTCAACAATGCTCAGATACGCAGAATTCAGCCTGGTCGTGGACGGCAAGATAACCGAAACAACGATGTTCCTGGATGTGCTGAATCTGATGGCGCAGGTGCGGGCCGAAGCACTTCCGCCGTCGACCGCCGCGACGATGGTGACGCCCGGGCCGCGCACGCATGACGGCCTGCTTTTCAACAGCCAACCTTCGAGCGAAGGCGAAAAGACTTTGAAGCTGTTTCTCAGGATGATCGACCGTTTGCTGGCGGAAGATGTTCACACAACAAACACGGATCTGTCGTTGGATTGGAAGGAAGACATGATCTGGTGGGGGCCAGGCGGCATCGGTGCACCCTACACCCAGGAACGCTATCTTGAGCAGCATTGCGTTCCCTTCGAAGAAGGCTTGAAGTGGGGCGACTTTTTCGGTCACCGAACGGAGTTCGCAGAAGGCCACTATGGTGGATTCTTCGGTTGGCCCACATTTGATGTGACCTCGCTTGGGGGATATATCGGGCTTGCCCCGAAGTCCGAGAAGAAGGCGACGATGCGCGTTGTCGACCTCTATCGGCGGGAGGGTGACAAAATCGCTGAAAATTGGAACTTCATTGATCATCTGCACTTTCTTGAACAATTAGGTGTCGATCTTATTGCGCGACAACGCCTGCTGACCGGATTGGATTGAGGTTTTGATATTTTAAGAGAATCGAGTATAGTCGACATCGCATACGTATGCGACGTCGAGCGACCAAACTGCTCGTATCTGCTTCTAAGCTGACCCAACGAGGTCGAACCCAGGGAGAAAAACATGTCTATCATCACTCGTCTGGCAGTTACTTCAACTGCGCTTGGAATGACGGTCGGGGCTGCGTTCGCTGATTGTCCGGTTACCAGCGGAAGCGTCAGAATCCTTGCCAACGACTTTCCAGCGCTGCATGCGGTTGTCGATAACGCCGAAGCGTGCGTCGGAGAGGGTGCGGAATTCTCGAAAAACCACTCAACCAAGCACAATGAAATACAGGTTGCAGCGCTCACGGCCAATCCGGCTGAGTATACGACTAAAATCGTAGCGAACTCGTCCATCGTTCCTTTGTTGAATGATGGGCTGATACGCCCGCTGGATGATCTCGTCGCCAAGCACGGTCAGAATTTGCAACCAAACCAGCTAATTCGTGTCGATGGTAAGATCATGGCGATTGCCTTCATGGCCAATGCACAGCATCTGATCCTGCGCCAGGACATTCTTGACCAGGTCGGCAAAGGGGTGCCGACATCCTACGAAGAGGTGCTTGATGTTGCCGAAGCCATCCGCGCGGCTGGCATCATGGAATACCCTTTCGCAATGCTGACCAAATCGGATTGGAACCTCGGCGAAGAGGTCGTGAACATGTATCTCGGTCACGGCGGCGAATTTTTCAAGCCCGGCACGGCTGAGGTGTCCATCAACAACGAAGCAGGCGTCGCGACGCTGAACATGCTGAAATCGCTGATGGAATATTCCAACCCTGACTTCCTGACCTACAATACTGGCGCAGTCGTGCCGCTTTGGGAATCGGGCGAGTTAGCAATGGCTGTCATCTGGGGATCGTCGGTGGGTGGTCTGCTCGACGACGAGGGTTCCACACCTGAAATCGTTGCGGCGACGATGCCTGCCGGTGCGATGACTGTTGCGGGCGGTTCGACGCCAGCGTCATCGCTCTGGTGGGACGGTTTCACCATCGCCGCGAATATCAGCGATGAAGATGCCGAAGCTACTTTCATTGCAATGGTCAATGGCATCTCTGATGACATGGTCATGGCTAATAACGACAAGGCCGTTTGGTTGATGGAAAGCTACAAACCAGGCGTCGCTGCTGAGGGCGTCGCGGCCGTCGCCGGTGCCGGTGCCGAGCCTTATCCGATGCTGCCCTACATGGGACTTCTGCATTCGGCATTCTTCCAAGAGGTGCCAGACTTCCTGCAGGGCAACGAAAGCGCTGAACAAACCCTAGCTGACATCGAGGCGGCTTATACCGCTGCTGCAAAGGAACAAGGGTTCCTCAAGTAAACACTCAAATGGTGCGCGGCGCTCTTTCTGCGCCGCGCACAACTTTGCCGGGTTTTCACTATGCCGCACGGAACTTTTGCACGATTTATCTGGCCATCATTCCTGGCAATGATCCTGTTCATTGCCCTGCCGATCGTGTCGGTAGCGATGCAGTCGTTCTTTGTTGAACATGAACAGGTCATGCGTGAGGTCGAGAATTGCGGGCCCTTCACATGTACCACGATTCTACAGGTCGATCTGGAAGCAACCGACGCGTTGAAGGTCGACGCACCTCTCGGGCGTTATAACGGCTTGGGAACCTACACAAACCGTGGGCATCTGGCCTTTGACGAAGTGAGTGAGATCTGGGCAGCATCTGAATCTTTCGGGGGATTCATCTCGGGGGTTTACAACCTGCCGTTCTACAAGGCGCTTTTCTTCACGCTTGCCTATACCTTCGTCGTCACACCGTTGGTGATCGTCTTTGGTCTATTGATAGCTCTGGGTGTGAACCGCCTTCCAAAAGTAACCAAGGGGCCGACAATCTTTGCCTCGCTCTTGCCGATGATCGTGACGCCTCTGATCGGGGGCTTGATCCTTTTTTGGATGGTAGACGCAGACGGCATCATCGGGGCTACGCTGCAGATCATCTTTGACGATCCTGATCTGAGCCTGAAAGCTTCGGCACCGCTCACCTGGATCATGCTGATGGTCTACGGCGTCTGGCATTCGACGCCCTTTGCCTTCGTTGTGTTCTACGCGGGGTTACAAACGGTTCCCACGGACACTCTCGAAGCTGCGAAGATCGACGGGGCAAGCAGGTTTCAACAGGTCCGCTATGTCATCGTTCCCTACATGATGCCGCTTCTGGTCTTCATCACCTTGATGCAACTGATGGACAATTTCCGCGTCCTTGAACCCATCGTGTCCTTCTCGGCCGAAGCCAAGGCCAGATCGCTCAGTTGGATCATCTACAACGACCTTTCGGGGCAGGATAAACTCTTCGGCTCGGCCGCAGCGACTTCGATGCTAACAATCCTCGGCGTTGCCATCCTGCTGACACCAGTGCTGATCAAGACCTGGCGGGACTTTAACCGGAGGGCGGTGTGATGGCGTCAGCGGCTAACAAATCACCGCGTCTGCTGACGTGGTTCGCGACCTCGATGATCATCTTCTGGCTGATGATCGCGATCGGGCCGTTTGTCTGGACGGTCTGGGGATCTTTCAAGGTACAGGGCGATTTCTTTTCCAAGGCCGATTGGCGGAACGCGATCTACGGCGTTTACACACTTGCAGAAACCGGCAGCAACTTCACTGGCAATGGCTATCACGGTGCCTGGATCCAAGAAGAATTCTGGCGAAATGTATTGAACACGACTGTTGTCGTTGTTTGCACCGTCATTATTTCACTGACCCTAGGAACTTTGGGCGGATATGCCTTGGCGCGTTCCGGATATCGTTACGCATTCTGGCTTTTGATCGCAGCACTCGTGTTTCGGGCCATGCCGCATATCACGCTGGTCTCAGGCTACCTACTGCCATTCTTCGAATGGAACCTGTGGGGACGACTCTCGACCACAATCGTCGTATTGGTCGCAATTAATCAGCCGTTTACGCTTTGGATGTTGCACTCGTTCTTCCTGAACATCCCGAAAGATATGGACGAAAGCGCTATGGTCGATGGCTGCACCCGGTTCCAGGCGTTCTGGCATGTGATAATTCCGGTCATGTGGCCGGGCGTCATTACCACCGGGCTATTTTCTTTCCTTCTGGCCTATAATGACTTTGCAATTACCTCGATGCTTCTGAGTTCGGAAAACCAGACGATGGTGCCCAAAATCGCAAGCTTCCTGACGCAGATCCGCGAACAGGGCAACGTGATGTTTGCCGTTTCGGCGGTGGTGAGCGCCATGGTGCCTCTGTTCTTCCTGGTTTTGTTCTTCCAACGTCAGATCGTTAGCGGGTTGACCGCCGGCGCGGTGAAAGGGTGAGGCGATGGACCGTCTGACACTCGCCTCCGCTCCGCTGATTTTCACATGGTATCTGGGAGATCGTCTTCAAACCTAGGGTGTGTCGCGCCGTTAACGCAACGCCGCAACCCAACCGTCACCTCTAGATCAAGGAAGATCCATGTCAGTAGACCTGCAATCCGCCAAGTCGCTTGTTCAAGCGTACTTCACCGCCCGTGACAAAGGCGCCCCCGGGGCCGAAACCGCTGCTGCTTGCGCAGAGTACCTGTCCCATGAGCACACCTACCGCGGTATGCGCCCGTTTTACGATGTCGAAGGGCCCGAAGCATTGGCCGACACCGTCTGGACACCGCTGAAGAATGCCATGTCCGCCATCCAGCGGCGTCCCGATATCTTTTTCGCCAGTCATGCCGATCTTGACCCGGGTGCCGGCACCTGGGTTGTTGAAATGGGCAATTTCCTGTGCGATTTCACGGACGACTGGCTGGGCATGTCCGCCACGGGAAAAACCACCTATCTGCCCTACGCGACGATGTCTCGGGTCCAGGACGGAGCCATTGTCGAAACGGTAGAGTTTCTGGATATTCTCGCCGTCTTGAGCCAGGCAGGCCGGAACCCACTGGCGAAACACCAGACCGGGGGCATGATGATGTCGCCGGGACCAATGACCCACGACGGGCTTCTGCATGACCCCCAGCCCGGGGACCTGACCCAGAACACCTATGATCTGACCCACGCCATGCTGACCGATCTGGCGCTGAGCTATACGTCGCCCGGCGATCATCTGGTCCGGTTCTGGAACACGGACATGAACTGGTTCGGCCCGGCCGGCATCGGAGCCAGCCTCTCCATTCCCGGCTACCAACGCGGACACACCCTGCCTTTCGAAGCAAAGCAAGACGTGGTGAAGATCCACGATTGGGAACTTGCACTGGCCGAAGGCAACATTGCCGCCTTCATGTGGTGGCCTTGCCTGACCCTTCGCAACACCGGCGATTACCTCGGCGCGCCTGCCAATGACGTGGCTGCCGAAATGCGCGTCGTGGACCTTTATCGCCGCGACGGCGACAAGCTCGCCGAGAACTGGATATTCATCGACATCCTGCATTTCCTTGCCGAACAGGGCGTTGATCTTTTGGCCAATACTGGAGAGACCGAATGACCCAATTCATGCCCGATCGCTCGAAATCGCATCATCCGGCCGCCGCCTTGTCGCGGGGTCACATGCCCACGTCGTTCGACATATCTCTCAAGAACTACACCAAGGGCGGGGCGCACCGTATCCCGCCCTATCTCGGGCCGTCGCAGTCGCTTGGCGGGTTCGATCCCGAGTACCGCAACATCGTCGACTATATCGTCCGCATCACATATCGCATCTGGGAAACCGAGGCCCGTGAAATCGAATATATCGAAGCGTGTTACTCCGACGATAGCCTTGTCTATGACGACTATGGTCTGCAGCACGGCAACGCGAAGATCGTCGGCGACACGCACCACACGACCGGCGCAATCCCCGACATTATCCTTAACGCGGAAGAGGTGATCTGGGCTGGCGATGACACTATCGGATTTCACACTTCACACCTGACGCGCATCAAGGGCAAGAACACCGGGCCGAGCAAATACGGCGACCCGACCGGAGCTGAGGTCGACGTCATGGTCATTGCCAACTGTGTGGCACTTGGCAACGACATTTTTCTTGAGCACGTGCTTTACAACACATCCGCCATGCTCAAGCAGTTGGGCCTTGATCTTTGGGAAGAGGCGGACAGGCTGGCCGTCGATCCTTTCCCCGGCTGGCCGCGTAGCGCCGAAACTTGGGCCGATCTGCGGTCCGGTGTGCGTCCTGAGCGCCCGTTGAGCGTTGGCGAACCTGTTGAGGGGTTCGACCCCGATGCTTTTGCCAGAGCCATCCATGACAGCCTTTGGAATGCCGATGGGGCGGCACTGGATGAATGCTATGCCGCCGATGTGTCATTCGAAGGGACAACCGATCGCAAGTTTTTCGGGCGGGACGCTTATCGCGCCTACATCGCCGAACTGCGTGAAGCCTTCCCTGACATGAAACACCATGTCGACGAGGTCTACTGGATGGGCAACGATGACGACGGTTATCTGATCTCGACCCGTTGGAGCGCCGCTGCCACCCATACCGGTGGCACTCTCTACCGAGACCCCACGGGGCAGAAATGCCAGATCTGGGGCATCACGCAACAGCGCGTCAGGAATGGCGTGGTTCAGCAGGAATGGCAGCTTTTCAACGAGTTGGACCTGATGATCCAGATCGCCATGGCCCGCCGCGATGGCTGATTATCAGGACGCCAAGGTGCTTGTCCGCTCCGCCAATGCGGCTATTGATGCGGCAGGCACGGAAAGTGTTTCCGAGGCGATGACACCTCATTTCGCCGCCAATCTTGCGTGGCGCGGCATGTACCCGTTTCATGAGCAGATCAGTCCGGAACGCGTTGCTGACGTCTTCTGGCGGCCGTTGAAACAGGCCATGGGGCCATTGCAACGGCGGCCGGACATTTTCTTTGCCGGACGGAACGAACTTGACGGGTTTTCCTCGGTCTGGGTTGTCGAAATGGGGCATCTGATGGGCACATGGGATCAGTCCTGGATCGGGCTCGCACCCTCCCGCAAGCTTTCGTTTCTGCGCTATTGCGAGTTTCACCGCATTGAGAAGGAAAAGATCGTCGAAACCGCCTGCTACGTCGATATCCTGAACCTTTTGGCGCAATCGGGACGTCATCCAAGCGCGGGCACAACCGGATCGGTCCTGTTGACGCCTGGACCTGCGACGCATGATGGCCTTTTGTACGATGCGCATTCGGAAACCGAAGGCCGGGCGAGTGTCGGTCTGATCTCTGACATGGTCACCGATTTGCGCGCGAACAAAGTTGGCTCGCCCGAAGAGCACATGACCCGTTTCTGGACGCCCAATATGTGCTGGTTCGGCCCCGGCGGCATCGGCGCCAGCGCATTCTTCGATGGTTATCGGCGCGGCCACTCAGGACCGTTCGAGGAGGGTCTGGAATACGTTCGCCACACCGAACATGTCGCGCGTTTGGGCGAGGGCAACTACGGCGGGTTCTTCGGCTATCCCAGCCTATCCTTACGGTCGAAGGGTGGGTTTCTTGGTCTACCGCCTGGCGAAGTCGAAGCCGACATGCGGATCGTTGATCTCTACCGCCGCGATGGCGAAAAACTGGCCGAGAACTGGATCTTCATCGACATCCCACATTTCATGGCCATGCAAGGAGTGGACATTCTGGCAGAGCTTGGGCGCGAAAGCTGATCAGGTTCTGTTTGCCACGGTGCCGCGCTCGACCAGTTCTGGCACGATGCTCACGTTACCTGCTGTGTCGTTTCCGGCTATCGCAGCTAGCATCAGCGAGACGGATTGGTCGATCATCCGGTTGATCGGCTGGCGCAATGTCGTCAGATCATACTCAGGCAATGCCGCCATTGGAATGTCGTCAAAGCCGACAATCGACACGTCTTGCGGCACCGTGAGTTTCAACTCGCTGCGAATTACGCCGAGTGCTTCGATCGCCATGTAGTCGTTGGCGATGAAGATCGCATCTGGCCGCTTTGGCGCTGGTCTGTCCAAAAGTTTGAGGGCAGCAGAGCGCGTCTCAGCCAGATCAAAATGCCCGGCAGCATGATCAAACAGGCTGTGTCCCTGATCCGACAGCTCTTGCTCAAATCCCAATTGGCGGTCGCGCCCGGTCGAAGATTCCGCCCAACCGGACAGCAACGCAATCTTTTGGTGTCCAGTTTCAATGAGATAGCGCGCTGCCAAGCGTCCGCCCAGGACATTGTCTGACGACACGCAAGACACACCTTCCTCAGCCTTTATCCGGTTGAACATAACGACTGAGATACCTTGATCCTGGCAATGCTTGCAAAGCGACGAAGACAGTTCGACCGATGCGGTGATAATCCCGTCAACCTTGTATTCCAGCAATTCGGATACCGTCTCTTCGACCCCGACTGCGGTTTCCGGCATCATGAAAACCATCGCGTGATAGCCGTTCTTCTGCAATTCGATACAGAGCTTTTCCAGTGCCAGCGCATAGAATTGATTGTCCAGATAGCTGAACAGCAAGGCGATGATCTTCGAGCGCCCAGTGATCATCGACCGGGCAAGAGCGTTTGGCCTATAGCCCAACTCCTTGGCCGCATCGAAGATTCTCTTCTTCGCTTCCGCCGATACGCCGGACTGAGTGGGTACACGAGAGAAGGCGCGGCTCACGGCGGATTGCGACACGCCCGCCCGTTTGGCGACGTCGACCGAAGTTACTGAATTCTTCCTGGCCATGTTCCAGATGCCCCGAATTTTTTGTTCCATTTGCCCCGTAATCAACGGAGAATCCGAGGATATTTTCTGCGTGGGCCGGAAGACTTTCCACGATCCTATCTCTACCGAATGACCCAGGTCAATTGACGGATAGGCAGTATGTTTTGAAGCCTTCACCCCGTCTCGACGTCCGCTCATTTCAGTCCTTCTAAGCGGCAGAGGTTTCGTTTCGTCTTGACGCTGCACATCCTCAAACCATTGGGTGTCCTGCAGACATGACATTCTGCCGCGACCGTATCCGCGACACACGCTGCTGCATTGCCTATCATCGCCATGGCGGCCAAGGCCCGTCTTCAACATCCACAATGTCGGCTTATGCGTTTCGAGGCCATCGGCGCAGTTCGCCCTTGGACCTCCAAGCCGCCGAAAGCGCTCGCAGAAGATGCCCATTTGAGTGGCTGCCCTAAACGGGCGTTCAGCCCTGCTTGCACAATCGCCCAGTCAGCACGGTGCTGATGACGGGCGTGGAGGGAGGATCGGAGGGCAAATCATGCCAAGAGTCCAACTTCCCGCAGTTACCCCCATGTGCAAAGCCTGGAACAAAGGGCGCATCATCGGACAGAAACGTCCACTGCTGCCAAAACAGGTTTGGGCGATCCGTGCTCGATTCGAGCTTGCAGGCAATCTGCGCGACCTGACTTTGTTCAACGTCGCCATCGACAGCAAGCTTCGAGGCTGTGATCTGGTCAAGCTAACCGTGCCTGATCTTATCAAAAACCATCGCGTCCGGGAACGTGTTTCGGTGATCCAGAGCAAAACCAAGCGACCCGTTCAATTTGAACTGTCGGAAAACACGCGAAAAACCGTTCTGGCCTAGGTCAGAACTCCAGAGATGCTTGCTTGCCTGTTCATGTTTCCAAGCCGGTTTCACGACCGACCACACATCTCGACGCGTCAGTACGCACGGCTTATTCGCGACTGGGTGAAGGCGATCGGCTGGAGCCGAGTGGATACGATTTACACTCGCTCCGCCGCACAAAGGCGGCCGAGATCTATCGTAAGACGGGCAACCTTCGCGCGGCGCAACTGCTCCTTGGCCACACCAAAGTCGACAGCACGATGCGTTAACTTGGTGTCGAATTGGAAGATGCTCTGAGCATAGCCGAGCGCATCGACATATGACCTACCTTGGCGAGCGGTTCTGCCGTTCGCCATCTCATAACGCGATAAACGGCGACTTCGGCGATATGAGTTGCAAAACAGCGATAGCCATGCCGCAGATGCGAGGTATTTCTGCGTCAGCAATAGCTGCGACTGCACAAGTCCGGTTTGTCCCGCCCAGCGTAAGTTCAGTCAACCTTTGATTTTGCGCTCGCAGCGAACGGCAGGTTCGACGGGCCGCGCCGCAGCATGGAGACTATGGGGTGAAGGTTCGCAACGGGCCGTCCCTTCGAACGGCCCTTTAGTCTAGATTTCAATGGCTTCGGCAATGGCCAATGCATCCTCAAGTTCGACACCAAGGTATCGGACTGTGCTGTCCATCTTCGTATGACCGAGTAGGAGCTGAACAGCTCGGAGGTTGCCTGTCTTCTTGTAGATCTGCGTGACTTTAGTTCTCCGCATTGAATGGGTGCCATACGCGCTCGCCTCAAGACCGATCGATGTGACCCAATCTCGGACGATCCGTACATATTGGCGGGTCGAAATGTGCAGGCGCTCATGAAAGCGCCCGGGCCAAAGGTACTCGGAACCGACCATCAGCTCGTCCTCCATCCACTTTTCGACAGACGCGCGCGTTCCTTCGGATATCTCGAAGCGCACAGGTTTTTGCGTCTTGCTTTGAAGGACCGAGGCTCGTTCTTTGATTTGGCCTGAAGCCATGACATCGACCACTGTCATCTTCACCAGATCACAGCCGCGGAGCTTGCTGTCGATCGCCATGTTGAACAGGGCGAGATCGCGGTGGTTCTCGGCCAATTCAAGTCGAACCCGTATCGCCCAGACGTGTTTTGGTTTCAGTGGTCGCTTCTGGCCGACGATACGCCCTTTGTTCCAGGCAGGGCGAAGTGCGCGAATGGCTGGTAGGTTTGGTGTTTCCATGACTGATCCTCCGATCCGCCATGCCCTCCCAAAACGACAACCCGACGTTGACCGGAGCATTTTATCACGACACGCTGCGCTGCCTCCGAGGTCCGCTCTGAGCCCAGAGTACCGAATGCTGTGCCGGGCACGAGCGGCAGGACTGCGCAGAAAGTAACCTTTGTAAAGCTTGAACGGATTCCCGCTGCGGGCATTTGCGCCGATAGCGGCGAGCGGCAGGCCGGATGCTCAGAATTGCAGTATTCTGCATTGCTGCCAAAGCCCTCGCTTTGCTGTCTTGCTCGCGACTGACATACTGGCTCAAGCATTTAACCGGTGGTTTCCGGCACCCCCAGTCTGCGCAAGTCATCCAGCCATCGGTTGAGGTAATCGTCGCTTTCGAACGGAGCTTTCCTTGCCTCTTCGATGCTGTAGTTGGGGTTGTCTGCCAAAAATTCGTCGGTCAACGTTTTTGCTTCTTCTTCTCGCCCCAACCGCAGGAGTATCGGCGCAAGCGTGCGTCTTAGGCGATCCGGGACCTCGTTCATCTTTTCAATCGAAGCAAGAGCGCCTGCGTAATCTTCTGCAAAATACTGTGCCCATCCCAGATTCCACAGATACCAGTCCGGATGATGCGGGTTGAGGCGGATCGCTGACCGCATCCGTTCAACGGCTTCATCGGCTCGTCCGCTATAGACCAGAGGGTCAGTTGAGTTCACGAGGGTACCTGCAGAATTCGGGTTTAGCGAGATTGCCTTGTCATACAGCGTTACCGCCCGTTCGAGATCGCCACTATACATCGTCACATAAGCCAGAACGGCGTAACCGGCAAAATCGAGGGGTTCCAGATCAATGGCCTTTCTGGCCATTTCAAAGGCAAGATCGAGCGATTCCTCGCGTGAAAGACCCTCGCTCCAGCCAAAGCGATAGCCGAAGGAATGCGCCCACGCGAGCTCGGCATATGCGCCCGCGAAGTTCGGATCGAGCGCAATCGCCTGCTCACTCAGTCGCTGGGCTTGAATATTGTCCGCCTCGTTAAATCTAAGCGAGTGTTCCTGAGCACGTGTGGAGAGTTCATAGGCTCCGAGGCTTTCTGTAGGCTGATGCTTTAACCGGTCATACTCAGCGAGATTGATACTCGTGCTTAACGTCGAAGCGACGGTACGGGTAATCTCATCCTGAACATCAAATATGTCCAGCAGATCACGGTCGTATTGTTCGGCCCAGAGATGCTTGCCGGTAGCGGCATCGATCAATTGCGCATTTGCGCGCAAGCGTTCACCTGCGATCTGAACACTGCCATCGACGATATATCTCACGCCGAGTTCCTGCGCGATCTGCTGCACTTCAACAGGCTTATCCTTGTACAAAAAGGTCGAATTGCGCGCGATGACAAAAAAGTCTGAGAACCTGGACAGCGCCGTCAGAATGTTCTCACTCAGGCCATCGCTTAGGTAATCTTGGCTCGGATCGTTGTTCAGATTGTCGAAAGCCATGACCGCGATGGACGGCTTGCCAGGCGCAGGCAGATATTGGTCGCCATTGGCGGAAGATATTGCGGCGGGGCTCCAGGGCTGCCACCATGCCGCTACGCCCAAAGCCAAGGCGAGCACGACACCGATGGCAACTGCCACCCGACGTTGTGCAGGCTTTGCTGCACTCCGCACAATGGGCGATACTAAAGCCGTGGCCTTTTCATCAAGCGCCAAACTGAATGCGTGCAACGGCTCCGCCATGTTCTTGACCTGATGCATTCCCGCATCTTCAATGTTGAGGTCGAGTTTGTCCTTAATCTGATCGAAGACGTTGACCGACATGCAGATGCCCGCAGGTTCGGCCAAGCTTTCCAGCCGGGCGGTGATGTTGACGCCATCACCCTGAATGTCGTCCTGATCAACCACGATGTCGCCGACATTGAGCCCTATGCGATATTGAACCTGAGCATCTTCCGGTAAATCCTTGTTCTCGATCCCGACGAAGTACTGCATTTCGACGGCACAACGAACGGCCTCAACAGCGCTGGCAAATTCAATCAGCAGCCCATCACCCATCAATTTTACAATGCGTCCGTTCCGTGCCGATACACATGGCTCGAAGAGACGTTCGCGATGCGCTTTGACTATCTCCAGAGTACCGGCTTCATCATTGCGGATGAGGCGGCTGTAACCAACGACGTCGGCGGCAAGTATCGCGGCGAGGCGGCGCTCCAAATTCATACCTCCAAGGTTTGAAAACAGGTTAGGCAGAACGCCGCAACGAATCCAGCAACTTTGAGACCGCTGATACGTTCCCCTGATACTCCCGTTGACTGAGCAACCGCTGACGGCAGCTATTCCGCTGTTTTCCAATTAACGACCGGAGCGGTGAGGGCCAGCTATCGCAGATCTGCACCACAAGTTGCGCTTCCGCTTTGGGCCGTCAACGTCGGCACGGGCGTCTTCCACCGAAGCGGTGATCTGCACTGCCGCATGATCGCAAAGAGCCCATTCTGACAAACGCTGCGCTCCCGACGCATATCGGCTCCTTGGCAAAATAACAAATCTCGCGTTCGGTCAACTTGTTGACGCTCTGCCTCTCTTGCGCGTTCTTCGAATCCATACTTCTGCAAGTAGGAGGTTGGGGACCCAACTCATCGCTACAGCGATGAAATATGCCGTGCCTGTTCCCTGACTGTCGCCTGCCAGGACCGGCACCCAGAAGCTGAATGTCACGAAGAAAAACGCAAGGAAATAACTTCGCAACATCCATTCACGGTGGAGAGAAATATTGCGTTTCCGGATCATCTTGTATGCGAAAATCGTGGACAGGAGCCAAAAGAATCCCAGCAGGAAAAACGACAATCTCGTGGCCCAGCTCACATCGAAGAATGCAGCATTGAGTACCGCCGCGATACTCGCCAGACATGCGCTGTAGACGTAGATGCGGCCACCCCAGCGATGCGCGCGAATGAAATGGGTTCGTATCGCAGGGTTGAACTGCATTATCCCGGCGATCAATGCGATTCCGCCAGCCAGAGCATGGATTTGAAATGGCAGCGGCAGCGCGCGCATCTTGTCAGTTTCAGCAAGGCCAATACCTGCTGCGATAGCGAAAACCCCATACGCCACGCCGGTAGCCGCAAGGAAGCACCATGCGCCCCACATTTTCCAACGCCATCGCATGAAATGATCTTTATTCATGGCCATCTCCGCGCGCGCCTATCATCGACTTGCCTGCACCGGCCGTGAGCATTGACCCAGCATCCAGTTCGAGGATTTCGCAGGACCCTGGCCCCCGCACGTGGTCGTCACCAGACACCAGACCAGCGGCAACCGACCCTGCGTAACCAAGCGACACACTTGCAACCGCCGCCCACACGCACTTTGACCGAAACTGCAGGCCGATCAATATGGCGAGAGTGAGCCCCAAGCCGATCTCGAGTACCATGAAAACCCGACCGTAGTATCGAGGTTCCCAATAGGAAACTGGTGAGCGGAAGATCCAGTCCGTGAAAGGCATCCATTGCGCGCGCGCATCGTCATGGTGCAGCAGAAAATCAATCCCCACATGCAGCAGTGCAGAGCTGGCGAACACGATCACGATCAGCGCGATCCTGCGTGGCCAAACGGCAGGCAGGATCAGACCGGTGAGGCCCAGGGCGATAAGGGCGAGATACAAGGGGATCGAGTTCAGCAGCATCTGAAGCGTTGTCCACGGCTGCTCCCAGTACCGATAATGAAACACTTCGCACCCGCTGGCCCCTTGCTGCCGCTCGACTATGAACATCGCCCAGACATCGGTATCAGGCACTAACGCGCCCATCAGACCAGCCAGAGCAACTGTAGTACGTCCCGGCCTCGCGAAGATTGCGGCTCCGATCAGTAGATGGGTTTGCGTGAACATGAGCAGCATCACCATATTGACAATTAAGTTGTCATAATTCATAGTGACACCTAAGTTGTCAAATAGAATCCCGGAGCCCCCGCGTGACGCAGCAAAACAAAGAACTCACCGCACTGATCAGAGAAATAAGGACAGCGTTCAACCGGCTCAAATCCGTTGCCGAAGCTCTGCACGCCGATCTGGATATCAATCCGTCGATGCGGGCGGTCCTGCAGGCATTGATCTTCAAGGCGCCACAAACGGTGCCCGATATCGCCAAAGCCAAAGGTGTCTCGCGTCAGCATGTGCAGAAAAACATGAATACCCTGTTGGAGAAGGGTCTTGCCCACGCGCAGGACAATCCCGATCACAAGAGATCAGTACTTTATTTGCCCACCCCAACCGGCATTGATCTTTTTGCCGAGATGCAGGACCGGGAAGACGCACCGATGGCCGCGTTGGCCGAGGCCACGGCAGCGCATGATGTCGCAGCTTCGGCGCAGCTGTTGGCCAGTCTCAACGACGCGCTTGAAATCATGATGGAGAAGGGGAGCTAACATGATTCAGCACTCGAAACGCCACAGCAAGACCCTCGGCATCGTCATTGTCGCACTATTTATATGGGGTGTCGCCGCCCTGTGGTCGTGGAATACCTTTGCGGTGGACCTTCTGGGGTTTCCCGAGATGGCGTATCGCCATGCGCTTGCCCTCGGCGTTCTCGTTCTTTCGACTGGCGGGTTGCTGGCGATGCCCCTGTGGATGTCTCGCGCGGGTAACGCGTAGTGTCGATGAAACCGAAGATCGTCGCACAGTTTCGGCATCCATCGGGCCTGTTGGGTGCGTTGGCGGGACGGATCATGGCAGCGCGGCAATCGAACCGTTTCCGAAATGACAGAACAGTCGATTTGATGGCTCTGTCGCCCGATAGCCGCGTGCTTGAGATCGGCTGCGGCCCCGGTCTGGCCCTCGCAAAATGTGCCTCTGTTGTAACGTCAGGGCGGGTAGTAGGTCTTGACCATTCCGAGGTGATGATCCGGCAGGCTCGCAATCGGCTAAGAGAACAGTGTGCCGCAGACAGAGTCACGTTGATCGAGGGCGGGATCGACCGCCTTGCTAACTGGCCGGGCGCATTTGACCGCATCTTCTCGCTGAACGTCATACAATTTCAGAGCGACAAACACGGGTTTTTTGGTGCAGTATATGAAGCATTGGCTACTGGCGGGCTTTGCCTGACCACCTATCAACCACGGCTGGACGCGGATGGCCCGGGTGCTGCGCGACGCATGATCGCCAGCATCGAGGAAGCGCTCCACGCTGTTGGTTTCGAGAACGTGACCGAAATCGAGATCTTTGGCGGGGCCACTCCGGCGATTTGTGTCATCGGCCAGAAGAACGATCCTTACCGAAACTAACCAAAGGAGATCTAACACTGCACAAATTTATGGAATTGGAGGATCTTTCTTCAGATCTGATGATCCGGCTAGACTAGCAGAATGGTATGGGACCCATCTATCAATCCCCTCAACTCCGGCTTCGCCCACCTTGCAATCCTGGATCAGCGAGCGCGGCGTGACAATCTTTTCGACGTTCCCGAAAGACAGCGACTACTATCCCGGAGACCGGGGCTTCATGCTGAACATTCTACGTCGCGGACTTTGATGCGATGTTCAAAGAGCTGAATGTTGCCAGAATCGAAAGCGGCGCCGAAGTCGAGATGGGGGATTGGAAGGATTGCTCGCATTCACGATCCGGAATTAGATCCAATCGATCTGTGGGAACCCATTCTGAGGTGTTGTCACATTAACCGTTGTTTGGTTACTCATGCTTGGAATTGGTCGTAGGTGGCATCGATGAATCCATCGTCCATCACCTACAAGCGTCGCCGATTCACCGATTTCCTTCTCGGATCATTCCCCTGGCTGTGTGGCTTTATGTTCGAGCTTGCGTGAAGTTGACGCGAGGCTTCTGCAGCGCGGGATCGATATTTCTTACGCGACCCTCCGCCGCTGGGTCATCAAGTTCAGACCGCTGACCGTAACACTGCGCGCAGAATTTTAACCTGAGCAGTACTGAGCGCAAAACGATGGTAAATCCAGGCGGCTTAGGCGATGATCTCTCGCGGAAAAACGATAGCCCTTCAGGCGTGGCATTTTGAACGGCATCTTCATGCGTGAGCGGTAACCAGTTCAGAACGCGCGAACAAGTTGGCACTAACCATTTGTT
This sequence comes from Ruegeria sp. CDSC045, assembly GCF_059610725.1. NCBI lineage: Bacteria > Pseudomonadati > Pseudomonadota > Alphaproteobacteria > Rhodobacterales > Roseobacteraceae > Ruegeria > Ruegeria sp. CDSC045. The sequence goes on from NZ_JBXWOE010000005.1 coordinate 113,400, forward strand.
GCCTGGAATGTCGCCTCCCAAGCAGCTTGAAATCTGAGCATGGGCACTTCTTTGTGGACTGGATGTTAACGTGACAACACCCAGAATCCCCCTATCTCGCGCTGTGCTACATGTGTGGTCACGATAAGAGCGATCGCCCATCCTGTCACAACGGCAGCCGCGGTGCCAAACCAAACACCGGTTTCGTTAAAGCCCAGCAGCCAAACAAAAACCCAGACAAAAAAGGCTACCCCAAACCCTTGCCGATACAGGCTGATCCACACCGTCCAGATCGGTCTTTTCAAAGCCTGCAAAAGAGAGTTGATCGAAAAAAGCATCATATAGAAAGGCAGTATCAGGCTGTCGACGCGCAAGTAACTCACTCCAACGCGGATGACTTCGGGGTCATCAGTAAACTGCCGCAGCAAGGGTCTTCCAAATATCCATAGAGTAGGCGCTGCGATAGCTGTCATGATGAAGCCAACTTTCCAGCAATAAAATACTGCTTCCCTTACTCTCGCGTATTCATGGGCTCCAAAATTTTGGGACGCAATTGGTAGCAGCGCCCCGGTTACACCAAGCACCGGCAAAAGTAGAATCTGTTCAAGTCGAATTGCCACTCCATGGCCCGCGATTGCGTGTTCCCCAAAGATTTTCAGGGCGAACTGCATGACAAAACCTGACAGCAACATCACCATGAAGGATGTGGCTGTTGGTAGAACCTGGACAGATATTTCGGCAAACTTTTCCAAACGTGGGGCAAAGTTTCGGAATCGTATGCGCCTCATCCTTCGCCGTCCGAGTACTTGCCGGACCATGAAGACCATGACGCCGGTCTGACTGATGACGGTCGAGACAGCCAAACCATCGAAGCCTATGCCGGGAACCAGACCTGGAATGCCATAGATCAACAGCGGGTTTAGACCGATATTGACAAAAAATGCGACCACGAGTGCGCGCTGCATCGAAACCGCATCGCCGTGCGCCTGTAGGATACCGTTGCACCCAAACGCCAGCAAGAACCCAGGCAGAGCCAAAAGCAACCAATAGAAGTAACGCAGCCCCGCATCACGATATGCGCCCGGCTCAGACACCAGCCGGATCAGAGCTGGACCATACCAGTGCCCAGCCAATGCCAATAGGCCGGACGCTATGAGTCCATAGCTCATTCCTTGCGCTGCCAGCCGACGGGCTTTGCGATGATCGCCGGCTCCCAGAGCGTTTCCAACAAGAGCGCTCATCGCGGCCCCAAGCCCAACGCCGACCGATATGGCAATAAAAAACGCCTGAAACCCCAGTGCCAACCCGGCCTGTGCGCTGGTGGACAAAAGCCCAGCAAAGAACATGTCCACGACGTTGTAGAGGGTGTTGAACAGCATTCCGACTGCGGCAGGAATTGCCAGTGTTCGAAAATGCGCCGAGATCGGTCCGCGTGTCAGATCAAGTTCGGCTGGAATGGCCATATCAGCAGGTCATTACGGGCGCTCGGCCTGCACGGTCAAAAAGACAAATTCGGGTGTCAAAACTTCTTCAAACCCATGGTTCAGTTCGGCATCCACGCTGATACTGTCCCCCGCCGACAAAGTGAACCGGGCCTCACCATAACGATAAACCGCCTGCCCCTCGATCGCCTGAACAAAGACAACGCCGTGACCCACGTAGGTTGGTGGATGGCCCTCGTCACGCAGCAGGGTTACACGGCGTGCCTGAAACCTCAGATCTTTCCGGGAATGTAGCGCGAGATTGACATACTCATGGGAATGACCGCTCGCCAGCCGGGTGGATTTCAATCCCTGACCGTGACGGACGAGGGTATAGTCGGTGTGATCCGTTCTTGCTTCGCGAAACAACGAGACGATGGGCACTTCAAGCGCCTCGGCCAATGCGGCCAATGTGTCGATCGAGGGCGAAACCAATCCATTCTCTATGCGGCTGACCATCGCCGCAGATATGCCAGACTGTTCGGCAAGTCGGCGGGCTGATTGCTTCCGGCTTTGGCGCAGCTCTTTTAGCGACGCGCCGATGGCGCGATCAATTTGTCTTCCCGGAGTGTCACCTTGCATGATACATCCTGTCACTCGTCGGCGTAGTAACCCACGACGTCCCCATCCGTGGTGACGCCGAGACCGTTTAGTAAACGGTTGGCATAGTTGAAATAGCTCACAATCTGGTTGATTTCGAGGATCTCGCCATCCTCCCAACCTGCAACTTTCAGTGTGGTTGCATCCGTCTCAACCATCGTTCCGGGTGCTAGGGTAAGTTTCTCGGCATAGATCAATGCAGCAAGGTGTGCCCCTTCAAAAGCATCCTGCGGTTGGTGGGCCTTTAGCGCAGCCTCAATTTCATCGGCGCGCGCATTGTCATCAATCAGGTGCCGAGCGTTTGCCCAGTGGTTGGCATAGGAGTAGGGGCAGTTGTTCAGGGTCGACACGTAAGAGCTGATGACTTCCTGAAACCACATCGGTATGGAGTTTGCGTGATCGTGCAGGCACGCCCGGTACAAAATAACATGCCCTTTCATTGTGTTGGGCCGCAGGGAATGCACGCGCATGACATTATCCACTGTCCCGTGCGGCGTGCGTGCCATATCCAATGTGGCTTTTAGCTGATCGTCGGCTTCTTCGTCAGAAATCATCCGAATCCAGGCAGACATTTATGTTTCCTCCCTTGGTCGTCAGCTCAATTTTTAGGCAGCCAGAACCTGCCCGTTGAGTTTTTTATTGACGAATATTGCATATTAAGCAACCATATTAATTAGCGTGCAACAGATTTGAGGATTCTATGGCCTTGCCCGATTGCTCCACTCAATCGCATCGCCAAGCCAACGGCTGCTATCTGGGCAATCCCCGGATCGAGCCACGGCAACAGAATTTCCCGACGGATTTTCGGGGCGGTAGCTTTCTCACCTCTGATTTCATCCACTCACGAGGACACCCGAAAGTGTGGTCTCCCGAAACGACAGGCCCATCATGAACCAACCTTCTCCCATGATTGAGGTAACCAACCTGGATAAATTCTATGGCTCATTTCATGCGCTTAAGAACATTGATCTGAGTGTTCATCAGGGTGAAAAGGTGGTGATCTGCGGCCCGTCCGGTTCGGGGAAATCCACGTTGATCCGCTGTTTCAATGGTTTGGAGTGGCACAATTCCGGGCGTCTCGTGATCGATGGGATCGAAGTATATGAAGGCATAAAGGAAATCCGCGAATTACGGCAAGAAGTTGGGATGGTCTTCCAACAGTTCAATCTGTTTCCGCATCTGACTGTTCTTGAAAACCTGATGATCGGACCGATGAAGGTGCGCAAGGTATCAAAATCTCAGGCCGAAGAGACTGCGCGCAATTATCTGGACCGGGTCCACATTCCTGAACAAGCAGATAAATACCCGGCTCAACTATCTGGTGGACAACAACAGCGGGTGGCCATTGCACGATCCCTGTGCATGGAAACCCGGATCATGCTTTTTGATGAGCCGACCTCTGCCCTTGATCCCGAAATGATCAACGAAGTGCTGGATGTGATGGTTGAACTTGCTGAGACCGGTATGACCATGGTCGTCGTCACCCATGAGATGGGATTTGCCCGTAAGGTCGCTGATACGATGGTTTTTATGGAAGCGGGGCAAATTGTCGAAGTTTCGCCGCCGGAACAGTTCTTTACCAACCCCTCAAGCGAACGCTGTCGCTTGTTCCTAAACCAAATTCTGGAACACTGATATGAGCGATTTGGGCATATCGGGACCTACAGGTCAGGCGCTGCCGAAACCGCCGGTCATTAAGAGGTTTTTTGGCTCAGTACCCGTATCGATCGCTATCTATACAATCATCGTAGGTTTGATTGCCTATGGCTCTTATGCTGGTGCTCAGGGCATGGGGTATAATTGGCAGTGGTACCGCGTACCACAGTTCCTGTACCGCAATACCGAGGTTGGGTTCGAGTGGGGCGAAATTCCGATTGGTCTGGTCGCCACTATTCAACTATCCGTCACGGCCTTTTTGCTGGCAACCGTTCTGGGGTTGTTGTTGGCGCTATTGCGGCTGTCCGGACTGGTCGTGGGTTCAGCGGTTGCGGTTGGCTACCTTGAGCTTATCCGGAACATCCCGCTCTTGGTTCTGCTTTATCTCTTTTACTATGTGCTGGGTCCGATCTTCGGGTTTAATCGTTATACCGCGAGTATCTTGACCCTGGCGGTGTTTCATTCTGCGTTGATATCTGAGATTTTGCGGGCGGGGATCAACGCCATCCCCACGGGCCAGTGGGAAGCGGCCAAATCCATCGGGATGAGCCCCTTTCAGATATATCGTTACATCATCCTGCCACAATCGGTGCGGTTCATGCTCCCGCCGATGACCGGCGAGGTCGTTCATCTGATCAAATCATCAGCAATTGTCAGCGTGATTGCGGTGGCCGAACTGACCACTTTCGGACGTAACATCATTTCTGACACCTACATGAGTTTCGAAATCTGGTTCACCATCGCATTGGTCTATCTGGTGGTGACCCTGATCCTGTCGATCGGCGTGAGCTATCTGGAGAAGAAATATGCCGTCGACCAATAAACCTGAACAAATTGTCGGACAACAAGGAGAACCAATATGAAGCTTTCTCGCAGAATGCTCGGGGTAGCCCTGGGTGCGGTCGTGGCGACTGGACTGGCGACCTCAAGCTGGGCACAAAGCGCGACCCAGGAACTGTCCAGTGAAAGTGTGATTGAAACCATCAAGCAGGACGGGGTGATCCGGATTGGTCTTTCACTGTTCGTGCCGTGGTCGATGCGTGACAATAATGGTGAGCTGATCGGCTTCGAACTGGATGTTGGGCGCAAATTGGCCGAAGACATGGGGGTCGAGGTCGAATTCGTTCCAACCGCCTGGGATGGCATCATCCCTGCGTTGGTGTCGTCCAATTTCGACGTGATTATCTCAGGTATGTCGATGACCGCGCAGCGAAACCTGACCATCAACTTTACCGATCCTTACGCCTATTCAGGTCTGGCCATCCTGGCCAACAAATCGATGACCGAAGGCATGACACTGGAAGATTTCAATAAACCAGAGATCACTTTTGCCGCCCGCCGCGGTGCGACCCCGGCTGCGGTGATCGCACAGAACTTCCCTGATGCGACCTTGCTTTTGTTCGATGAGGACGGGGCTTCGACCCAGGAAGTTCTAAACGGCAACGCGCATGCATCAATGGCTGCGCAACCGACTCCAAACCGCGAAGCGGGGCGCAATCCTGAAACGTTGTCCGTTCCGTTCGAAAATCTCTATGACCCGCGCGGTGAGGCCTTTGGGGTGCGCAAAGGTGATCCGGATGCCATGAATTTTTTCAACAACTGGATTGCACAGCAATGGCGGTCCGGTTGGCTGGAAGAGCGTCACAACTATTGGTTCGCCACCGAAGAGTGGGCTGATCAGGTTGCGCAGTAACTAAACTAACCGGGGGCGGGTGCACCGCCCCCGAGATTGACGCGGAGCGCGCCCGGTGCAGAATTTCATCAAGAAGCTCAGATGGCCCGACTACCTGATCCTGGCGATTTTGATTGCCTTTTTCGGGTATATCTGGCTGTCGATCGAAGGCACGCTCAATTACAAATGGCGCTGGGAGCTTATTCCTGGATATATAGTCGGCTGGCATTCAAGTCGTGAAGAGTACTTTGCCAACCTGCTTTTGCAGGGGCTAGCTGCCACCGTTCGCATCAGTATCTATTCCGGCATTCTGGCCCTTCTGTTGGGCACTATTTTGGGCGTTGCCCGGTGTTCAGCTAATTTGACAATCCGGATGCTGGCCCGAACCTACCTCGAGTTTTTGCGCAACGTGCCACCGGTTGTTGTCGTCTTTATCTTCTTCTTTTTCCTGTCCCAACAACTGATTGACGCCCTGAATCTTGAACGCTGGGCGCGTGGAATCGCGCGACAAGAGAACAACCAGGTCTGGACTTTCTTTTTTGGCGAAATGCGGCGTTTCCCTTCGCTGGTTTCCGGAGTCATCGTTCTGGCGTTGTTTGAAAGCGCCTTTGTCGGGGAAATTATCCGGGCGGGTATTCAGTCAATTCCGAAAGGCCAGCGCGAAGCCGCGCGTTCGATCGGGATGAGTCAACTACAGGAACTTCGCTATGTAGTCCTGCCTCAAGCGTTGAAGAAAGTGGTCCCGCCTCTGGCAAACCAATTTATTTCGTTGATTAAGGACAGCTCGATCTTGTCACTGATCTCAGTACAGGAACTGACATACAAGACCGTCGAACTTGTTGCGTCCTCACGTATGATCTTTGAGGCCTGGATCACAACGGCAGCTTTCTATTTTATCGTCTGTTTCAGCCTCAGCCGTATCTTTGCCCGCCTCGAAAAACGATCGGATAAACGATAGGTCGGACGACCCGAATGATACGTCTTTACGATTTCAAGTTATCTGGTAGCTGCCACAAAGTCCAATTGTTGTTGTCGATGCTGAAGCTTGAATATCAGCTCATCGATATTGATCTGCTGAACTGCGACCAGAAACAGGAAGAGTTTCTGCGGATAAACCCGCTGCACAAGGTTCCTGTTATCGATGATGACGGATTTGTTCTGCGCGACAGTACGGCAATCATGTTGTACCTGGCACAGAAATACGATGCTGAGAATTGGGGACCCAGAACACCGGAAGAACACGGCGAGATTCAGCAGTGGCTCTCATTCTCGGTCAATGAGATATTTCACGGCATGGCAACAGCCAGAGCGATTGTTTTATTTGAACGGGATATTGATCTGATCGGACCGCAATCACTGGGCGAGGCGTCGCTGGAGATCATGGAGCGGCAGTTGTCAGACAGCCCTTGGCTGACGTGTGGCAGGCTGACCCTGGCGGATCTGGCCTGTTACCCGTACACAGCGTTAGCTTATCAGGGCAACATTCCATTGTCCCCGTACCCGTCGGTTCGAAATTGGATCCAACGGGTTGAAGCATTACACGGATATGTGGCTATGCCCGGAATACCGGCGCTTGCCTAACGCACATGGCTGATAGGTACGTGGACACATTCATAGCCTGACCTGAACCATTCCATTTTCGACCCGAGTGTCAAAAATGCGCATTGCTCGCGTTGCGGGTGCTGACACGGGTTTGCCGTCTCGTACATCGAACGCGCCCTGATGCAACGGACATTCAATCACGTGTCCATCGAAGTAGCCGTCACATAAATCAGCGCCGCCATGGTTACACAGCGCCAGCGAGGCATAAACACCGCTTGGCGTATCATAAACGGCAATTAGCCGTGGTCCGATCTCAACGCGCGTGACCCAGTTCTTTTCCAGCTTCGCAACATCGATCAGGTCGCGCCATGGTTTCTCATTTCCCATCGCTCAAACCTCTGCCGATTGCTCGGGTTCACGCCGCAAAATTTGCCGCAGAATGTCACGATGCGCTGCCAAGTAGCCGCCTCTTTCGACAAAAATGTGATCCTTCAGCTTTTCATGCAAGCGCGGCAGCGAATGGAATGGAACCGATGCAACGTAATGATGTTCCGCGTGATAGTTCATGTTCCAGCACAGAAAGGCCATCGGTGTTGATACCAGATTGGTGCGGGTGTTTTCCGACATCTGGGCAACCGTTGGTCGCCCCACATGCTCGGTCATTCGCACAAATCGCATAACTGGTTCCCCCAGAAACAGTGGAATGATCCAATACCAGATCAGGCCCCACCAGCCGGTCAGAGCCATGGCTAGAAAAATGGCGGTGTAAATGGCAAGCATCCTGCGCGCGTCCCGAAAAACCGCTTTGTGCTCGACCTTGGGGATAAAGCGCAACTCTGTCTCGTTCAGCCGTCCGCGGGCATGTCGGAACACTTCGGTGAACTTACCGCGCCAATAGGGCAGGGCTGAAAGGTAAAGAAGATATTGTCCAATCGTCTTGGGCATAGGGATAAGTTCAGGGTCTTCGCCGGTGAGTTGGGTATAGGTATGATGGTCGCAATGCTCGTACCGGAAAAACCGGTGTGGCAGAATGATGATCAGCCCACAGATCTGACCAACCAAATCATTCAGCCAGCGTGTCCGAAACACAGTGTAATGCACACATTCGTGCTGCAACGAAAAATGATGCACCAGGACAACGCCTTGAAGGAACATTGCCGGCCAGATCAGCCAGCTGTTCCAGGCAAGTGTTATCAGCGTCGTGGTGAACGCAAGCAACAGGATCCAAAGCGCCAGATGGCGCAATCCCGGTCCGTTTGAACGTTGCATGAATCCTTTGAGTTCTTCGCGCGTGAGTTTTCCTTCGGCCAAGGCCTGAGTCAGCGGCGTAACGATAGCTTTTGACATATGGGTTCCATAATTTTGCCGGTGCGGGGGACTTTGCCCTCTTCGTACATACCGGCACCGGAGACGGGAGTGCTCCGCACCATAAGACCAACTTGATCGGGTCCTATTAACAATAGATCATCCTATCTGGGCGCGATTCGATCAAGTTAGGAATGATCAGATAACCGCACGCAATCCGATATTCGGATCAGGATCAGCAAACAATGCCGCCGCGCAGGAATGGCGATCGAGAATTGACGGTCCAGCAGGCAGCCGTTCAGCGTAAAAAACACCATTGTCCCAGTAAGTCTCGCCGTCGATCACAATGGTCGGATCGATTACGTTCCAGCTGATTTCACCGGGGGCATAAGCACCACAAGTGTGGAAATGCAGAATACGCGGATTGCCAAAAGCAGACCCGCCCCATCTTTCGTAATTTTCTCGCATATCCCAGGGATATCCGCAGCCTGGGTGAATCCCAGCATGCCATGAATGTACGAAATTACGATCTATGTCGAACTGCCCGGCAACCCGATCATAGTGGGCCTCAGCTCTTGCAACATTAGCAGGGTCGCCGTCAAACCGCGTTAGCTGGCCATTTTCCATGATTGCAAAAACCGGTTCGTCGAATTCGATAGTATAATTGTCATAATACCTCGACCCGGTCCCGGTAAGAAAACTGACGGCCACCCTGCCAGAAAAACTATGTGCTGGAACCGGTGTAAAGACGGACATTGGAAAGCGCAGGATCGAGGTATCCCCAGTGGGCTTCAGATCCATAATCGGGTGTCCACGTACATCAGTACCCAGCGGGCAGGTGATCCGGACTTCGTCTGCCGCATCAAGCACCGCATTGACGTCTGACTTGAGGTCCAAAAACGCATCGTGGTGGCCGTTCGAAAACCCCGAGCCCAGCAGTTCTTTGTTCACCGCAAAACTGACAATAATCCTTTTGCCCCGCGGCATGTCCGAAAACCGCAACTGATCGCCCAAGCGCGCCAAGAACAGGATGATGTCTGCAGCCCGAAATCGGACAAGAAGGTCGGGCGAGAGATGGGGGTTGTCAGGGTTGAAACCCACATCAACCGCATCAACAATTAGCCCTAGCTGCTGTGCCGCCTGGCTGACGATGTCTACACAATTTGAGTCGAAATACCCGAACTGCGGAGGCTCGTAGGCGATTAGCAACCGGTCGCCCGCTGTTGCATGGGCACAGTTCACCAGAAGGTTTAGCGCTCCTCGCCCGGGCGTTGTGTCGGACATCAGTACCCCCAAAGATTTGATCTTAGAAATCTAGAGCCCTGTATCGACTCTAATCCATTTGAAAGAAGTAATGCCTGACATTAGGATAGCTAATATGATCCTGAATTTGCCATATTCGGCGCTTCGCGCTTTTGAGGCGGTCGTCCGCCATTCCGGCTTTTCGCCAGCAGCCGAAGAGCTGGGTGTAAGTCAAAGTGCGGTAAGCCAGCATGTAAGGTCGCTGGAGGAATGGCTTGGCAGAGAATTGCTGGTGCGCGGTGCGCGTCAGTCACGTCCCACACGCGAGGGCGAACAGCTGGCTCTGGCTATATCCGATGGATTGGGGCGTATTTCTGACGTCTGCGCTCAGTTGCGGGATAAAACTCGCAGCGACCGAACAATAGTCATTTCATGTCTGCCGGGCTTTGCGTTTAACTGGTTGTTTCCGCGGCTTATTCACTTTGATTTGGCGCATCCCGACCTGTCGATTTCGATCGCTACAGATACCGGGCAGCACCCCTTTTCTGGTGCCGATGCGGATATCGGCATTCGGTATGGGCTGGGTGAGTACCCGGGGTTGCAGGCCGATCTGTTGATGGAAGAACGGCTTTTTCCTGTCTGTGCTCCAGCTCTGTTACCCGATCTTCATGGCATCAAAGATTTGTCTCGTCACACACTGCTTGTGGATGAAAACCTACGTCATGGTGCGGCTAACCCGACGTGGGAATTCTGGGCCCGGCAATGTGATCTTAACTTGCCGACAGTGCTGCGTACACGTCGGTTGGGGCAGTCGAATATGGTTGTACAAGCTGCAATCGAAGGGCTCGGCGTGGCGCTCGGTCGTGAGCCGCTCGTGATCGACGCACTCTGTGATGGCCGATTGGTGCGACCGTTCCCACATTTGACGCCATCTCCTTTGTCCTACTGGCTGGTGCGGCGGCATGAGACGAAGGATAGCCAAAAGGTCAGCGAATTCCTGAACTGGATTCATGCCGAAGCCAAAGCGCAACCCGACATCCCGCTGCTCGCAAACGAGTCAAATTAGTAGACCTTATATGTCCCATTACCAATCCAGCATGGCGAAGTGCGGGGAAATTACCCCATATTGGCGCAAGCTAGATATTGAACGGAGAGCGGGATCATGTATCTGAAAAACTGCTGGTATGTTGCCGCATGGAGCAAAGATATTGGTCGCGAATTGAAGGCCGAGACCTTTCTGGGCGAAAACGTCGTGCTTTATCGCCAGCAGGATGGCGCGCCGGTTGCCCTGGAGGATGCGTGCCCGCATCGCAAGCTGCCCTTGTCAAAGGGCAATCTGATAGGCGATCTGGTCGAGTGCGGCTATCACGGTTTGACTTTCGACTGCTCGGGCAAGTGCATAGACAGCCCCACCCAGCGTGGGATGACCCCGCGCCGTGCGGTTGTCAAATCTTATCCGGTGGTTGACCGCTATCGATTGCTCTGGATCTGGATGGGGGATCCGGCACTGGCAAATCCTGATCAGATTTTCCCCGTAGAGAATTTCGATAACACAACCTGGGGCATGACGGATGGTGGCGTGATGGATATCGATTGCCACTACCTTTGGGTCTGTGACAACCTGCTTGATCCCAGCCATGTGGCTTGGGTGCACGTGAGTTCGTTTGCGGGAGCAGGGACGGACGAAGAACCATTGAACGTGGAAAAAACAGATCGCGGTGTAATCGTGTCGCGCTGGATTGAGAACAAACCGCCTTCACCTTACTATTCCAAGCTTGTGACGTTCGGGGGCGAATGCGACCGCCTGCAACATTATGAGATGTGCATGCCTGCCATCGGGTTGAACAAGTCCATTTACACACCGGTTGGAACCGGTGGGTATGACAAGAGTCCGGTTGCTGAAACCTTCATCAATATCTCATATAATTTCATGACCCCGATTGATGAGGATCGGACGAGGTATTTCTGGTTCCAGCATCGTAATTCCCTTGCCGACGATGCCGAAGTGTCAACCTACATGAATGACGGTGCGCGTATGGCATTTCTTGAGGATAAGGATGTGCTGGAGGCAGTCCACAAAGGTATGAAGAACGCCACCACGTCGAATATTGATTTGGGCCTCGATGCGGGCGCCAAACAATTCCGACGCGTTCTTGACCGTGCTATCGAGGCCGAGAATACGTCACAGGAGGCCGTCGCGCGGAAGGCCTGAGATCTTGGCAGAGGGCTGGGAAATCCAGCCCTCTGCCGCAGATTTACGCAGTTTCGTAGATGACGGGGAACCGTCCACCGGCAAACGGCGCGCCCGGTTTAAGACTGTCATCATGCAGCCATTCGGTGACGGAATCGCGTGGCTCATAAGTTGCTCCGTCAACGGCAAAACGGATTGCATACCCTCGCCTGCGACGGGTGGTGGTTCTGTTACCCATAGCAGAATGAACGGTCATCCCGTCAAAGGCCAATGCATCACCGGGCTGCATATTCTCAAAATGGAAGATGTCGTAGTCGTCGCGGTTTGCCTCAAAATCTGGCATATCGATATAGTCGGGATTGTCCTGTTCCAGATAGTGTAGAAAACCACCGAGTTGATCGGTTTTGAACGGACGGTACTTGGCCCCCCACGCATGTGAACCACGTACAAATTCCAGCGCTCCATTGTCCGGGTCGACCGGGTCAAGCGCGATCCACATTGTCATGATCGGGCCGGATACCGGCCAATAAGGCTGATCTGTATGCCATCCGGTTTGAGTCTGCGTTCCCGGCTCCTTCACGAATATTTGGTCATAGATCAGCGATGTCCATGGGCTGCCAGCTACCTGAGACACGCGCTGGCCGATATCCGACTTCAGGCAATAGTCCTGAAACACACCCGGCGTTTCACGCATGTTCTTGTAGGCGAAATAGCGGTCGCCCTTTTTGATTTCGGTATCTACAGCGTGTCGCAGTTTGGTCAGCCATTCGTCAGATAGGATATCCCTTAGCAGCACGACACCGTCGCGTGCATAGGTATCCTGAACCGTCATAGTTTCAGTTGATGTTGTCATTGCTTTTCCATCCATAAATTCCACCCGAGATTGAGGGCGGTAAAAAAACAGGCGCTATGCGCCCAAGTTCTCATGGAATCAGGATGTTGGAGAGCTGCGACAGTTTATGATGAAACAGGGCCACTTCGACCGGGTTGACCATTTTCCGGCTAGGTTTCGGTGAAACTGTTTGATGCGAACATGCATGACGCACCCTACCCGAAATAACCTGACCGAACCAGCAAATACCGCAACAAGTCATGTACGCGATGCGCACGATGACTCGTTCAAATGCTGCGGCGCGCCAAAACGGGGATTGCATTTAGGTAAATTTATTTATTGACGAATATTGCTTCTTAGTTAATAGAATTACCAACATGCAAAAATACTCTGTGTTCTCACTCGCTCGAAACGCGCTCTCTGGCCATCGCAACTGGCCCTTGGCCTGGCGAAGCTCGCCCCTGAAAGACCAGTATGAAGTTGTCGTGATTGGGGCAGGGGGTCACGGTCTGGCCACTGCCTATTATCTGGCCAAGGAATTTGGCATTACCGACGTCGCCGTGCTGGAGCGAGGCTGGCTGGGCGGCGGTAACATCGCGCGCAATACGGTGACAATCCGTTCAAACTACATGCGGGACGAGTCGATCCCGTTCTATGTCAAATCAGTCGCGATGTACGAAGGGCTTACGCAAGAGCTGAACTTCAATATGATGCACTCAAAGCGCACCATGGTAGATGTCGTACAGACTTGGCCCAAGCTGCGAGAGCTTCGGCGACGGCAATTGGTCATGGACATCTACGGCTCAACTTACGAGCAGATCAATACAGACGAATTACGCCGTCGCATTCCCGCGCTGACTGGCGGAGGACCTGATGCTCGGCTGCCAATCATTTGCGGCATGGTACATACCGATGCGGGTGTGAACCGGCATGATGCAGTGGCCTGGGGATATGCCCGCGCGGCGGACGCGATGGGGGTCGAGATCCACCAGCAGACCGCAGTGCAATCGCTGATCCGAGGTGCAGACGGCGCGATCGACGGTGTCGAAACCAATCGCGGAACCATTCGAGCCAAGAAAGTTGTCGTAGCGGTGTCTGGACATACCACAACGTTGACGGAAACCGCCGGGCTGAAGCTGCCGTTGCGAACTATGAACCTGACAGCTTTTGTTTCCGAGCCAGTCCAGCCGTTGGTCGATGTGATCGTGAATTGCCCCGACAGCGGGTTCTATTTCAGTCAATCTGACAAGGGTGAAATGGTAATTGGCGGCGCGCCTGACATGGGCCAGAGCTTTCGCCGGGACATCAAGCAAAACGTGTTCGAAGATACTGTGACGACGATGTTGTCGTTGTTCCCGTCATTCAAAAAGCTCAAGCTGATGCGACAATGGGGCGGGCATCTGGATATCGCGCATGACGCCTCGCCTATCATGGATCAGACCGAAGTGCCGGGGCTGTTCATCACGGCGGGTTGGTGGGGTGGTTACAAGGCGATCCCGGCAGGCGGTCTGACCCTGGCCCATCTGGTTGCTAAGGGTCAGCCTCATCCGCTGATGTCTTCATTTACCCTCGACCGATTCCGTCATCTGGATTTTGTGATGGAAGCCGGCACCACAACCGCCCGATAGAGAGGACAGGACCATGTTGCTTATCCCCTGCCCATTCTGCGGCAAGCGTAACGAAAGTGAATTTATCTTTGGCGGCCCTGTCGGTGCCGATCGGCCTGATCCAAATGCCGTGAGCGACGCGGAATGGGTTGAGTACCTGACTGTAGCACCGAACCCGTTAGGACCGGTGCAGGAAAAATGGTGGCACGGGCGAGGTTGCGGTGAATGGCTGACAATCTGGCGCGATACCCGAACCCATGACATTGTGGAGGCACCCGATGGCTCAGAGTAATCGTCGTGCCTCGGGCGGGCGTATAGATCGCACCTGCCCAATGACGTTCCGGTTTAACGGAAAAACCTATGAAGGTTACAAAGGAGATACTCTGGCCTCGGCCTTGCTGGCCAATGGGGTCCGTATCACAGCCCGCAGTTTCAAACATCATCGCCCGCGCGGCATCGTTGGTCATGGACCTGAGGAACCGGCGACTTTAGTCGAGCTGGACGGTGAAGATTCATCGGGTAACCGTCCGGCAACAACTGTGCCGCTGCGCGATGGGCTGAGCGCCCGCTCAGTCAACTGCTGGCCTTCGCCCGAGTTTGATCTTGGTGGCGTTAATCAGCTGTTAGGACGCTTCATTCCAGCTGGCTTCTACTACAAGACATTCAAGTGGCCCAACTGGCATCTGTTCGAACCATCTATCCGCAAAGCTGCGGGGCTGGCGGCAGCACCCGCGCAACCTCCTACTTCGGGCCACTTCGAAGCGCGTCATGCCCATGCCGATGTGTTGATCGCTGGTGCAGGACCTGCCGGATTGCAGACCGCGCTGGAGGCGGGCAGGGCTGGCAAACGTGTGTTCATTGCTGATGAGGGAACAGAGGCGGGCGGCAGCCTGTTAAACCGGGATCTAAAAATCAACGGGCGATCCGCATTGGACTGGGTGGCTGAAGCTGTTGAAGAATTGCGTGGGATGGGCAACGTTATCCATCTGCAAAATGCAACAGTCTGGGCCTATCGCGAACATAATCTTTTGATCGTGAATGAACGGGAACCCTTAGAAGGCAGTATTCTGGAACGGAGCTGGCGGGTGCGTGCAGACGAGGTGGTTGTCGCCACCGGGTCCACCGAACGCGCCATGGTTTTTGCAGACAATGATCGGCCGGGCGTCATGCTCGCTTCGTCAGTACAGGCTTATGTCAATCGTTGGGGTGTCACTCCGGGACAACGAGTTGTTCTTTTTACCAACAACAACAGCGTTTACGCAGTTGCAGCTGACCTAATGGCAGCAGGTGTGTTGGTCGTCGCAATCCTAGACAGTCGCGATACAGTGCCGCAAGCCGCACTGGATATGGCACAGGGCGTCACCGTTCATACAGGCACCGTCGCCGCAGGTGTGCGAGGTCACAAGCGGGTGCGCGCGGTACGTGCAGTATCCGTCAGTAGTGGGGCGGAGACCTGGATCGATTGTGACCTGCTGGGCCATTCCGGCGGTTGGAACCCAACCGTGCATCTGTGGTCTCAATCCAGAAGTACTCTGCGGTTTGATGAGGAGTTGTCCGCTTTCGTACCCGATCAGGCCGCCCAAGCTTGCCGCGCTGTCGGAGCTGCCGCAGGAGAGTTGACGCTTGACGGGATTATCGAAGGAGGTTCGGACCTGCCCTATGCCATCGAGCCGCTATGGCGCGTAGACGTCTCGGGGCAACGTGGAAAGGCATTTCTGGATCTGCAGAACGATGTGGCGGTTAGCGATGTACACTTGGCCCTGCGCGAAGGCTATGACAATGTCGAGCACGTCAAGCGATATACCACCGGCGGCATGGGCATCGACCAGGGAAAAATCGGTAATATCAACATTATCGGTACTGTTGCGATGCAAAAGGGTGTGCCCTTGCAGGATGTCGGAACGACAACCTTTCGCTCTCCCTACACACCAGTTTCTTTTGGCGCGATCGGAGGCTTGCGCGAGGAAACAGTGTTGTTCCCCTACCGCCACACGCCGGTCACGCAGTGGAACAAGGACAATGGTGCAGTGATGTACGAAGCTGGCGCCCGTTGGCAGCGTCCTGGATACTTCCCCAAACCTGGAGAAGGGTTGCAGGAGGCTGTGAACCGCGAATGTCGTGCGGTGCGCGACGGTGTAGGCGTCTATGACGGCTCCCCCCTCGGCACATTCGAGCTGAAAGGGAGTGATGTCCCGCACTTTCTCGATTTTCTTTACTCAAATGTCATGTCCAGCCTGAAACTCGGTGATGGGCGTTATGGTCTCATGCTGTCTGATGACGGGTTGATCCTGGACGACGGGGTGGTCTTTCGACTGGACGAGCACCGTTGGATGATCTCAACGTCGACGGGTCATGCAGACGCGGTTAACCAGCACATGGAAAAGCTTCTTCAGACTGAGTTTCCCGACTGGCAGGTCATGATCACTACTGTGACCAGCCAATGGAACAACGCTACCATATGCGGCCCCCACGCACGCCATGTCATGCAGGCGTTGGGAACAGATATTGACCTGTCGTCTGAGGCCTTTCCTTTCATGTCTTTCCGCGACGGCACCGTGGTTGGGATCCCGGCCCGCGTCGTGCGTGTCAGTTTCACTGGCGAGCTGTCATTTGAGGTCAACGTCGCGCCGCGCCACATGGCTGCACTGTGGAACAAAGTGATCGAGGCGGGCGCGCCCTTTGGCATTCTGCCAGTGGGTTCGGAATCCAGCCACGTTCTGCGGGTCGAAAAGGGCTTTCTGTCACTGGGGCATGAGGTGGACGGCACTGTAGATGCCTACGATCTGGGTATGGGATGGGTCATGTCGAAGAAGAAGCCTGACTATTTGGGTAAGCGTTCGATTGGGCTGCGTCGTGAAGGTGGCGGCACCCGGCGAGAACTGGTTGGCATTCTTCCTGAAGACCCCAATCGACAAGTGCCCGAAGGTGCACCGCTCACCCCCGGAGGCCGAAAAGAAGCCACCGAGGGGCTCGTCACCGCCTGTGTCTGGAGTGTGGTGAACGACCGTTGGGTCGGTTTGGCGTTGCTGGAAAACGGGCACGCGCGGCATGGGGAATCCGCCCATGTGCGCCTGAAAGATGGGGTGATCCCGGTCACCATTACCAAGCCGGTGTTCCACGACCCCGACGGCAAATTACTGAGGTCCTGAGATGAGCTATGACGTACAGATCACACGCCAGAGTCTGAACGCACTGTTCGATCTCAAAGGGGCATTGGCAACGATTGAAAACTGGGTGGGGGACGCTTTGCCCCGTTTGTCCGATAAGCCTAATAGACGAACAGAGAAAGATGCGATTGAGCTGTATCACATCGGGCGAGACCACTGGATCGCCCGTGCTTCGCTGGATTTGGAACAAACGTTGAGAGCACAGCTCAAGCCTACCGATTGTCCCGCCAATATCAGTATTGTGCAGATTTCGGATACTCTGGCCTTTTTCAAAGTAGTGGGTCCGCAGGCGGGCGAAGTGATGGCCATTGCCTGCCCGTTGGATCTGCATGACACTGCATTCGGCAAAGACGCTGTCACCTATACTGAACTGTTTGGCCTCAAGGCATTGGTGATGCGATGCAAGGATGGTTTCGAATTCGCTGTCGAACAGAGCTTTAGTGACATGGTAGAGGACTATCTGGCTCGCGCCGTCACCTGAAGAAAGGGATGCCATGACCCGCACACATATCCACAAGTACCAGACCCGCTATCACGCGCAGGCGACCTATTCCAAAGCGATCCGGGCCCGAGGTGATTTTGTGTTCATGTAGGGACAGGTTGGTACTCTGCTGGACGGAACATTGATTGGTGAAGGCGATCCGGGCGTACAGGCAGATCAGGCCTGCCGCAACATCCAGCGCTGGATGGAAGAAGCCGGGGGCAGTTTGGCGGATGTCTGCAAACTTACCGTCTATGTCACCGACATCTCCTATCGCCCCGCCGTTTACGAGGTGATCAATCGCTGGTTTGACGGCGTGCACCACTGTTCGACCGGTGTTGTCGTGCAGGGATTGGCTGATCCATCGTTATTGGTCGAAATCGATGCAATGGGCGTCATCGACGACGAGTCCGAAGCATCCTGATGACCGAGGTACAATTTCGGCGTCGAATGACATTGATCTTCACTCTTTGAAAGTGTCGGGTTGGGTGTGTTCATTTTTGCCCACGGATCGCCATGCTGACGACACTGACTTCCATCCTGCCGATCTTTCTGATCATCGCTTTGGGCTTGGCTCTTCGAAAGGGCGGCATCCCCAGCACCGATTTCTGGAACCTGAACGACAAGCTTGTCTATTGGGTACTGATGCCTTGTCTGCTGTTTACCAAAATCTCGCTGTCGCCACTCGATAAATCCGCGCTTGGCCTTTACTCGGTTACCATTCTGGGCGGGTTTGTTGCGGCGCTGATCTTTGCCTTCATAAGTGCGCGCCTTTTTGGGTTCGCGGCACCGCAAGGTACATCGATACTACAGGGAAGCGCTCGGCATAACTCATTCATCGGGCTGGCGCTGGCGGCAAATCTTTTTGGTCCCACAGGATTAGATATCGCTATTCTTGCGACTGCGATACTGGTGCCGACCACCAATATCGTAATGGTGGTCATGCTGGTCGGTGCACTGCAACGCGACAATGCCACCAGTTTGCCTGTTGCAATCCTGCGCGAGCTTGCCCGCAATCCTTATGTTATTTCGATATTGCTTGCGTTCGGCGCCAACCAGCTGATCGGTGACCGGATCCCGGTTTTACATGATGTAGCAGACGTTTTAGGGGCCGGGGCTTTACCGATTACCCTGTTGGCCGTAGGCGCAAATTTGAGAGTGCGCGCTATGGCCGCCAGTGTGCTACCGCTTATCCTTGCGTTCTTAGGCAAGATGGTGGTCTTCCCCATAGCGGTACTGGTGGTCGGGTTGGCGGTTGGATTGCCCCGGGATGTGCTGCAAATTGCTGTCGTTTATTCTGTGGTTCCAACTGGTGCATCCTCGTACACGCTGTCAAAGCAACTGGGTGGCGATGCCCCTTTGATGGCAGCGATTGTCACATTGCAAACCCTGATCGCCGCAGTGAGCATCCCTCTGTCTTTGGCAATACTGCTGCCGCTGGTCGGTTGATACAGCATCCAGAGAGCGGGATTTATGCTGCTCGGCAGGATACCTGCAGAATCCCGTGCACCCATTGGGCGATGTCCAGCAATCGCTTATCTGCTCCGCACGGGCCGATCAGTTGTATACCTAGCGGTAGACCAGAGTGATCCGTACCAAAGGGCAGGGCGATTGAGGGCACCTGAAGCAGAGTCCACATCCGCGAGAACACCGGGTCACCTGTCGCGCCAAGCCCTGCCGGTGCCGGACCAGGAGCTGAGGGAACCAACAACGCATCCACGTCGCGGAACATTTGATCCAGCATGGTTGATGCACGGTTACGGGTCTCAACCGCAGTAAGATATTCGTCTTCTGTAACCAGCAGCCCATCGGCTATCAAATCGTGGAATTGCTGGCTGATACCGGGGACGCCAATTTGGTACTCTGTTTTGCGAAGGCGGGCTGCCTCGTACCCCATGACGGTTATTTGCGCCTGTGTAAGCTGGGAAAATATCGGCGGGTGCGTGATTTCACCTGTTTCCGCACCGGTCGCGGCAATGGCTGCCAGCGCACGTGTGCAGGTGTCGCGCATCTCTATCGATCCGTCCGCCCAATGGGGACCACGCATCAGGCTGACCCGGGGCAACGCAACGTCGTATTCAGGTGGCGGTGTCAGTTTTGTTCCACGCAAAACGGCATCTGCCAACACCAGATCACGCGGATCTCTTGCCAGAACTCCCAGCGTGTCAAGGCTGCCTGACAAGCCCATAACCCCGCTCAGATCATAGTTACCCGTGGTCGGTTTGAGGCCGCAGATACCGCAATAAGCGGCCGGCCGGATCAAAGAGGCAGCTGTCTGCGAGCCAAATGCGAGCGGTGCCATGAAGTCGGCGACCGCAGCGGCAGACCCGGAGGAAGAGCCGCCGGGGGTATGTCCAAGACTTGCCGGATTTGCAGTATTGCCCGGTCGAAAATAGGCAAACTCGGTTGTGACCGTCTTGCCAACTGGGATCGCCCCTGCGTTCAGAAAAGTCTGGACGCATGTCGCGTTTTTGTCTGGTTGTCGATCGGAATAAAGATCGCTGCCCCAACCTGTTGGCAAAGCTTCAGTGTCGATAATGTCTTTGATAACAAAAGGTACGCCATGGAGCGGCCCACCGATTGGAAGTGTATCGGCAGCGTGAGCAAGCTCCATGGCGTGATCCGCATCGAGGTACTGAAACGCCCCGATCGCAGGCTCCCGTTGCGAAATTCGGTCCAGATGTGCCGCCATCACCTGAGACGGTTTGACTTCACCCTCGCGGATCAACCGGGCCAATTCATGCGCGCTGAACCTGTTTAACTCCGTCATTTCTCCAACGTTTCCATGGCCACAGCGAAGGGGGTGACCGGCATGTCATAAATACCCCCTCCCAGCCGGCCAGCTTCGCCAAGCTTGTCGAGGATACCCAGACCAATTACCGGCCCCGACCCTTCAGCCACCGCGCCGCGTGCCGTGCTGCCTAGTCGAATATCTAGTGTTCGAAAATAAGGATGTGTCCCTACGGATAGGCCGGAACTGCGCGCTTGAGCGTTGTCGGGCAGAAAGGCACCCAGACCCTTTTTCTGATCTGGGCTCAATTCGATGGCCATGGCGCCGAGTCCGAAAGCCTCAATTACGGCGCTGTCACCGATTGCTCCCAATGCCCTGTCCTGGGGCACATCGACTTCGAATTTCCCTTTTGGTGGATCGGCTTGAATTGTAAACCATTGGCCGGGTAAGCCCGAAATCTGGATACCAACCTCGTGCCCGTTGCCACCGGCAGCAGTGACAAAACTTGAACCTTCGACACCTTCGGCCAACTTCATCATGCATTTTGTGGCTGCCATCCAAAGATTGAGGAACAGCGACGGCGAGCTAGCCATGAAGGCCAGCGCTTCTTCGTCTTTGATCCCGCCAATGGTACGATCTTTCAGTTCGGCGACAAGCGCGTCTGTTGCAACGGGTGTTCGTCCATGGCAGTCGTCCCCCCCTACCAGGCCAGTCACGGCCAGCGGCACAAGTGCGATACCTTCGGCGAGCCCATTGTCCAACACATCCACAAATCGGGTGTTGAGCCAGCGGATGTGCTCCAACACTGCCATGGATCGTTGACCCAGCCGCATCGCTGGACGGCTGCCCGCATTGATCGGTGTGAACACACGTTGCTGCCCGCGCCAGGCATCATAAATTGTGTGTAGCGGCATGTCTGCCGAGACAACAGCGGCCAGAGGAGTGACAAGATCGTGATCCTGAGCGGGTTTCAACTCGATTTCACCATTTAGGATCATCGCCTCGGCCTGGTCGAAATCCCGAGCAAGCCCCTGCCAGACTGCTGCGACGCAAGCTGAATTAAGGATCGGGGCCGTGATTAGATTGGGATCGGCAAAGGCCGGCCCTGCATGAAGCAGTGTGTTTTCCGCAAGCCCCAACGCGTCGGCGGCCGTGTTGAACCGGTTCCAGACCGGCTGTGTTACCATTGCCCTGTCAAATGCGAGTTGATCCGCAGGATGCAGCATCACGGATTCTCCGGCGGGATGATCCATGTCTCCGAGAAATATAGGAACGCGGTGGTCGTATCGTAGCCGGCCTGTACCCTTGTTCCCAGCTTACCTGGCAGCCATTTGCCATTGACAATAATCTGTGCCGAATGCGCCGGCACGAGTAGCGAAAACATGTTCTGTTCGCCCGAGGCAACCTCATGTGGCGACAGTTCCAGCGCCCGTGGCGGTTGGAGCCCCTCCCAGACGAGTTCGACGGTCAGGCTCTCACCTACTATTGTCTCGGTATAGCGGTGGCTCATCGGATCGCCGGAGGTTCGCACAGCTTGTGCGCCGATTTCAGGCATGGTGGCAAATGCTGGTGCATCGGCAAATGCAGCCAGTTTGCTGATGAAGTTCTTTTTCAGGAATGTGGTTAGATCTGGATTGTCGCTGAGGATCACATTTGGAGCCTCTGGCGGTCCTTCAACCTGATCAGGTGTCCCATAAAGCAGCAATACCTGACCCTGTCCGACAGGCGACCAGGCAACGCGAAAGAACAAAGCCATCGCTGTGAAATCGCCATTGTCGTCTTTTAGCAGAATGCCCGGGTTTTCACCTGTCCAATCTACGGTGCCCGGTGTGACTGGCTCGGTCAATGGCATCACAGATCCTCCTGTGGCGTTACCCAGGTTTCCGAAAAGGCTAGAAAAGCCGTGCTCATGGTTCGGCCAAAGAACTGCCGATCGGCAACGATGCCTGGCAGGGGCGTACCGTTGATCACGACCTGTGCGGATTTTGCTTCCAGAAACACCGAATACATTTCATGCTCTTTGGTGGCCGAGTTTTCCTTGGTCACTTCGACCGGCAAAGGTGCACCCATGTCGTGCCAGATCATTTCGACCGTGACGCCTGATCCACGTAATGTTTCTGAGTAACGTGCCTTCAAATTGCCAGGACGCTTTTCGACACTGTCGCAGTCGAGCCAGGTCATCGCCTCTAGACCCGCTTTGCCGACGAAGGTCGGCATTTTGGTCACCCAGCCATCCACGATCCAACGCATCAAACGCTGGTTGTCGGTCATGATCAGATTTGGAACATGTGGCCAACCTTGCGCCCGATCCGGTGCACCTAAGATGATTGCCGCGTGACCGCGACCATAAGGCGAGAGCACAACGCGGAAAAACAGTGCCAGAGTATCATACTGTTCCTTATCAGCGTTCTGCTTGAGGTAAATGCCCGGGTTTTCACCTGACCAGTCAACCCGGCCAGGGTTGTGAGGGATACGCGTGGTCATGACCAACTTGCCTCGTATGTTTTTAGTGCCTCAATGATGAAGGCTTTGCGATCATCGCCCTGCAAGTGATCGCCGGACATGTAAATCTCGGCCACCCGATGCGAGATCTCCTTGAGAACTGCACCATCGTCGCGCCCCTCCTGAACGGGAATTCTCAGCATCGTATCACCGGCGTAGGTTGGGATGATCTGTCCGGAGAAATTGTCAGACGGTTGTGCCGGAGGTTCTCCGTTTTGCAGCGCGCGGATGGCATTTCGCAGCAGCCGGCGCGCCTTGGCCACCCCCCGGTCGGAAAAGCTGAGATTTTCGCGTGAATGGATATTTTTGGGCCCCTGACTAACCCAGGCATCATAGTCGCCAGGGTCACGTTGCCGCATTTCATATGGGCGATCGGGATCCTGCCCATAGAAGTCGGTCTTGCCAAAGCCCACTTTGCTTTTGTCAGTCAGGCCCTTCGGGTCATCGTTGGCATCAGCGTTGCGGAAATGACGCCAGGCAATGACCATGGTGTTCGTGTCGTCAATGGGTGTGATCCAGCGCGACAACCCGCAACGCCCAAAATAACGCGGCCCGTTTGGCACCGGGAAATGCCCACCGTTCTGGGTAAATGACGGCAGCATATGATCATGGATACGGATCCAGACGATGTCATCTACACGCCGCACATTGGTGTAAAAATCACCAGTGGCACTGGCATGAAACTCAATCATCGGCATTTCGGCGAAGGCGTCGATGAATTGGCTGCGCACGGCCAGCGTATGAAGATAGACCACATGAAACGGATCCCAGGCGTTCTCCATGACCTGAAGCCAGTTGCAAGGGGATTTGATCAGGTAGGGCACCAGCTCGTCACCCTCATCATCGAAAGTGTCCATTACAGGGAAAGGAGGTTGGGCTTCGGGTGGACCCATATAGGCAAAGGCGAGTCCTTTGTATTCGATCACAGGATACGCCCCCAAACAGGCCTTTTTCTTGACTTGTGATGCGGGCGGTTCGCAGGGGGTCTCCAGAATGGTGCCGTCCAGCCCGTATTTCCAACCGTGATAAGAGCAGCGAATGCCGCCTTCCTCCACGATCCCGAACTCAAGGCTCATGTTGCGGTGGCAGCAATGCAAGTGAGTCAGCCCCAGCTTGCCTTCTTTCTTCTCGCGAAACAGTACAAGGTCTTCGCCCAGAATGCGTAAACGATAGGGCAGATCACCAACCTGATCTGTCATTGCCACCGGCATCCAGAACCGGCGCAGATATTCCCCGCATGGGGTGCCAGGGCCAACCTCAGTCAGTTCCGGGTCAGGTTTCTGAGCCCAAACTGACTGCTTGTCATGGCCTCTAAAATCGCCTTTGGGGGCGTCGAAATGGTCATTCATGGCGTCCTCCGTACGTATTGGTGCTGACAGATCAGGGAAACGGATCCGGGACCGGCGCTGCGCCGGTCCAGACGGATTTGATCTGACAGAAATCCTTGATGGCGTCCGGGCCAAGTTCTCGCCCATATCCGGACAGCTTGACCCCGCCAATAGGGCTGGCGGGATCGACGCTGCGATAGTGATTGATGTAAACGGTGCCTGCTACGATAGCCTCGGCCACTCGCTTGCCTTTGGCGGGATCCGTGCTCCAGACACCGGCGGCCAACCCATAGTCGCTATCGTTGGACAGCGCGATGGCCTCGGCTTCTGTATCAAATGAGGTAACCGCCAGCACCGGCCCGAACACCTCTTCGCGCCAGAGCTGCATGTCGGGCGTCACATTGTCGAAAATGGTTGGGCCAACAAAAAACCCGTCTCGCCCAGCGGCAGCTTCAAGCCCGTCCAACAGGCAAACAGCCCCATCCGCCTTTGCCCGTGCAATCATTTCGGTCACTTTGCGCAGGTGCGGTTCATTGGCCAGCGGAGCAATCTGAGTCTCAAGCTCCATCGGATCACCAAGACGTAAGTCGCGCGCCCGTGACAGCAGTTTTGCCAACAAGTTTTCTTTCATGCTGGCTTCGACGATTAGACGTGACCCGGCGACACAGGTCTGTCCATTAGACAGAAAAATACCAGAGAGAATGCCGTTGACGGTGTTGTCCAGATCACAGTCTGCAAACACAACCTGCGGTGATTTTCCTCCTAACTCCAGCACTGTCGGGACCACACCCGCCGCCGCTGCTTCGGCGACTTTACATCCTCCGAGATCTGACCCGGTAAAGGTCACCTTGCGGGTCAATGGATGGCGAACGAGCGACTCGCCAACCTCATAGCCGAGCCCAGTCACTACATTAAGGACGCCAGGCGGTAACCCAGCCTCATGTACAAGCCGGGCAAATTCCAGCGTTGAGGCTGACGCCATTTCCGATGGTTTGACAACAACCGTGTTGCCCGCCGCCAGTGCCGGAGCCAGCTTCCACGCAAGGATCATCAAAGGAGAATTCCAAGGTGTTATTGCCACAACCACGCCATAGGGGATGTAGTGGCCTACGCTGCTCACGCCGAGGACTGTATTTGCCTGTTGTTCGGGCTGCATTTTGCGAGCTTGTGCTGCGAAATGCCGAAACCAGCTATGCAATCCGGCAAATTGCCCCCGTACTTCGGAGATCCGCTTGCCATTGTCGCGGATCTCGGGCTCGACCAGTTCCTGCCAGCGGGTCTCCAAAGTATCGGCAAGCTGATCAATAACATAGGCCCTGTCATTTGGGCTGGTGTTGGCCCATGGGCCTTCCCGAAAGGCGCGGTCGGCATTTCGTATGGCTTGATCGGCTGTTTCAGCGCCACATCGTGCGATCTTGCTCCATTCAGTGCCGGTGGCCGGGTTAACACTCGGAAGTGTTTCAGCGGCCCAGGGTAGAAATGACCCGTTGATGAATGGCGTATAGGTCCGCATCTATGGCCCCTCGGGCAGAGGTTGCGCCACCAAGGTCAGCAAATCGCCCCGGCGCACCACACCGCGATTGCCATGGGCAAGAACAAGACCCGAAGCTGGAAACCTCAGATCCAACGGTGCGCGATCCGGTTCGGCCGGAAAAAAGAGCGTGCCAGCAGATGCTCCGGCCTCGACATATTGTCCGGCGGAGCAGCGTCGATCAAACAGGCCATCGGCAGGGGCGTAGAGACTGTGCGTTGGGTCCGCGATTTCTACGCAGTGCGTCGGGACAGATTCCGAGGATCTGCTGGGTAGAACACCCAGATGACGCAGGCAACGCATCAGGCCAGCCTCAGCAAGATCGGTCACATCAGGGTCGACACCGCCGCCACCGCTCAGTTCCGCCGCGATCATAGGGATCTTGGCCCGAGCCGCGGCGGAGTTAACTGATCGGTTGTCGTTGTTCGCACCGAGTACCCAGATCAACGGCAACCCAAAGGCCCGAGCCAATTCCATATTGGCTGCAGTGAGCTGCGCATCGTCTGTGCGTGCAGCCAACGCGCAGGGTTCGAACACTGATGCCTTGCCTCCGGAATGCAGATCAATCACGGCATCTGCCCGCGGGATCATTTCAGTTTCAATAAAATGGGCAAGCATGGCGGTTGGGCCGCCGTCTGCATTTCCGGGGAATGCGCGGTTCAGGTTTTGACCATCTAGCGGCGAAACACGCGAAGAGGCGTGAACCGCCGGCGCGTTCAGAGCTGGGATCAGGATGACCTGTCCGGTCAACTTTAACGGATCAAGTTGCGCTGCAAGCCGAAGGATAGCTGCTGGACCTTCGAATTCATCACCATGAGTTCCCCCAAGCATCAACACGACAGGCCCCGGCTGTCCGCGGATGCTGATGACCGGAACGGGGTAATACCCAAGGGGCACAGCATTGTCGGACCATTTCAACATCAGATCACCGGTATTCCGTCCCGGTAAGTCCAGATCCGTTGTGAGATGAAGCCTGCTGTTAGAGGTCGCGTGGGGATCAGTCATGTGAGTCCTTAGGGTGGCATTCTGCACATCAATATCATAACATTAAAGAAAGTGAATTGCTAAAAATGACTAGTTATGTGATATGAAGGAAAATCACAACCCACCCCGCCTATTGGTGCAGGAGGACATGAATGACCGTTGCCCTCGCGAAAGCGGGAATTGACAAGATCAAACCCCATATGGTGAGCGAGGCGGCCGATATCGCGCCGCCCTCCGCAGTCCTGCTCAATTCAAACGAAAGTGCGTTTGGTCCCAGTCCGATTGCCCGAGACGCGGCACGGGCTGCCGCCAGCTCGATTGAACGTTATCTGGAAAATCCGGATCACATTCTTGCCCCGGCAATCGCGAGCCATTTCGGACTGGATGCGGCGCGCATCACAACAGGGCAGGGGTCCGACGACTTGCTGGCGCGGCTGGCGCGGGCATATCTTGGACCCGGTACCGAATTGATCCGCAGTGCAAACGGCTATCTGAAGGTCCCGAACTACGCCTATGCCAACGATGCCGAGGTTGTGTCGGTTGCAGATGATCATTTCAAACCATCCGCTGACCGTATGATCAATGCGTTGACCGATCGGACGCGGGTGGTTTATCTGGCCAACCCCGAAAACCCGGCAGGTACTTACCTGAGCGGAACTGAAGTTCGCCGCCTGCATGCTGCACTGCCGGACAACGTCTTGTTGATCATCGATGCAGCTTATGAAGAATACGTCGACGCGCCGGATTATGAACCCGCCCATATTTTGGTCGAACAGGCGGAAAATGTCGTCATCTGCAGGACGTTCTCCAAGATTTACGGATTGGCCGGCGCGCGCGTGGGTTGGATGTACGGGCCCGATGACATCATCGATGCTGTTCGTCGGGTCGGTTTGACTTTTCCAGTGGCGTCGTCCTCTGCTGCAGCTGCGATTGCGGCATTGGAAGATGAGGCGCACACACGCTATGTCCACGATGCGAACCGTAGGGGCCGGGACTGGATCAGCGCCGAGATGCAGGCACTTGGGTTGGGCGTAATACCCAGTCAGGCAAATTTTGTTCTGGTTCATTTTCCCGATATGCAAAAATCCGCAGAAGCGGCCACAAGCGCGCTTTTGCAGCAAGGGGTCGCGGTGCGGCGGTTCGCCTCGTCCGCATACGGGGACTATTTGCGCATAACTGTCGGACATATGCGCGATCTGAGGATTGCGCGGGACGGTATTGCAAGATTTCTGGGCGGAGGCGCGTGATGGTCGCTTCGTCTAGGGTGGCGGCGGATGTGCCAAAGGTGGCGCATCCTTCTGGTGCAGCAATTCTGGCACAAATTAAGGCGGCGCATGTGCGTGAAATTGTGGCCCTGCCTGATATTGTTACCAGTGATGGGTTGCTATGGCCAATTTCTCGGGATCCGGAATTTCGGCTGACCCGCATCTGCAAGGAAGATGAAGGTGTCAGTATCTGTGGGGCTATGTCCTATAACGGAACCCGTGCGCTTTTGATGATGCAGCAAACAGGATTGATGGATTCTCTCAATGCAATCCGGGCTATCGGGGTGGATTACGAACTACCGGTCGTGATGATGGTGGGTCTGCAAGGGAAAGAGCCGCATATACACCCAGATTACTCGGCCTCTTACGGGGTCAGGATCGTCCGTCCGGTCCTGGATGCAATGGAACTGTCGCATTCGCTGATCGAAGAGCCCGGAGATGAGGCGCATATCTGCCAGGCCGTTGAGGCCGCCTATACATCGTCAAAACCCCATATTTTCCTGATCGGGCGCCCCCCGGAGACACCATGACAATGCACCGAGATGCGGCGCTCGAGGCGCTGATCCCTCATGTTCGCGACGACGATATTGTGGTCGCAGTCTATCAAAGCTGTTTCGACTGGCTGGCGCTGAACCCACGTGAACTGAACTATGTCGCAGTCGGGGCGATGGGGCAGGCCTCATCTCACGGATTGGGGCTGGCGTTGGCCAATCCAGATCGGCGCGTGATTGTTCTGGATGGTGATGGCAGTCTGTTGATGAACCTCGGGACATTGGTCACAATTGCCAGTGCCGGGGCAAGAAACCTGTATCACTTTCTATCTTTCAACAGGGTGTACGAAGTGAACGGAGCGCATCCTCTGCCTGGGGCGGACATGGTAGATTTCGCTGCTATGGCCTGGGCCGCAGGGTACGCGGGTGTGCAACGTTTCACGGATATCGACCGGTTTGCCGAAGCGGCACCACAGGTATTATCTTTGTCCGGCCCGCAGTTCATTTCGATGGAGGTAAAGGCAGGCGCGTCCTATCCCCGCGACTATGCCTATATCCACAGCGCTCAGGCGCGATCGACTTTTCGGGCGGCTCTCAATCGGCGTTGAGATCTGATTGGACGATGTTCAGAAAAGACTTTCCAACGGCAGATAGGGTCTTGTTCTTTGACCAAAATAGAACAGCCCGGAAGTTTAACGGCGCGGCAAATGGTATAGCCACGCAACCTGGAATGGTCTTGAGGTAGTCCAGACTGGCGCCGACGACAGAAACTCCCAAACCACGTGAAACCAGCCTGCAGATAGAGTCGGTTGTGCGCGTCTCATACTGCATGCGCCGTGCAATCCCTTTTGCTTCGAAAAACTGGTCGATTTCATAGCGAAAGCGAGAGGACGGCATATAGGAAATAAAACTTTCATCTGCCAGATCCCTCGCCTGGACAAGAGCATTGCCGGCCAAGGCGTGATCCACCGAAACCACGCAGCACACATCACTGTCTTTGATCACAAGGCTTTCAAATGACGGATTTGCCGGTTGGGTTGTCGTGATGCCAAAGTCATAATTCTGGGACACCATCCATTCGACTGCGTCATCGCTGGGGGCAATTTCCATTCGGGCCATCGCATGTGGGCAAGTGGCAGCAAATTTCCCTATCAGGTCCGGCGCGAGTTGCGAAGAAACGCCCGGCGTAATCACAAGATTGAGGCGCGCGTGGCCAAACTTCCCAATAGCTGTGGCAGAATCCTTAATATGTTCCATACCGCTAACGGCTTGGCGCACTTCTTCAACCAGTAATCTGGCCTCGTCTGTGGGTATCAGCACACGGCCGACACGCTGAAAAAGTGGAAACCCAACTTCTTCTTCGAAATCAGAGATCAGCCGGCTGACTGCAGGTTGAGAAATACCCAACATCGCTGCGGCCTCGGTCACAGTCCCGGTCGAGACCACCGTTCGAAACGCGTCAACTTGTCGGAATGTGATGTTCATTTGGCCTCAGTGGTTTTGCCTTGTCATGTAGGGTGTCAGATTCGACCCATAAGATATAGTTATTCGAATTTCAAAAATCTGGCCAGCATGCGATATCACTTAGTTGGCGCCAAATTGGGTTGTGTATCTGGATTTCCCTGCTATTGCTGACGAGTAGAGACGGCTATGAATTCGATCTTTTGCGAGTGGATTTTACGGAAACCATGTGGAAGCTTGGCATCAAAACTCAACGTATCTCCCGCTGACATATCAAAGTCTTCGCTGCCGCAACGATAGATTGCCTGGCCTTCGATTATGTATATGAAGACATAGCCTTCATGCTGATAGCCGGGCAAATTGTCTGATTGTTCTTTTGAAATACTGATCCGTGCCGACTGGAACGTCCCTTGGGGTGCGCTGTGCTTACCCAACAGAAGGTAGTTATGCGTGTGCCCCTGAGTGATACGCCGCGCCTGGAGACCATCCCCGGCACGCGCGTGATGCACATCTGCTGCCGCGTCTGAGCGTGCAAACAATGCCACCAATGGCACATCAAGGGCATCCGCCAGTGATTGCAGCATCGCAAGCGAAGGTGAGACATTTCCATTCTCGATACGACTGATCATCGCAGTGGACACCTGTGCCCGAGTAGCCAGGTCACCCAACTTAAGTTCACGCTCTTGGCGTAACCGTTGCAGTGTCTGACCTATTTCACTTTCTGTGCAGTTTTTCTTTTCCACTATTTTTGCTGCCGATCATGGAATTCAGGATATGGATACAGCGCATCCGGGATGTCAACATCAGTGCCCTAATTCGAAAATGCGTCAAGGCTCGAGTATTCAGAACACTTTTTGGATTTCCGATACCAGCAGATTGGACAGCCGACTGGTCACTGTATTTGGGACTTGGTCAGGTTGTTGATCGGAAAATGTTGCAATCTTTTGACCATCAACGCATTCGGAATTAGCGCGTGAATGGCTGCTGGTCATATCAAGTCGAAAGCCGGTTCATGATTTCCTTTAAAGGCGCGCAATATCCAAAGGATGTATTCCTGATCTCAGCGTTCTTTCCCTCCGCTACGGTGTTTCCTATCGTGATCATGAAGAAATCTCGACCGTCACTATCATCTGCACAAATCAGCCTGCATTGTTGGCGGACGCGGTGACACGTCAGGTGGAGCAACCCGAACTTCAGCGGTTTGAGATTTCGGCGGCGCAGCTAGCAGCCAACTATAACCAAGCTTTGGAACAGGGGATTGAGGTTGACCCCGACCAATGGGACGCCCTGAACGCCGCCGCTTGGCCCATTCTCGTTCGCTCGGATACGCAATCCCGCTCAGGCGCGGGGCCCATGTGAGGCTTGGGATATGAGCCAGCGCTTGCTCCGTTTGCAAACAAGAAATGCCGCCCCGATTGGGGCGGCGTCGGACCGGAATTCGTTCAACATGTATTCCCGGTGAATCGGCGCTGGGTCGCCAAAGAACCTTTTGACCCTGCGCGCCATGAGCCAGGGGTAGTGCACAGAGCCAAGGTCTGATGTGCGTCAATCCTGCCGGTTATGTTCGCGGTAGCTCGGACATTCTGGCAAGGATATCCACGCCCTGCTGTTTCCAGAAATGTAAAAGGTCGATGAATATCCAGTTCTCGGCCAGCTTATCCCCGTCTCGCCGATAGATATCTATTACCCGAAATTCACCGGCTTTGTCAGTCGCAGGCATTCCCATGAACCCGCCAGTTGGACGGGCTGTGAAATTCGGCCAGCCAAAAAAACCGCCATAATGACCCTCTGCCAGGCGGCATATGTGTTTGGTTTTTGACCGGTCAGCGAAACCAGCACGGAAAGGGCCTGCATGCTGTTGGGCGTAGCGTTCGATCGTGTAGGTCGCCCCGATCCCGGATGGCCCCCACCAGATCATGTCTTCGGACCATGTGCGCCGTAGCTCGTCCTCAAGGCTGAGGCCGCTGTTCCATTGGCCCAGATCGGAGATCATAGAGTTGATGGCCGCCAGAGTCCGCTCTCCTTCCGCCTCAGGTTGCGGACCGACCATCAGGCCGTCATGGGTCATGGGCCCCGGCTGCACGAGCTGCGCGGCTGTCTGAGGCGGGAACGGCTGCAATCCGGCCTGCATCATGAAATGAGGTATGTCGAAATACATCGCGGTTTCAGTGATTTTTCCGTTTTCGACCTTGTTGAATTCGCAATAGCGCAGAAATGTCATTTTGCCGTTTGGCGAGATACCTAGCCAATCTTTGTCGAACAGCCCCATGAGATGGCCCATTGATACAACCCAGACCGAGGTGAAACCGTCCATCTCGTTTTCTCCGGCCATGAATATGTCCATGCGGCGCTGCATTCGGGTCAGGCTTTGTTTCAGCGGAAGCCAGAACTGGGTACCTACGTCACTGGGGCCATGCAGTTCGTCAAAGGGATGGAATCCGCGCCACAGATAGTCATCGGCGCAATATTTCGAGATCACGTCAGGGACCGCTGATTCTTCAGCTCGGCTCAGAGCTTCATAAAGATCCAGAACAATATTTTTCTCGGCTTCGTAAGGCATATTCTTTTCTTTCAGTGCTTTACCAGGAATTGAGCACAGGTTTTCAGTATAGTGAAACGTAGATTTGCAAACGCATGCAAAAAAAGCTTGCCTGATGTTCCATCAGATGTCTATGCTCTTGCAAACGTATGCACGACAAGTGCACATGGGAGGACAGAATGGCCGAAATTCAACTTCGCAGTGTTGGGAAACGTTGGGGATCGTTTGTGGGGGTCGATAATTTCGACCTGACTATTGCCGATAAAGAGTTTCTGGTTCTTCTTGGCCCATCAGGCTGTGGCAAGACGACGACCATGCGCATGATTGCGGGTTTGGAGGACGCCAGCGAGGGCGACATTCTGATAGATGGCGAGCGTGTCAATGACATGGAGCCCAAGGACCGCGATGTCGCCATGGTGTTTCAGTCCTACGCGCTCTATCCGAACATGAATGTTTATGAGAATATCCGGTTCCCGCTGAAGGTGCGCGGCATCGACCCTTCCACGCATGACGAAAAAGTGCGCCGCGCTTCGGCCATGGTCGAACTGGATGACTTTCTGCATCGCAAACCGGCAGAGTTGTCGGGCGGCCAGCGACAGCGCGTCGCTTTGGCCCGCGCCATTGTTCGCGAGCCAAATGTCTTTCTGATGGACGAACCGCTGTCAAACCTTGACGCCAAGCTGCGTGTTTCGACGCGCGCGCAGATCAAGAACCTCAGCCACGAGCTTGCCGTGACCACAATCTACGTGACTCATGACCAGATCGAAGCGATGACCCTTGCCGATCGTGTGGTGATCATGAAGCAGGGTATCGTGCAGCAGGTTGGCTCTCCGACCGATATTTACGATGCACCCGCAAACACTTTTGTGGCCAGCTTTATTGGCAACCCTGCAATGAACCTTATCGATGGTCAGGTTCAGAATGGGGTGTTTAGGGCTCAGAACACTGAGGTGCATGGGCTGAATGCGTCGGACGGCCCGATTACGCTGGGCTTTCGCGCCGAGGACGCCAATGTCGTGGAAAGCGGCGGCGAGATTAACGGGCCCATCTACACGCAGGAGCTTTTGGGCGACAGCACGATGGTCTCGGTTCGGATCGGTGGCGCGCTGGTTTCGGTCAAAGCCGACAAAACCTATCGCGCTGAAATCGATGATCAGGTTTCAATCCATATCCACACCGATCACTGCCACTTGTTTGATGCGCAAACCGGAACGCGTTTGGAGCGCTGAACAGAAAATCCAAACCCGCATTGCCGGGTTTAATGCAGGTGCAGACTTCGAAGATGCACCCATCTACCTAGGGAGGAATACAAATGTTTCTGAAGAAAATAGCATTGGCTGGGTCCTTGGCCGCCTTTGCCGCCAGCGCAGGTTATGCCTGTGAAATTAGCGGGCGCGTGAATATCGTTGGTAACGAATTTGCGGCCATTCAGGCCGTCGCAACCGGCGCGAAAGAATGCACAGGCGCATCGGTCGATTCAAACCTGACCTCCGAGCACCAGACCATCAACGTGGCTGGTCTGTCCGGAAACCCGTCTGAATACACCAGTGCCATCATCGCCAACAGCTCGATCGTGGCGTTGATGAACGAAGATGTTATTCGGCCGCTCAACGATCTGGTGGAACAGCATGGTCAGGACCTGCAGCCAGGTCAGTTGATCAAGATTGGTGATGACATTATGGCCGTGGCGTTCATGGCGAATGCTCAGCACCTGATGTATCGCAAGGACGTGTTGGAACAGGCCGGTGTCGAAGTGCCAACGACCTATGAAGAATTGCTCGAAGCTGCCAAAGCCATTCGCGAGCAGGGCATCATGCAAAACCCGGTTGGCGGCGCCTATGCGTCGGGTTGGAATCTGGCACAGGAATTCAACAACATTTTTCTTGGCTATGGCGGCAGCCACTTCAAAGCCGGAACAGCCGAGCCCAACGTGAATTCTGAGGCTGGTGTAAATGCGCTGAACATGATGAAGGCTTTGTCGGAATACATGAACCCCGACTTCCTGACCCACGATTCCAATGCCACTAATGCCGAATACCGTGCTGGTAACGTTGCAATCATGAATATGTGGGGTTCACGCGCATCGCAGCAAACCACGACCGAAGGCGTGCTTCAGGAAGTGATCGACGGTCATGCGATCGGCGCACCACTGACAGTCGGCGGCGGGTCGACGCCGGCATCGACCCTGTGGTGGGACGGCTGGACCGTCGGCAAGAACATCTCGGATGAAGAAGCCGAGGCTACGTTCATCGCGATGAAACACGGTATCCGTCCTGACATGCTGAACGATGAAACCACGCCGCTGGCGGTATGGTTGATCGAAGGATACGAGCCTGGTGCGGACGCCGAAGGCGTGTTTGAGGCGGCCAAAATGGGCACACCGCCTTATCCGATGTTGCCTTACATGGGCCTGATGCACAGCGCGCTAGGCAATGAACTTTCAGACTTCATGCAAGGCAAGGAAAGCGCTGAGCAGGCGCTGGCCGATGTCGAAGCCGCATATCGCGCCGCTGCCATCGAACAAGGTTTCCTCCAGTAGGGCCTGACTCGTGCGGGCGTCTGTAAGGGCCGCCCGCACAAACCAATTCACGTGGGGATTGCGACATGCGCCATAAGACCTTCCTGTGGTTCTTCCTGCCCACCGGGCTTGCGATGCTGCTGTTCATCGCGATGCCGATAGTCTCGGTGGTGACCCAATCCATTTTCGCGCCTCATCCTGCCGTTTTGTTAGAGGTCGAAAGCTGCACCCCCCTGATTGGCTGCACGACAGAGACCACGATTGATCAAGAGGCAACAGCCGCCCTTCGCGCCGAGAAACCACTGGGCCGATTTGTCGGATTGGACATTTACCTGGACCGTGGCCACCTGGCGATCCAGGAAATTGGCCAGATCTGGGCTGCGAATGAAACCTGGGGCGATTTCTTCTCAAAGATCGGTAATTTACCCTTTTACAGGGCAATGGCTTTTACGCTGACCTTCACGTTTGTTGTGACGCCGCTCACAATCATTTTGGGGCTGGTGATTGCGCTGGCAATCAACTCCCTGCACCGAAATCTCAAAGGGCTGCTGATCTTCTTTTCGCTTCTGCCGATGATCGTCACTCCGTTGATTGGCTCGCTTATCCTGTTCTGGATGATTGACAGCCGCGGGGTCATCGGCAACGCCCTGGTATATCTGGCCGGGGATCCGGATTTTAGCCTGAAGGCCTCAACCGGGCTGATGTGGGTGGCGCTGATGGTTTATGGAGTTTGGCACGCCGCTCCATTTGCTTTTGTCGTGTTCTATGCGGGGCTGCAAACATTGCCCCAGGATCAAATCGAGGCCGCCCAGATAGACGGGGCAACCCGCTGGCAACAGATTAAGTTCGTGGTCGTTCCTCATCTCATGCCACTGGTCACATTTGTTGCGTTGATTCAGTTGATGGACAACTTCAAGGTGTTTGAACCGATAATCGGGTTCAGCGCAGGTGCGCACGCACAATCCCTTAGTACATTCATCTTCAACGACTTAGGCGGTGAAACCCGGCAGCTTTCTTCCGCGGCCGCGACCTCTGTGATCACGATAATCGGAGTCGCCATTCTGCTGTCACCCGTGCTTGTCCGCACCTGGCGCGACTTCAAAGGAGCAAGATAATATGGCCAGCCGCGCACAAAGAATGCCTAGAAGTCTCCGGATCGCCTCGTCCTTATTTGTGATCCTATGGTTCGTTCTGGCCGCTTTCCCGTTCCTCTGGACGGTCTGGGGTTCGTTCAAAGTAGAGTTGGATTTCTTTTCGATCGCCGACTGGACCAATGCCATCACCGGAGCACGGACCGAAGCCGTCTATGGCTCGCCCTTCACAACCACAGGGTACGAGGGTGCCTGGATACAGGAAGAATTTTGGCGGAATGTTCTCAACACGGGGATCGTCTGTTTCTTTGTTGTCACCATCTCGCTCACAATCGGAACGCTGGGGGGCTATGCTCTGTCCCGGTCGACCTACAACTATACGTTCTGGCTATTGATCACGGCACTTATCTTCCGGGCTATGCCACCGATTACGCTGGTCTCGGGATATTTGCTGCCTTTCTTCGAATGGAACATCTGGGGGATCCTTCCAACCACGATCATCGTGCTTGTGGCGATAAACCAGCCGTTCACTCTGTGGATGCTGCATTCTTTCTTTAAGAATATCCCAAGCGAGCTGGATGAAAGCGCCAAGGTCGACGGATGCAACCAGTTCCAGGCATTTCGTCGCGTGATCATTCCGGTGATGTGGCCAGGGGTGATCACCACCGGGCTGTTCTCGTTCCTGCTGGCCTATAACGATTTTGCCGTCGGGGCGATGCTGCTGTCCGAAAGCAACCGCACGATGGTGCCTGCCATTGCCGCGTTTCTTGGTACAACGCAGACTGAAGGTAACGTGATGTTCGCGGTTGCGGCTGTGGTTTCAGCCACAGTTCCATTGTTCATTCTGGTCATGTTCTTCCAGCGACAGATTGTGGGCGGTCTGACGGCCGGGGCTGTGAAAGGCTAACTCTGATGGGACGCACTCATCCTCAGTCCGTATCTGCCCATGCGCATACTGCCAGACTGAATGTAGCTGCGCGCAGGACCCGGCGGCCGGGACGAATTCCATTTGCTTTGATGCGCGCGGGACCTTGCGGGGCGCTTCTCCGAACACGCCCCGAACAGACCCCATTGAGACAGAGAAGATGAAAAACCTCGACCGCAAACCCTTTCTGAAATTCACCGAAGCACAACGCCATCCTGGCAACTTCCGGCCGGCATTTGACGCTTTCTTCGCCCCCGGTGCACATGTCAACGTGGTGCATCCCTTCAATGAGGTCGCGGGCGGCCTCGGGCTGCACGATCACGTCATCGCCCCGCTCGCCGCTGCCTTCGACGGGCTTTTTCGGCGCGATGACATCGTCATGGCCGGCGAATTTGACGGGCAGGACTGGATCAGCGCCACCGGCTATTTCGTTGGTCGGTTCTCGCGCGACTGGCTCGGCATCCGGGCCACAGGCGAGCTTGCCTATCTGCGCTTCGGCGAGTTCCACCGGATGCAGGACGGCAAGGCGGTGGAAAGCTATATCTTCCTCGATATTCCAGAGCTGATGCTGGCCGCTGGACAATGGCCGGTCCCTGACAGCCCGGGCAAGACCCGCGGCTTCACCGGCATGATTCAAGGCCCCGCCAGCCATGATGGCATCTTGACCACTCCGCAGGATCCTGCGGAGGGTGCCAAGAGCTATCATATGGTCACAGAAATGCTGGCCGGGCTTGCTACCGAGAACGAGGCTTGGCGCCCCTACTGGCATGACAACATGGTCTGGTACGGCCCCGGCGCCTTCGGTTCTTTCGTCGGGATTGAGAGTTTTGCCACCTTCCAGGTGCCTTTTGAAGCCGCCTTTGAAGGCTGGTCCGGCGGCACTGCGGGCAATGGTATGACGGCGCATTTCACCCGCTATGGCGAAGGTAACTACGTATGCTCGGGCGGTTGGCCCTCGTTAACTGGCGTCCAAGTGAAACCTTTCCTCGGCCAGTCCGCAAGTGGCAAACGCGTCTTCATGCGGGTCTGCGACTGGTGGCGCCGCGAGGACGATCTGCTGGTCGAAAACTGGGTTTTCGTCGATGTCCCGCATGTGCTGTTGCAACTGGGCTATGACCTCTTTGCTGAAATCGCCGAGCAGGCTGCATGAGCTGCTCTGCCAGACATAACGCCGTTGCGCACCATCCGGCGCTCAACCGGATGCCAAGGGATTTTCTGACGGCGGATTAATCCTCGCCCTCCACACAGAAGACCCCTTGGTAACCATAAAAGGAAGAGAAACATGAAGGGCTCCCGCCCCGAACAAGCCGTGCTGACACGTGACACGGACATGAGCAAAACCGACGAGACCCGCGCCGTGATCGAGGGGATGGTCGATGGTTTGAACGACCACCGTATCGAAGACATCGGCGAATTCTTCGCCGAAGGGTTCCGCTGGCTTGGCAACCAGGGTTGCGGCACCAAGACGGGCCTGAAGGAATTCCAGGAAAACTGGCAACGCCCGTTCCAGGCTGCGTTTTCCGACAAGACCTGCATCGACGAGGCCCGGCTTTATATGGGCGAGTGGGCGGCAGCTTTTGGCCGCCAGGAAGCAACCCATTCTGGCGAATTTCTGGGGATTGCGCCCACCGGCAAGCGCGTCGAGATCCGTTACATGGATTTCTGGAAGGTTGTCGACGGCAAGATCGTCGACAACTGGGTGAATGTCGATTTTGCCCATGTCGCCTCGCAGCTTGGCATCGATCTGTTCCAGGGCAAAGGGTGGGAAACATTTGACCGGGGAGAAGAAATTCCGCCCCGGCCCGAAAATTGAGGATTAGGACAATGGCTATCGAATATCTGAAAAGCGGCAAACCCGAGGCCGACCGGGCCGAAGATGACGCCAAAACCCGCGCTGTCGTTGAAACGACTCTGAAAGACATCGAAACCCGCGGTGATGCGGCAGTGCGTGATCTGTCGGAAAAGTTTGACAATTACTCGCCGGAAAGCTTCCGCCTGAGCCAGGAACAGATCGACGAGCTGATCGCCTCATTGACCGAACGCGAGCTGGCCGACATCAAGTTCGCTCAGAAACAGGTGATAAACTTCGCCCAGGCGCAGCGCGACTCAATGCTGGATATCGAGGTTGAAACCTTGCCGGGCGTCATCCTCGGCCACAAGAACATCCCGGTGCAGTCCGTTGGCTGTTATGTTCCTGGCGGTAAATTCCCGATGGTTGCGTCGGCGCATATGTCGGTTGCGACCGCTAAAGTCGCGGGTGTGCCTCGCATCATCGCCTGCACGCCGCCGTTTCAGGGCAAGCCCAATGCGGCCGTGATCGCTGCCATGTATCTGGGTGGGGCGCATGAGATCTATGTCATGGGTGGTATCCAAGCGATTGGTGCCATGGCGATCGGTACGGAAACCATTGATCCGGTCCACATGCTGGTCGGCCCCGGGAACGCCTTTGTGGCAGAAGCCAAACGGCAGCTCTTTGGTCGCGTTGGCATCGACCTTTTTGCGGGCCCGACCGAGACCATGGTCATTGCCGACGAAACCGCTGCCGATGCCGAACTTTGTGCGACCGACTTGTTGGGGCAGGCCGAGCATGGCTACAACAGCCCGTGTGTTCTGGTCACCAACTCGCGCAAGCTGGCCGAAGAAACGCTGAGCGAGATCGACCGTATCCTCGGTATCCTGCCTACCGCCGGAACCGCAAAAGTCAGCTGGGAGGAGTATGGGGAAGTCATTGTCTGCGACACTTATGACGAAATGCTGCAAGTTGCCGATGATATCGCCTCTGAACAT
Organism: Ruegeria sp. CDSC045; assembly: GCF_059610725.1. Lineage (NCBI taxonomy): Bacteria > Pseudomonadati > Pseudomonadota > Alphaproteobacteria > Rhodobacterales > Roseobacteraceae > Ruegeria > Ruegeria sp. CDSC045. Next base: position 153,308 of record NZ_JBXWOE010000005.1, read on the forward strand.
GTGCAGGTGATGACCGACCGTGACGACTGGTTCCTGGAAAACATGACCAGCTATGGCGCGCTGTTTCTTGGGGCGCGGACCAATGTTGCAAACGGTGACAAGGTGATCGGCACGAACCACACGCTGCCGACCAAAAAGGCTGGACGTTATACCGGCGGTTTGTGGGTCGGCAAGTTCATGAAAACTCACAGCTACCAGAAGGTTGTTACCGACGAGGCTGCGGCAATGATCGGCGAATTCGGCTCACGCCTGTGTATGCTGGAAGGCTTTGTCGGCCATGCCGAGCAATGCAATATTCGCGTCCGGCGTTATGGGGGTATCAACGTACCTTACGGCGAAGGTGCGGCTTATCGCGAGGCTGCAGACGCGTCCTCATAAGAGTGAGGTCATTGCTGCAGAACTTGCGCTTGGAGTTTGCCCGGGCGCCATGGGTTTTGAAAGAAAAGCAGAGAAAACAATGCGAGATTTCGCAATGGACACACATTCTACCCATAAGGCCCTGATCGCGCCATTGCGCGAAGCCATGTATAACTTTGACGAAACCGGCGTCCGAGCTGCACTGCAGGCGGTGATTGCGCCCGATGCCGTCATCCACATGCCCCATCCATTCGGCGACCTGACCGGGCCGCAGGAACTCTATGATGCCTGCTACACACCGCTTTTGAAATCCATGCCCGATCTGGAACGCCGGGATTGGATTGTGATGGGCGGGCCGACGCAACATGGTGATGATTGGGTCTGCTGTGGCGGCCACTACGTAGGCACCTTCGTCGCCCCTTGGTTGGACATCTCGCCGACCGGGCATCTGACCCATATGCGGTTCCACGAATTCTACCGCTTCGAAAATCGCAAAGTTGTCGAAATCCAGGCACTCTGGGACATTCCCGAAGTGATGATGCAGGCGAAGGCCTGGCCGATGGCCCCGTCTTTGGGGCAGGAGTTCTGTATTCCCGGCCCGGCGACGCTGGACGGTATCGTGCGGGGCCCCTGGGATGAGGCAAAATCGAAGGCCTCCTGCGAGCATATCGTTTCCATGCTTGAGCATCTGGAAAAGCATCCCAGTCAGGGTGGCCCCGAAGTGATGGAGATGGAAAGGTTCTGGCATCCGCGCATGAACTGGTACGGGCCCGCCGGGATCGGCACCGGGCGCGGCATTGCAGGGTTTCGCAACTGGCACCAGATCCCTTTCCTGGGTGGCATGCCGGACCGAGGCAAATACGCCGACGAGATCACCTTTCATTTCTTTGGTGACGGTGATTATGCAGCTGTTACCGGCTGGCCGGACATGATCCAGACCATCACTCATGACGGCTGGATGGGTATCGCCCCTTCTGGCCAGCGCATCACTATGAGATCGTTGGATTTCTGGCGATTGGAAGATGGCCTGATCCGGGAGAACTGGGTGTTGGTCGACCTGCTGGACGTGTACCGGCAACTGGGCGTAGATGTCTTTGCCCGCCTGCGCGAATTCAACAAAGCGCGTGTCGCAGGTGAAATTCCATACCCAGTCGGCGAGGTCTGATATGCTCAATTTTCCCAGCACCCCCAGTTTCAGTCTAGGCGGCAAACGTGCGCTAGTCGCCGGGGCATCGTCGGGCATAGGTCTGGCCTGCGCCGTAGCGCTGGCAGAGCATGGGGCCGAGGTCACATTGGCGGCGCGCCGCGCAAGTGCGTTACAAGAGATAGCCGATCAGATGACTACCAAGGGATGGTCTGCCAAGGTGCTTGAGATGGATGTCACCGATGTCGCAGGAACTGCCGCGGCTGTCGCCGAAAACGGACCGTTTGACATCCTTTTGAACTCGGCAGGGTTTGCACGTCATAGCAAGGCGGTCGAAACGGTGCCCGAAGATTTTGACTCGGTCATGAACGTCAATGTCCGGGGGGCCTATTTCCTAACCCAAGCCGTTGCCAAAGGGTTGCTTGAGGCCGGGAGTCCCGGATCGCTGATAAATATCTCAAGCCAGATGGGCCATGTCGGCGGGCAGGAACGCGCGGTCTATTGCGCCTCCAAGTTTGCGGTCGAGGGCTTTACCAAGGCGATGGCGCTGGAATTCGGGCCCGCAAAGATCCGTGTCAACACGATTTGCCCGACTTTCATCCTGACGGATTTGTCCCGGCCTACATTCGCGGACCCGACCAAACGGGCCTGGATTTTGGACAAGATCAAGCTGGGCCGCCCGGGAGAGATTGAGGATATTATGGGCGCGGTAGTGTACCTGGCATCAGAGGCGTCGGCTTTGGTTACAGGAACAGCAATGTTGGTGGACGGAGGCTGGACGGCAGACTGATGGTTACTCAGAAAGTTACATCGTTGGACGTTGCCCGGCTGGCCGGGGTCAGCCAATCTGCCGTTAGCCGGGTCTTTACGCCTGGTGCATCGGCCTCGCAAAAAACGGTCGCGAAAGTGCGCAAGGCAGCGGATGAACTGGGATATCGGCCAAATTTTCTGGCCCGTGCGGTGGTCTCGGGCAAAAGCCGGATCATTGGACTTGTGGTCGCCTATCTGAACAATCAGTTCTATCCTGAAGCGTTGGAAAAGCTGACAAACAAGTTGCAAGAGCGCGGCTACCACGTGCTGGTCTTCATGGCGTCGCATCAGGCCGGCAACATAGACAACGTGATCGAAGAAATACTGGATTTTCAGGTTGACGGGATTATCGCGGCTTCGGTGGCTTTGTCGTCGGATCTGTCGGATCGTTGTCTGGCTGCCGGTGTGCCGATGGTGCTGTTTAACCGGGTTCAGGACGACCCGGCCATGTCGGCGGTCACCTCGGACAATATCGCGGGTGGGCGCAAGGCTGCCGAATTCCTTTTGGCCGGGGGGCATAAAAAGATCGGGTACATCGCCGGGTGGGAAGGCGCGTCGACCCAGCGCGACCGCGAAGCAGGTTTCAGGGCCGCCTTGCATGATGCGGGGGCGGAACTGCATGCGCGCGGCGTTGGTAACTTCACCAGCGAACAGTCGCGGGCGGCAACGCTGGAGATGTTTGCCTCGGACCCGCCCGACGCCGTTTTTGTGGCCAATGACCACATGGCTATTGCAGTGATGGATACCCTCAGATTCGAGTTGGGCCTAGGGATTCCCGAAGATGTTTCGGTTGTCGGATATGACGATGTGGCCGTTGCAGCATGGCCAACCTATAGCCTGACCACTGTACGACAGCCTGCAAACCGTATGGTTGCCGAAACAGTGGACATTTTGCTGAGCAAAATCGAAGGGCCCGATGTTGGTCCGCACCGGTTGGAAATAGATGGACCGCTGATTGTTCGCGGTTCTGCACGTATACCTGAAGGATGGAAGACATGAAGGGATTTGACCCGAAATTCAAAGATTTTCCTGACTATATTATTGGGATCACAAAAGAAATCTGGGAAGATCGGGGCATTGCCACGCTGCACCATTACTATGCACCCGATATCGTAGTTCGATCCCCGGGGTCAGTTGTCGTTGGCAATCAGGGCGTCATTGCCGCTACCATGGCAACGCTTGCCGAGTTCCCCGACCGCACATTGCTGGGTGAGGATGTGATTTGGTCCGGCACACCGGAAGAGGGCATGCTGTCCTCGCACAGGCTTTTGTCGACTGCGACCCATCTGGGAGACGGTGCCTATGGGAAGGCTACCGGGAAAAAGCTGGTTTACCGTATCCTTGCTGACTGTCACGCCATCAACAACCAGATCAACGATGAATGGCTGATCCGCGACCAGGGTGCGATTGTCCAACAGATGGGTTGGGACCCAAAAGAATATGCCCGCGATCTGATCGCCCGCGAAGGCGGCCCAGAGGCTTGCGCCCAGCCTTACACGCCGGCGAATGATCAGCCTGGACCTTACAAAGGGCGTGGTAATGACAATGAATGGGGTCAGAAGTACGCCGACATTCTGAACCGGGTCATGTCTGCAGACCTGAGCGTGATCAGTGCCGAGTATGACCGCGCCGTGCAATCGGAATATCCGCGCGGCACGACTGGTCACAGCTGGGCTCCGGTCGATCGCTTTTGGATGGGGCTTCGCGCCTCTTTCCCGAATGCCGAGTTCAAAATTCAACATCAGATCGGTCGCGACGACCCAATGATGCCGCCCCGCGCCGCGATCCGCTGGTCGCTGCATGGCAAGCATGATGGATGGGGTGTGTTCGGCACGCCGACGGGGGCCGAGGTCTTTGTGCTGGGTATTAGCCACGCCGAATTCGGCCCCTGGGGCCTGCGCCGTGAGTACACTCTGTTTGATGAAACGTCGGTCTGGAAACAGATCCTTTTGAAAACCGGTGATCTGTAAATGTCGCATCGTCTCTCAAATCTGGAGGCTGGGCAGGCCCTGCGGCGTTTTCACGCCCACCGGGCCAGCCTGCGTGCCCGGCGACTGAACAACCGCCCGCCTGGTTTCGGAGTTTGACCGCAGCGAACTCCAACCAAAAGGAAGACAGAAATGAGTACCATCCAAAGCCGCATCGTCCGTTATGGCGAATTGAAACCCTGTAAAACCGCGTTCATCGACGCCCATACCCCGGGGTCAGATCAAAAGGAAAACTTCACCATCATCGGCGGGGGCGTATCTGAAAGCCCCGACCAGCATGTCCACATCACCGATAAGATCGGTTTCAACATCGGTGCCGCAGGCCAACCGCCGAGATGCCGGAACTCTCTGCATAGCCACACCACGGCCGAAGTGTTCTTTGTCGCCAAAGGCCGTTGGCGGTTCTTCTGGGGCAGATACGGATCGGCTGGTGAGTTCATTGCCGAAGAAGGAGACATCTTCAACATCCCGACCGGTATCTTCCGCGGGTTTGAAAATGTGGGGCAGGACTATGGGATGATCATGGCGGTCCTTGGTGGTGACGATGCCGGGGGCGGGGTCACCTGGGCGCCACAGGTTATTCAGGATGCGCAGGCCCATGGCTTGATGCTGGGAAACAATGGGGTTCTTTACGACAGCAAAAAAGGGGAAACGCTGCCGCATAACGTACAGCCCATGCCCTTGCTGACTGAAGAGCAGTTGAAAGCCTATCCCGAGGTCCCCGTCGAAAATGTGATTGGCAATTACGTGGCCCGCTATTGGGATTTGATGGCGCTGTCATCAAACAAGCCTGCCGTTGTGATCGGTGAAAACGGCCTAATCAAGGACAAGCCGGGTTTCGAGGTTGATTTCCTTGGTCGCGGCTCGTGCGTATCTGATCCGGTCAAAGCCGAAAAGCCTGTAGTCTTGATGCCAGCCAGTGGCCACTGGCGGATTACGATTGAGGATGTCGAAACAACCCTGACAAATGGGGATACCGCATTGGTTCTGCCCGGCGAAAGCTATGGCGTCACGCCTTCGATGACCGGTGACGCGGGGCTCTATCGCGTTACCGCAACCGAAGATCCGGCCGGTACAACTTGGACAGGTGCATGAAACAAACTGCGCTGCCTTCCGGGCGGCGCAGATTAGATTTGCAGAGGGAGAAGAAGGAATGACCCGCATTTCAACCACACATGTAGGGAGCCTTCCGCGTAGTCAGGAGGTCGTGGATTTCATCTTTGCGCGCGAGCGTGCAGAGCCATTTGACGCGGCTGCGTTTGATGCCTGTATGACCTCGGCAGTGTCCGAGACAGTGCGCAAACAGGTCGAAGCCGGGGTCGATATCGTATCGGATGGCGAGACGTCGAAGATCTCATACGCCACCTACGTCAAAGACCGCTATACCGGCTTTGACGGGGACAGCCCGCGCAACGCGCCAGCGGATCTGAAGATGTTTCCCGGCTTCCTTAAACGCCTGGCTGATGATGGTGGTACGCCACAATATGCGCGCCCAATGTGTGTGGGTGAGGTGCGGTCAAAAGGGCAAGGTGAACTGCAAAAAGACATCGACAACCTCAAGGCCGCCATGGCCGCGCATGGTGTCGAGCGTGGTTTTATGAACGCGGCCAGCCCGGGTGTCATCTCACTGTTTCTGCAAAATGATTTCTACCCCACACGTGAAGCCTATCTGGCTGCACTCGCCGATGCGATGAAGCAAGAGTACGAAACCATTGTGGGGGCCGGTCTGGATCTACAGCTGGATTGCCCCGACCTGGCCCTGTCTCGCCATATGCTGTTCTCTGACCTTTCGGACGAAGAATTTGTCAAAGTCGCCAATTTGCATGTTGAGGCCCTGAACCACGCATTGCAGGACGTTCCCGCTGACAAGGTGCGCGTCCATATTTGCTGGGGCAATTACGAAGGACCGCATTGTTGCGACATTGGAATGGACAAAGTGTTCGGCACGCTGATGTCGACCAAATCCCGCTATGTCCTGTTCGAAACCTCGAACCCCCGTCATGCGCATGAATGGACGGTGTTCCGTGACCGCAAAGCCGAAATACCTGAGGACAAAGTGCTTGTACCTGGCGTTGTCGACACCACGACAAATTTTGTCGAACATCCGGAACTGGTCGCCCAACGTATTGAACGGTTTTCGAATATTGTCGGCCGCGAAAGAGTGATCGCGGGCTCGGATTGCGGATTTGGCACTTTTGCCGGATTTGGTGCGGTTGATCCTGATATCGCCTTTGCCAAGCTTGGATCTCTGGCCGACGGGGCTGCATTGGTCACATGAAACCACTTGTAATGTTGCCCGGCATGATGTGCGACGCCCGGCTTTTTGCCCCGCAGATCGCGGCGCTTTCGAGCAGCAATCCTATCCTCTACGCGCCGATTGGGGGGCATGACACGGTGCAGGCTTTGGCCGCCGAAGTGTTGTCTTATGCGCCCCCGCGCTTTGTCCTTGCGGGTCTGTCCATGGGTGGCATCGTTGCGATGGAAATAATCCGGCAGCAACCGCAGCGCGTCGTCAGCGTGGCGCTGATGGATACCAACCACTTGGCCGAACGGGATGACGTCAAAGGCATGCGTGGTCCACAAATCGCTTCTGTGTCCAGTGGGGGCTTGGGCCGGGTCATGGCCGAGGAGATGAAACCAAACTACCTGACCGATGGCCCGAACCGCGAGGCAATTCTGAACCTGTGCATGGATATGGCCTTGGGTCTTGGACCGGATGTTTTTATCAACCAGTCCAAAGCATTGCGAGATCGCCCCGACCAAAGCGATACCTTGCGCAGCTATCCCGGACAGGCCCTGATCCTGTGCGGGAAAGATGATGCTCTGTGCCCGGTTTCGCGACACGCCTTGATGCATGAACTTCTGCCCAACAGCTGTTTCGAGGTCATCGAACAGGCGGGGCATATACCTACACTTGAACAACCCGAACGGACGACAGCGGCTCTGTGCCGTTGGCTGGAGGCACTATGAAAAAACCCTTACTGGACTTTTTGAAATCCGTCGACACCCCCACCGTTTGCAATGCGATAGAAGTGGCGCAAGGCAAGCGTGGGTTCGACAATTTCACGCGGGGCACAATGCTGTGCTCGGATCCCGATGCGGGGGCAATGGTCGGCTATGCCAGAACCGCGAAAATCGCGGCAGTGAACCCGCCTGAAGACCCCCCCGAGGTGATCCGTCAGCGCCGGATGGATTACTACCGGCACATGGCAACGGGCACAGGCCCGGCTGTCACGGTTGTCGAAGATTTGGATTTCCCGGACTGCATCGGTGCTTATTGGGGTGAGATCAATACCACGGTCCACAAAGGGTTTGGCATCAGCGGTGCGTTGACCAACGGCGTGATGCGGGATCTGGGCGATTTGCCGGATGGGTTTCCGGTTGTGTCGGGCTCGGTCGGTCCAAGCCACGGGTTCGTGCATGTCAAAGAGGTGGGCACCCCGGTGACCATCTTCAGCCTCTCGATCAAGGACGGGGACCTGGTGCATGCGGACCGGCACGGCGCTTTGGTGATCCCGCCCGAAGTGGTGGACAGCCTGGAACAGGCGATCCGCAAATTGCTTGAAACCGAAAAGCTTATTCTTGGCCCAGCACGCGCGTCAGAGTTCGATTTTGAAGCCTTTGAACAAGCATGGGCGGCGTTCGAATCCTCGCGCACGTAGTGCAGCAACAACCGCGCGGCCCAGCTATAGACTAACCCGATAGCGAGGCGATGTGATTCTGAATGGTCCCGTCATTAGCGATGGAGATCGTGTCGGAAATCGCGGCTGGATCACACCCATCTCATGCCCAAATCCGACAGATGCCTTTGAACCCGTCCAGGATAGTCCGAGACGATGGCATCAACGCCCAGATCAATCATCCTGCTGATTTCCGCCGGTTCATTGACCGTCCATACGGCTACGCAAAGCCCAAGTTCTTTGGCAACCGCGACGTCCTCAGATATCACATCTGCGAAATACGGACACCAAAGCGCGCCGCCCGCTTGCTTGACCATTTGCGGGATTTTTTCGCTTTGGCCTCGAAAGTCCGGACAAACGGCCTTGGAGGAATCCTCGCCAACGTCATCGGCATTTTCGGGAAGCTGCGTCAGGTAAGATGACGGCATGCCAGGTGCCTGCCGCTGACAGACTTCCAACAGGGTCCAGTCAAAGCTGTGCAGCAACACGCGATCGGATAGGCCAGCGGCCCGAACCTGCTGTACCACGCGTTCGACAAAGCGGTCCAGATAGGCCGCGTCATGGGCCAGATCCGGATCAGATTTCAGTTCGAGCATCAGATTGGCTTTGCTGTATTCCGGCCGATTGATCAGATCCAGAAGGTCCTGCAGCTTTGGCACGCGAACGCCGTCCAGTTGGGCCTGATCGGGGAACCGTCGACCATAATCCGAGTGTCCGTCCAAGCGCCCGATTTCGAACTGTTGAATCTGGTCGAAGGACAGGGATGAGACTTTGGGTTCTTTTCCGGTCAAAAACTGACCGCTGGCATCCCGAAAGGTCGGCGCGTGCAGCCGATGGTTATGGGTTATGACAGGCACATCATCCGCCGTCAGCACCACGTCAAACTCAAGAAGCGGAACCCCGATGGACAGCGTAAAATCGAAACCGATCATGCTGTTTTCGGGCAGGACGCCGCGTGCCCCCCGGTGCCCTACTACACGGATCAGGTTTTTACCGCCGCGAAACGCCTCGACCTGAGGGAAAGGCATCAGCCCTCGAGCCTTATGCCAGAGGCCGGGTCAAACAGATGCATATGCTCTGGCGCAACAGAAAAACGCATATTGGGATGACGGCCTTCGATCGGATGAACACCCGGAAGGCTGATCGTGATTGCCGCGCCAGAGCCTGACACCTGACCGTGCAACAATGTATTCGCCCCCAGTGGTTCAGCTATCTGAACTATGACATCGAAGGGCCCGTTTTCATCAAGGAACAGATGCTCTGGCCGTATGCCCAATTTGAACGGGCCATCGGGCCCGTCCGAGGGGCCAATCTCGGTATCGTTGATCCTGATCTTTCCGCCCTGGCGCTCTGCATCAAAGGTATTCATCGCCGGGCTGCCGATGAATTGCGCAGCGAACAGCGTCCGCGGCGTCTCATAGACCTCAAGCGGAGTGCCGATTTGCTCGGCAATACCACCGTTCATCACGATCATTCTGTCGGCCATGGTCATGGCCTCGACCTGATCATGGGTCACGTATAGCGAGGTGATACCCAGCTTTTCTTGCAGTTCGCGGATTTCCAGGCGCATCTGGACACGCAGCTTTGCATCCAGGTTTGAGAGCGGCTCATCAAACAGGAACACGGCAGGTTCACGGACAATAGCGCGGCCCATGGCAACCCTCTGGCGTTGACCGCCTGAAAGCTGACGGGGCTTGCGGTCAAGCAGCGGCTCAAGCTGCAACAGCTTAGCGGCCTCGGTCACCTTCTGGTCAATCTGAGCCTTGGGCAATCCGGCGATTTTCAAACCATAGCCCATGTTCTGGCGTACCGACATATGGGGGTACAGAGCATAGTTCTGGAACACCATCGCAATGTCCCGGTCCATCGGCTCCTTGTCATTGGCGCGCTCTTCGCCAATCCGGATTTCGCCGGATGTCACAGTCTCAAGCCCGGCCACCATCCGCAGCAAAGTGGATTTGCCGCAGCCGGAGGGGCCCACGATCACGATAAACTCGCCATCCGCGATATCGACGTCGATGCCATGAATGACGTCCGTCGGGCCAAAGCTCTTTTTGACGTTCTCAAGAGATACTGTTGCCATTTCTTATTTCTCGCTATCGACAAGGCCGCGGACAAAAAGCTTTTGCATCGACACCACCACAAGGACCGGTGGGATCATTGCCAGGATCGAGGTTGCCATGATCGTCGGCCAATGGGCAAAATCATCGCCCGAGGGGAACATCTGTTTGATGCCCATCACGATGGTGTTCATTTCGGGGTCGGTCGTGATCAGCAGCGGCCAGAGATATTGGTTCCACCCATAGATGAACAGGATCACGAACAGGGCCGCGATGTTGGTTCGGCTCATCGGGATCACGATATCAATAAAGAACCGCATGGGGCGGGCGCCATCCACCCGCGCGGCCTCGGCCAGTTCGTCCGGGATGGTCAGAAAGAACTGGCGGAACAGGAACGTGGCCGTGGCCGAGGCGATCAGCGGAAAGATCAGCCCCGAATAACTGTTGAGCATACCAAACCCGGCCACCACCTCGAAGGTCGGGACAATCCGCACCTCAACCGGCAGCATCAGGGTCAGGAAGATCAGCCAGAAAAACGTGTTTCTCCCGGGAAAGCGGAAATAGACGATGGCAAAGGCTGACAGCAGCGAGATGACGATCTTGCCCACGGCAATGCCAATCGCCATCACCAGGCTGTTGAACAGCATCGTTGCGACCGGGACGTTCACGCCGGAAAACAGGGCCGCCTTGTAATTCACCCAGAACTGATCACCTGGCACAACCGGCATCGGGGGCGAGATGATATCGGCCTGAGTAACGGTCGAGGCTACAAAGGCCAGCCAGATCGGGAAGAAGATGATCAGAACGCCAAGGATCATAAACGCATGGGTCAGCCACAGGCCCGCGCCACGTTTCTCGACCATACCATGTTGTTGGGCCGCCATCAGTAATGCACCCTCTTCTCAACATATTTGAACTGGATCACTGTCAGCAGGCCGACAACCACCAGCAGGATGACCGACTGGGCCGAAGACGACCCCAGATCTTGGCCCACAAACCCATCGGAAAAGACTTTGTAGACCAGGATGGTTGTGGCTTGTTGCGGACCCCCTCCGGTGATCGTGTGGATCACGCCGAAAGTTTCAAAGAAGGCATAGACAATGTTCACGACCAGCAGGAAGAACGCGGTCGGCGACAAAAGCGGCAGTACGATGGTAAAGAACCGGCGCCAAAAATGGGCCCCATCAATCGCCGCTGCTTCGATGACCGAGCGGGGCACGGATTGCAGCGCCGCAAAGAAGAACAGAAAGTTATAGCTGATGCGTCCCCAGGCCGAGGCGACAACGACCAGCCCCATGGCTTCGGCATCGTTCAGGACGTGGTTCCAGTCATAGCCGAGCTGGCCAAGATACCATGCGACCACACCAACGCGGGTGTTGAACATGAACAGCCACAGCACACCCGCCACCGCTGGGGCAACGGCGTAGGGCCAGATCAACAAGGTCCGATACACGCCCGAGCCCTTGATCAGACGGTCTGCGATGACAGCCAGGAACAAGGCCGGGATCATCGAGCACAGGGTCACAAGCGTAGAAAACACCGCCGTCGTCACGAATGAGGCGCGGTAGTATTTATCGCTCAACAGGAATTCGAAATTGCCCAAGCCCACGAACTGAGATGACAACCCGAACGGGTCGGGAATGAACAGCGATTGCCAAACGGCCTGACCAGCAGGATAGAAAAAGAAGACGGCGGAAATGATGACCTGCGGGGCGATCAGCGCAAGCGGCAGCAGCCAGCCGCGAAAAATGACGCGTTTTTCCATTCTATTGGCCCACCAGAGTAGAATGCGGGCCCAACGAGGCCCGCATCAGATTACGACTTATTGATTGGCGGATTCGAACCGGCGCAGCAGCGCGTCGCCGCGTTCCTTCGCACTGTCCATCGCCTCTTGGGCGGTCTTTTCACCGGCCCAGATGGCCTCAAGCTCTTCGTCGATGATGCCACGGATCTGGTCGAACGATCCCAGACGCAGACCTTTCGAGTTTGCCGTCGGCTCTTTCGCGGTCATCTGGATGACGGCGATGTCAGTGCCCGGGTTTTCGTCATAGAAACCAGACGCTCGGGTCGCCTCACCTGCCTCGGTAGTGATGGGCAGATAGCCGGTGTTCTGGTGCCAGGCCGCCTGAACGTCAGACGAGGACAGGAAGCTGAGGAACTCGCCGACGCCTTTGTATTCATCGGCCTCGTGACCTTCCATGACCCACAATGAGGCACCACCGATGATGGTGTTCTGCGGCTCGGCCGTGACAGCTTCCCAATAGGGCAGCGGGCGCACGTCGAAATCAAACTCGGCTTCGGCTTTGATCCCGGCGTATCCCGCCGAGCTTTCGGTGAACAGGGCGCATTCGCCGGACCGGAAGTTCGCGCCACCTTCGTTGCGGCGGCCCGTGTAGATGAACTTGCCGTCCTTGGCCCAGTCACCCATCGCGGTCAGGTGTGCAACCTGGGCCGGACCATTCAGCATCAGCTCGGTATCCAGACCGGCAAAGCCGTTATCCTGCGAGGCGAAGGGGACGTCGTGATAGGCTGACAGGTTCTCAAGATGAATCCAGCTTTGCCATGCAGTGACCAACGGGCAATCTTCACCACCGGCCTTGAGCTGCTCCAGCGTTTCCCCGACCTTTTCCCAGGTCGACAGATCGGTGTCAGGATCAACGCCCGCCGCTTCGAACGCATTGCGGTTGACCCAAAGAACCGGTGTTGACGAGTTGAAGGGCAGGGACAGCATGTCGCCATCCGTGGTCGTATAATACCCTTTGACCGAGCCGACATAGGCGTCCGGATCAAATGACGCACCGCTTTCGGCCATCACCTCATAGACCGGTTTGATCGCGCCCTGGGCCGACATCATAGTTGCGGTGCCAACCTCGAATACCATCAGGATCTGCGGTTGTTCACCGGCGCGGAACGCGGCGATGCCTGCATTCAGGGTTTCCGAATAGTTGCCCTTGTGGCTTTCAACCACGACATATTCATCCTGGCTGGCGTTGAATTCTTCAACCTGAGCTTTCACAAGCTCACCCAGGCGGCCGGTAAAGGCATGCCAGAACTGAACTTCGGTTTGCGCCATTGCCGCGATCGGGGACAAGGCTGTCGATACGGCAAGAGCGCCAAGCAATTTCGTTTTCATGATTCCTCCCATGCATCAAAGGCGATGCTTCGTTGAATACCGAGCGCTACGCGTAATCGGCACACATGACGATTTCACGACGTTAACGTCACAGAAATATAATTCAAGCCTGATTTTCTGGCAAAAAATATAATACGATGTTATGAACTGACCGAGGTTTGCAGCAAAAGCAGGACGCTCCATGAGCCAAACCCTGAGAATTAGGCAGCTTGAGGCACTTATGGCGGTGACCGTCAATGGCTCGGTCACGGCTGCCGCATCCGATCTGGGTGTCAGCCAGCCTGCGGTCAGCAGGTTGCTTTCAGATTTGGAAAAATCGCTGGGGTTTCAACTGTTCGACCGCCGCGAAGGTCGGTTGGTTCCGACGCAGGAAGTTCGCTATCTGCAACCTAGCGTAGAGCGCGTGTTGGAATTGATGCGGCAGATCTCGGATGTCAGTCAGGACATCACGCAACGCAAAGCCGGGCATATTCGCGTCGCCTGCCTTCCTGGCTTCGCCACCAGTCACTTACCAGACGTTGTTGCTGGATTTCTGAGCGACCGGCCTGGTGTCACCATGACGATAGAGCCGGATAGGCCCGAGCGTATCCTGGAGTGGATGATCGGCGAGCAATATGATTTCGGAATCACAGATGGGTTTAATGGCCACCCGGCTGTCGAAAGCACCCATATTGATATCCGCACAGTTTGCGTCTTTCCCGCAGGCCATGCGCTGGAAGACCTTTCGACCGTGACACCGGCAGATATTGCCGATCAGAAGATCATCCACACCCGGCGCGACAGCGACTTTTTCGTGCGCCTGTCGCGTGCATTTCAAAACTCGAATGTCGAACTGAACTCGCATATCGAGGTTCGGCAATTCACGGCCGCTTGCGAATTGGTGGTGAAGGGCGTTGGGGTGTCTGTCGTTAGCGAACTGGACGCAGTACAATATCAGAACAGGGGGTTGAGCTATCGGTCTTTCAGGCCATTTCTGCCTCATACGCTGTCGCTGGTGCGACCGGTTTTGAAGCAACCATCGCTGGTCACGCTGGAATTCATAGAACAGTTCAGCGACAGCCTTGGACCTTTCATCGCCGATCCTTAGCTGGATACAGCCGAAAGCGTTGCCCGATTGATTGCCTGAACGCGGCTTTGGGCATTGGCAAAATTTTACAAAAATCGAATTGAGACCCCGGGATTGCTTTACGCGCCCTGAAACTTGTGGGCAAACTGACTTGGTTCATGCCCAGTTCGACGCGTGGCGGGACCTGCCAGCCAGTGTCACACCACTGTTTCGCAGGGCCTGCACAAGTCGCGTCGACAAACGAAAATGAAAGGTGTCACATGCCATTTTCCAACCCCAGCTTGATGTCCCGCCGTCAGTTCCTTGCGACCACCACCGCCAGCGCCGCGGCCATTACACTTCATCCTTTTTCTGCGGCGGCTGCCAATAATCAGGCGCATTTACGGATAATGGAGACGACGGACATTCATGTGCATGTCTTCCCTTATGATTATTACGCCGACAAGCCTCGCGACACGGTAGGCCTGTCCCGCACCGCTTCGATCATCAACGGCATCCGGTCCGAGGCGACGAATTCTCTGCTGGTTGATAACGGAGACTTTCTGCAGGGCAACCCAATGGGCGATTACATCGCCTATGAGCGCGGGATGAAAGAGGGCGACAGCCACCCGATTATCACCGCCTTCAACACAGTCGGTTATGACGCCGCCACATTGGGCAATCACGAATTCAATTACGGTTTGGACTTTTTGGAAAAGGCGCTTGCTGGCGCGGATTTCCCGGTTGTACTGGCCAACGTCGCAAAGGAACAGGGGGCAAACCCGCGTGAGGATAAAACGCTGGTCAAACCCTATGCGATTCTCGACCGCGAGATTGAAATGGGCGATGGCAGCAAACACCCGATCAAGGTCGGCGTCATTGGGTTTACGCCGCCGCAAGTCATGAACTGGGACCGCAAGCATCTCGAAGGCAACGTGCAGGCCCGCGACATTGTCGAGACAGCGCAAGCCTATGTGCCTGAGATGAAAGAGCAGGGTTGCGACTTGATCATCGCGCTTTCGCATTCGGGGATTGGCGATGCCGACCATTCCGATGGTATGGAAAACGCCTCGGTTGTGCTGGCTGGCGTTGACGGGATTGACGCGCTGGTGACCGGTCACAACCACCTTGTTTTCCCGTCCGAAACATTTGCCGACCGTCCCGGTATTGACGTTGCAAAAGGGACGTTGATGGGCAAACCCGCCGTCATGGGCGGGTTCTGGGGATCACATCTTGGCCTTCTGGACCTGCTGCTGGAGCGCGATGGGAACGAGTGGCGTGTGGTGACCACAACGTCTGAGGCGCGCCCGATTTCGGTTCGCAACGAAGATCGCTCGATCACGGCGCTGGTCGAGGATGATCAGGCCGTGCTGGCCTCGGTCGCGAAAGACCACGACGAAACACTAGCCTATGTGCGCCGAGCGGTCGGCAAGACGTCGGCCCCGCTGCACAGCTATTTCGCGCTGGTTGCGGATGATCCATCTGTACAGATCGTGTCGATAGCGCAGAAATGGTACGTCGAAGAGATGATGAAGGGCACGGAACATGAAGGCCTGCCCATATTGTCAGCCGCGGCGCCTTTCAAGGCCGGCGGTCGTGGTGGCCCGGAGTATTACACCGATGTCCCGGTGGGTGACGTGGCAATCAAGAACGTGGCCGACCTTTACCTTTATCCCAACACCGTCCGCGCCGTACGGGTGAACGGAGCGCAGGTCCGAGGTTGGCTGGAGCGGTCTGCCGGGATGTTCAATCAGGTCGAACCGGGCGCAAGCGACGCGGTCCTGCTGAACCCAGAGTTTCCGTCCTATAATTTTGACGTGATGGACGGCGTCACCTATCAGATCGACCTGTCCCAACCATCGCGGTTTGGACCCAAGGGTGAAGAGGTCAACCCTGGCGCGGCCCGGATCGTGGACCTTGCCTTCAATGGTTCTCCGGTCACGGATGATATGGAGTTCATCATTGCCACCAACAATTACCGAGCGTCCGGTGGCGGATCTTTCCCCGGCGCGATGGGCGACACGGTTGTGTTCGAGGCGCCGGACACCAACCGCGACGTGATTGTCCGCTATATCGTCGAACAGGGCACGATTGACCCCAAAGCAGATGCCAACTGGTCGTTTGCGCCGCTGGACGGCACCACGGTCCTGTTCGAAACAGGCCCGAAGGCGCGTGACTATATGAGTGACGTCAAAGGTGTTTCGATCGAGGATGTCGGTGAGGGCGCAGATGGTTTTGCGGCCTTCCGCATCCAGCTGTAACAGATTGAAAGCAGGCTTATCCCCCTAATTTCTGACCCAATGGTATGGATCGGAGTTGGGGGGTGAGCCTAAATTATTCTGTCAGGCAACTGTCCTGCGAAGCGGCCCGTCCTGGGTCTAGAGTTTGCGTATTCCGTGGAGCGTTAGGGTGCTGACCAAATCAGCGTAATCCTCACGTGCTTTGGTGCCCGCGCCGGAGTTCCACATGTAATACCAGTTCAGCATGCCAAAAACTGACATCGTGGCGCCGCGCAGCTTGTCCTTGTCATCGCCGAACGACTCCGGGGACAGGTCTTTCAATATGTCCCGCACGACATTCACCAGATCCAACTGATACCCGCGCAACAGCTTTTGCTGATCGTCGCTCAGGGCGTTCATGCCGCTGATCTGCACCCGATGTTCATCATCCGCGCCCTGATAGGCGAACAGGATTTCACGCACGGTCTTTCGCAGCCTTTCTTCGGGCGTCAGGCCCGTCAGATCAACCTCGCAGATGCGATCGCGCAGCTCACGCAGATAGGTTTCGAGGATGTCATACAGGATGGCATCCTTGCTGTCGTAATAGTGGTAGATGTTCGCCTTGGAGATTCCGCACTCATTGGCCAAAAGGGTCATCGAAGCGCGATCAAACCCCTGGTCGGCAAACACTTTGGCTGCCGTTTTCAGGATTTGTTCCCGCTTTTGGTCGTGGTCTTTTGCGATTGTCCGGGCCAAGGCTTAATCCTTATCGCGGTTGTCGATGACGCGCTTCGCCTTGCCCTGAGAGCGTTCGACGTCGCCCGGCTCACCTACAACAATTTCTGTTGAAACTCCAACGATGTCCTTGATGCGTTTGGTCAGCATCCGGGCGGCCGCCGTCTTGGACATTTCATCGGTAGATCCCGGAGAGGCTTCGACAAAGACCCGCATGGCATCCATCCGGCCGGATTTATACAGCTCGACCTGGTAATAAGGCGCAAGGCCTCCGGTCGCCATGACCTGTTCCTCGATTTGGCTGGGAAAGACATTGACGCCGCGCAGGATCATCATGTCGTCGCTGCGGCCGGTGATCTTGGCCATGCGACGCATGGAACGGGCCGTTCCGGGCAGCAGGCAGGTCAGATCGCGCGTGCGATAGCGGATCATCGGCAGCCCTTCTTTGGTCAGGGTGGTAAAGACCAGCTCACCAGTTTCACCGTCGGGCAGTACTTCGCCGGTGGCGGGGTCGATGATTTCTGGCAGAAAGTGATCTTCCCAGATCACTGGGCCATCCTTGGTTTCGACGCATTCGCTGGCAACGCCGGGCCCCATGATCTCCGACAGGCCATAGATGTCGACCGCATGCATGTCGAATGCAGCCTCGATTTCCGAGCGCATCGCGTCGGTCCAGGGCTCGGCGCCGAAGATACCAACCTTCAGAGAGCTTTCGCGCGGATCAAGGCCCACCTTATGGAATTGTTCGAGGATGTTGAGCATGTAGGATGGGGTCACCATGATCCCATCGGGTTGAAAATCTGTGATCAGTCCAACCTGCTTTTCGGTTTGCCCGCCACCCATCGGAACGACGGTCGCCTCTAGACGTTCGATGCCGTAATGCGCGCCCAGACCCCCGGTGAACAGGCCATAGCCATAAGCGTTATGCACGATATCGCCCTTGCGCAGACCTGCGGCCCGCAGCGACCGAGCACCCAGATCGGCCCAGTTGTCGATATCGCCTTTGGTATAGCCCACAACGGTTGGCTTGCCGGTTGTCCCGGATGAGGCATGCAGCCGAACCAGTTGGCTGCGCGGCACGGCGAACATGCCGAACGGGTAGTTGTCACGCAGGTCGTTCTTGTAGGTGAATGGAAATTTCGAAAGGTCAGATAACTGTTGCAGGTCATCTGGATGCACGCCGGCATCGTCGAAGCGCTGGGTGTATATCGGCACGTTTTCGTAAGCGTGACGCAGGGACCATTTCAGACGCTCCAACTGGGTGGCGCGGATTTCGTCAACCGAGGCGATCTCGATCGGGTCCAGGTCAGCTTTGTTAGGGGACAGGTCCTCCATCGCGTTACTCCTTCGGTCGCGAAGCTATTCTTGAAAATTCGTGCCACCAATCGCGCGGGACATGCCGCGGAATTCGGCGACCACGTTGCTGTCTTGATTGGTGACGCGCACGTCATAGATGCCGCTGCGGCCCGTAACCGAGACCTCGGTCGCGGTGGCCGTCAGGCGATCCCCCAGCTTGCCGGGGGCGAGATAGCTCATCATCGTGTGCTGGCCAACGGTCGCGTGATTACGGCTGTTGCAGGCAAAGGCGAAGGCGCTGTCGGCCAGGGCATGGGTCACGCCGCCATGGCACATGCCGTGCCCATTACAGTGATGCGCAACGACG
This sequence comes from Ruegeria sp. CDSC045, assembly GCF_059610725.1. Taxonomy (NCBI): domain Bacteria; kingdom Pseudomonadati; phylum Pseudomonadota; class Alphaproteobacteria; order Rhodobacterales; family Roseobacteraceae; genus Ruegeria; species Ruegeria sp. CDSC045. The sequence continues at coordinate 172,142 of NZ_JBXWOE010000005.1, forward strand.
GTCAGCGCCAGAACTGCGCAGCCTTCGTCCACCTCGACAAGCTCCATGCCAAACCATTTGCTGGCTTCGTCACTCGCCCACATCGCAGCGGCTGATTTGCTGGCACGTTCCTTTGGTGTCATCGTCATTTACCCTGAAAATTGGGCGCGCGCTTTTCAAGAAAGCTGGACACGCCCTCGGCATAATCCGCGCTTTCGCCGCAGATTTTCATCGCATCAGCCTCGAGTTCCAGATGATCGGACAAAGAGGTCGTCGCCGCTGCTTGGATACAGTGTTTGGTCTTGCCCAACCCAAGGGTCGGGCCATTGGCCAGTTGATCAGCCAGCCTACGAGCCTCTGCTAATAGCTGATCGTCGGGTATGGCTTTCCAGATCAGGCCCCAGTCTTCGGCCTGTTTGGCGGGCAGCGGCTGTGCGGTAAAGGCCAGCCCTTTGGCGCGCGCCTCGCCCAAAAGGCGGGGCAGGTGCCAGCTGCCGCCAGTGTCCGGTATCAGGCCGACCTTGGAAAAGCTCTGGATGAATTTCGCGCTTTCCGCTGCCAGAACCATGTCGCAGGCCAGTGCCAGATTGGCCCCGGCGCCGGCAGCGACACCATTCACCGCGCAGATGACAGGGCAGTCCAATGACCGGATCAGCCGCACGAGGGGGGCATAGAAACTGCGGACGGTCTTGCCCAGATCCGGTGGCCCGTCCATTTTCGACGGATCGCGGTCACCAAGGTCCTGACCGGCACAAAAGCCACGCCCGGCGCCCGTCAGCAGCACTGCCCGCGCGCCTGTATCGCGCGCGGAATTCAAGGCAGTCTGAAGCGCATGATGCATGTCTTCGTTGAACGAATTCAGCTTGTCTGGACGGTTCAACGTAATCTCGACCCAGTTCCCGTGATTTTCTACAAGAATCGTATCGCTCATCACTGCCTCGGCCGGTATCGTTTCAACTTTATGATTGCATTAACCGAACGGTTGGTCAATATATAAACGCAAGCCGAATCTGAGCAAATCAAAGGGATGGGTTATGGCAAAATCGCCGGTGGTGAGCGTTGAGCGGAAGGGTGACGTTGCCTGGGTAACGATCAACAATCCGCCAGTGAACGCGACATCCGCTGCGGTGCGTCAGGGGTTGGCCGACGCGGTAGGTGCCATCAAAGGCGCGCGCGTGGCTGTCCTGCGATGTGCGGGTAAAACCTTTGTTGCCGGTGGCGATATGACAGAGTTCGACGCCCCACCGGTTGAGCCACATCTGCCTGACGTAGTACAGATGATCGAAGACAGTGAAGTTCCCTTTATCGCCTGCATGCACGGTACTGTTCTGGGCGGCGGGTTCGAGATTGCCATGGCTTGCGCTTGGCGCATTGCCGCGTCGGACACCAGATTTGGTCTGCCAGAGGTCAATGTCGGCCTGATCCCCGGGGCAGGGGGCACCCAGCGTATTCCCCGTCTTGTGGGGATGGAGGCCGCGATTGACATGGCCTGCCGGGGCAAGATCCTGACTGCAGAAACGTTACTAGGGCTGGGTGGCCTTGATCTTGTCGCTGAACAGCCTGAGGCTGCCGTTGAGGCCTTTGCGGCCAACCTGCCGCAGCGACCAGTGCCAGTCAGTCAGCGTAGCCTCACCAGCTTTGCACCGGACCTGATAGAGGTTTCGCGCGCGGAACTTTTGAAACGGTCAAAGGGTCAGCAATCTCCGCTGGAAAATCTGACGGCATTGGGGTGGGCGACCGAACCCTTTGCCGATGCCTTGCCAAAAGAGCGCGTCCGCCATTTGGCCCTGCGCCAAGGTGCCGAAAGCCGAGCCCTTCGCCATGCTTTCTTTGCCGAACGGAGCGTGTCCAAACCTTCTTTGATCAGAGGCGTAACCCCGCGCGACATTAGCCGTGTCGCGGTGGTCGGCGGCGGTCTGATGGGGGCTGGGATTGCAACCGCCGCCCTGAATGGGGGGTTTTCTGTCACGTTGATTGAGCAGAACGCCGAAGCCGCTGCGGCGGCCTTGGGGCGTGTTAAGGGCCTGCTCGAAGGCGCCGCCAAACGGGGAAAGCTGACTGAGGCGCAGATGCAGAGCCGCCTGAGCGCCTTTCGCGCCGTTGACAGCTATGCCGACGCACGGGATGCGCAACTGGCCATTGAGGCGGTGTTCGAGGACATATCTGTCAAACAGCAGGTTTTCGCGGAACTCGCCCGGCATATGGACACAAACGCAATTCTTGCCACCAACACATCTTATCTGGATCCAAACCAGATTTTCGCCGGTATCGACAGTCCGGCCCGCTGTATAGGTCTACATTTCTTCAGCCCAGCCCATGTCATGAAACTGCTTGAAATCGTACATACCGGGCATTCGGACCCAGAGGTCATCGCCACCGGATTTGCGTTTGGCAAAAAGCTGGGCAAAGTGGCGGTCCTATCGGGCATTTGCGATGGCTTTATCGGCAATCGCATGCTGGCCGCCTATCGGCGCGAGGCTGATTATCTTCTGGCAGATGGTGCGCTGCCTTATCAAGTGGATCAGGCCATGCGCGACTTTGGTATGCCCATGGGTCCGTACGAATTGCAGGATCTGACCGGTCTTCAGATCTCATGGGCCAATCGCAAGCGCAATGCCGCAACACGCCCACCGGATGAGCGCTATGTCTCTGTGGCCGACCAGCTTTGCGAGATGGAGCGTTTCGGGCAGCGGTCCGGAAAAGGCTGGTATAGTTATGATGACGGCGACCGTACGCCGATCCGTGATACACAGGTCGAGGCTTTGATCGAAGCCAACTCGGCTGAACATGGCATCACCCGGCGCGCGTTTACGAGCACCGAGATTTCGTCCCGTTTGATCGCGGTACTTGCGAATGAGGGCGCATTGATCATCGAAGAGGGTATCGCCGAAAACGCGATGGCCGTGGATATGGTCCAGATCCATGGCTACGGATTCCCGCGCTGGCGCGGGGGGCCGATGAACTATCGGGATGAAATTGGGGTGCAGGTGTCGCGGGGAATAATGGAGACCGTCGCCTCTGAAAGCCCCGGGTCTTGGAGGATTGCGGGGCAGACCACATCACCATGACTATTGATGGTTACAAAACGGACTATTAACGCAGATTCAATGTATGTTTCAGAGGGAGGAGACAAAACCATGAAATTCAACAGTTTGAGCACGCTATTGGCCTCAGCCGCCTTGGCCGTTTCGGGCACCGTGGCGCTGGCCGCAGATTATACGCTGACCATATCCAGCTGGGCGCCGCCGACCCACGGTATCAACGCGAAGATGTGGCCAAAATTCGTGGAAATGGTTGAAGAGGCCACAGACGGTCAGGTCACCGCCGAACTGAAGTTGGGGATCGCGCCACCACCAGCACAGATGGACCTGATCATGGATGGCGCGGCGGATGCCTCGATCATTTTCCACGGCTACCAGCCGGGGCGCTTTGTCACCACAAAGATGATAGAACTGCCCGGATATGAAGGCTCGGCAGAGGCCGCATCGGTTGCATATTGGCGCACCTATGACGCGCATCTCAAGGCCGCGGACGAGCATCGCGGCGTGAAAGTGATCGCCCTGCATACCCATGGTCCGGCGCAGCTGCATTCCAGCAGCGCGGTGACCACGCTGGATGAAGTGTCGGGCCTCAAGGTCCGTATCCCGGGTGGGGTTGGCGGTGACGTCGGCACAGCGCTTGGCGCGACCGGCATCCAGGTGCCTGCACCGAAGGTCTATGAAACCCTTGCTTCGAAAGCAGCCGATGGCGTTGTCATGCCGTTTGAATCCCGCAAGGGTTTTAAGCTGACCGAGGTTGCCCAGAACGTTTACGAGGTTCCGGGTGGTCTGTATCGCGGGTCGTTCGCCTTTATCATGAACGAAGAAACGTTTGCCGACCTGCCCCCTGAGCTGCAGCAGGCGCTGGAGGAGAATGTGTTCGGTGAACCGCTGAGCCGCGAAATCGGCAAGATCTGGGACGAGATCGACGGGATCGGCCGCGAGGCGACCGAAGCCACTGAGGGCAACGCAATCAACGCGGCCTCGGCGGAAGATCTGGAAAAATTCAACGCGATCGCCGTTGATGTTCGCGCCAAGGTGATTGACGAGGTCAACGGCACCGGTGTTGACGCACAGGCGGCCTATGACATGATCGTAAATGAAATGGCTGCCCAGTAACGCAGTCCGGCTGGCGGGGTCTCTTCGCCAGCCAAATTCACCAGCCGGGACCCAATCATGCAATCTCTCGTGACTTTTGCGCGTCGCGTCAGCATCGCTCCGACGCTGCTGGCCTGTATCGCGCTGTTCATCCTGATGGTGATGACCTTTTTTGACGTCATCCTGCGGTCTGTCTTCAACGCCCCGATTGAGGCGGCGACTGAGCTGACACGTATTCTCATGGCGATCATGGTGTTTTCGGTTCTGCCGATGATCTCAGCCGGAAAGGGTCAGATCGCCGTCGACCTGACGGACGGAGTATTTTCCCGCTTGCGGCTGAGCCGAGCGCGTGACGCTGTTGTATATATTGTGTCGGGCGTGATGCTCATCTGGCCGATCAAACGCGTCTGGATTCTTGCCGAGCGCGCACGGGACTATGGCGATGTGACTGAATACCTGTCGATCCCGGTATTTTATGTCGGCTGGTTCATCGCCGGGTTCACTGCGATCACGGCCATGGCGATGATTGTCACGGGCCTGATTACTATCTTCTCCCCCCAATCCTTGTCGGAGACCTCTCAATGACCGCCGCACTTATCGGTTTTGCCCTTGTTCTGGTACTTGTACTGGTGCGTCTGCCTATCGTCTTCGCGATGGGTCTGGTTGGTACGCTTGGGTTCGCCTACGAACGTGGCGGCAGCATCTTTTCGGAGCGCGGCTTGAAGGCGGCGATGTCGATGGTGGGTCGCCAGATCACCGATACGGCACAGGATTACGGATTGTCGGTGGTGCCTCTGTTCATCCTGATGGGCCTGTTCGTGAACAAAGGCGGGCTCGCGCGCGAGCTTTATGCGGTATCCAATGCATTTCTCGGCCATTTCCGGGGCGGCATCGCCATGGCGACTGTCGCGGCCTGCGGCGGGTTCTCGGCAATTTGCGGGTCGTCTCTGGCGACAGCGGCCACCATGTCCAAGGTCGCGATGCCGGAAATGCGCCGGTATGGTTATGCGGATGAGCTTTCGACTGCGTCGATTGCAGCGGGTGGCACGCTTGGCATCCTGATCCCGCCCTCGGTGATTCTGGTCATATATGGCCTGCTGACGGAAACCTCGATTGGCAAACTGTTTGTTGCGGGCATTATCCCCGGTGTGCTTGGCATTCTGTTTTATCTTTTCGCGGTGCGCTGGACCGTCTGGCGCAAACCAGAGGCGGGACCGGCAGGCGAACGCCACGGTTGGGTCGAGCGCCTGAGGGCCTTGCGCTCAGTCTGGGCCGTGTTGCTGCTGTTCTTTCTGGTCATTGGCGGGCTTTATGGTGCCTTCGATTTTCAACCGCTGAACCTGACCTTCAGCCCGACCGAGGCGGCAGGGATGGGGGCCATGGGCGCCTTTTTGATTGCCTTGTCGCGCGGCGGGCTTAGCCTGGGTTCAACATTCGAGGTTTTGAAGGAAACCACCGCGACCGCAGCGGCCCTGTTCTCGGTCCTGATCGGGGCGCAGATATTTTCGAACTTCATCAACCTCGCCGGTTTGCCCGAAGCGCTGATCGCCATGGTCACAGCGTATGACGTTGCGCCCTTTGTGGTGATCCTGATGATCCTTGGCATCTACATCATTTTGGGGTGTGTTTTTGAATCCCTGTCGATGCTACTGCTGACCGTGCCGATCTTTTTTCCTCTGGTTACATCGCTGGGATATGACCCGATCTGGTTCGGCATTGTTGTGGTCGTCGTCACCGAAATCAGCCTGATCACCCCGCCCGTGGGGCTGAACGTGTTCATTCTGAAGGGTGTGGTCGGGGATGTGTCGACTGGGACGATCTTCAGAGGCGTCACGCCGTTTTGGATCGCAGATATCTTTCGGCTGGCCCTGATCGTTCTGGTGCCCTGGCTTGTGCTGGTTCTGCCGGAACAGATGGGGGCGATGGGCCACTGATGTTTGCGCTGACCAAGCTGCCTGACGGGTTCCACGATGATCCCTATCCTACCTATAGGGCGCTGCGTGAAGATACGCCCGTCTGCCTGCAACCCGATGGGTCGGTGATCCTGTCACGACATCAGGATCTGGACATCATCTATCGGGATACAACGCGGTTCATTTCGGACAAGAAGGCCGTGTTTGGCCCCAAATACGGGGTGGATAGCCCATTGTTTGAACATCACACCACCAGTCTTGTGTTCAATGATCCGCCCTTGCACTCGCGTGTCCGCAAGGTGATGGTCGGTGCGATGAATCCGCGCGCTTTGGCGCAGATGGAGCCGGGTCTGATCGAACTTGTCGACGCGCTGTTGGATCAAATGCAGGCCAAGGGCACAGTTGAGTTGATCGAGGATTTTGCCGGGGCGATCCCGATCGAGATCATCGGCAACCTGCTGGGAATCCCTCGGTCCGAGCGTGAGCCGTTGCGTGAGTGGTCCTTGGCCATTCTCGGGGCGTTGGAACCGCAGCTGACGCCCGAGCAGGAAGATTGGGGCAACCGCGCAGTCCGCGAGTTCAAAGCCTTTTTGCGCGATATCATCGACGACCGCAGGGCCAACCCGGGCAACCCGGAGACCGATGTTTTGACCCGGTTGATACAGGATGACACCGAGGGCGGCCTGACCGAAGTTGAACTGTACCAGAACTGCATCTTCATACTGAATGCCGGGCATGAGACCACAACAAACCTGATTAGCAACGCTTTGGATCTGTTGGACCGCCACAGGGATAAGCGGACCGAGCTGTTGGTTAATCCAGACCTGATTTTCACCGCAGTTGACGAGTTTCTGCGTCTGGAAAGCCCGAACCAGTTCGGCAATCGCCTGACCACTGAAGAGGTGGAATTTCACGGACATGTCATTCCAGCAGGAACCGATCTGCATCTTTGCATCGGCGCGGCCAACCGCGATCCGCGACAGTTTGATTGCCCCGACGACATGATGTTGGATCGCCGTCCCAACAAGCACCACGCGTTTGCGGGCGGACCGCATACTTGTGTTGGTCTGACCTTGGCCCGGATGGAAGGACGGGTTGCCATTAGCCGGTTTTTGAACCGGTTCCCTGATTACCAGATCACGGAAAGTGCTCAGCGTGGGGGGCGTATTCGGTTTCGGGGGTTCGCCCACCTGCCCGCGCAGGTTTGAACTAGCCGCGCTGCTTGTTCTGAAATTTATTGACCGACCGTACGGTTAATAATAAGATATCGCAAACGCCCCCGCGCGCTAGCCCTGCCGCGAGTAAGGAGAGACCTATGACGATCCAACAGATTTCAAGTTTTGCTGCGGGCGAGTGGATTGCGCCGGGGGCAGGTGCTCGCAACATCGCAAGCGCGGTGACGGGAGAGGTGATCGCAACAGCCGGAAACAACGCCTTGGACGTTCAGGGAATGCTGGATCATGCGCGCAATGTTGGTGGTCCTGCGCTGCGCAAGATGACGTTTCACCAGCGGGCCAAGATGCTCAAGGCGCTGTCTGTTCATCTGGGCAAGCTCAAGCAGGCGATGTACGATCTGTCCTTCAATACCGGCGCAACCCAGGCGGATCATCTGATCGACATTGACGGCGGTATTGGCACGATGTTCGTCTTTGCCTCAAAAGGGCGGCGCGAGATGCCGGACGGGCATGTCTATCTCGACGGCGAGGTTGAGCAGCTTTCGCGCAATGGCACCTTTCTGGGGCAGCATATCTGCACCCCGTTGAAAGGTGTTGCGATCCATATCAACGCTTTCAACTTTCCGGTATGGGGCATGCTGGAAAAGCTGGCTCCGACTCTTCTGGCGGGGGTTCCGGCCATCGTCAAACCGGCCACAAATTCCTGCTATGTGACCGAGCTGTGCGTTCGGTTGATGCTCGAGTCGGGCATATTGCCCAACGGTGCATTGCAACTGGTGTCAGGCGGGCTGGGCGACATGCTCGATCGCCTGACCATGCAGGATGTGGTCAGCTTTACCGGCTCGGCGGATACGGCGCTGAGGCTGCGCGCGAACCCCGTAATCCTGGAAAATTCGGTCCGGTTCGTGGCGGAACAGGACAGCTTGAACTGCTCGGTCCTGGGCCCTGATGCCGCGCCGGGAACGCCCGAATTCGATCTGTTCGTCAAAGAGGTTCAGCGCGAGATGACCACTAAGGCGGGTCAGAAATGCACTGCCATCCGCAGGATCATCGCGCCCGAGCCGCATGTGCAGGCCGTTATTGAGGCGCTGTCCGCGCGTTTGGCAAAGACCACCATTGGGGATCCGAAACTGGAAACCACCCGAATGGGTGCGCTGGTCTCGGCCAGTCAGAAGCGCGATGTTTTGGAGAAGGCCGCGATTATAGGGCACGAGGCCGAGTGCGTCTTTGGCAATCCGGACGACTTCGTGGTCGATGGGGCCGATGCGGATAAGGGCGCCTTTCTGCCACCGATGCTGTTCCATTGCAGCGATCCCGATGCCGCGCAACGTGTGCATGATACCGAAGCCTTTGGGCCCGTCAGTACAATCATGGGCTATCGCGATACCGACCACGCGATTGAGCTGGCGAACCGAGGGCAGGGGTCTCTGGTGGCCTCAGTCATCACACATGATGCTGATGTTGCCCGCAAATTTGTTATGGGGGCAGGGGCCTATCATGGGCGGCTCTATTTCAACAACCGAGACTCGATGAAAGAATCCACAGGCCATGGCTCTCCTTTGCCGCATATGGTCCATGGCGGTCCCGGCCGTGCTGGCGGCGGCGAGGAAATGGGCGGTGTGCGCGGTGTGATGCATTATATGCAACGTACGGCGATTCAAGGATCGCCGGACATATTGACAGCTATTGGCGAGAAATGGGTGCCGGGTGCCGCCGAGGAGGTCAATACGCCAGCCCATCCATTTACACGCCGCTATCACGATCTGGCCATTGGTGAGACGATCCACACCGCACCGCGGACCGTGACCATGGAAGACATTGAACACTTCGCCGAATTCACCGGCGACACCTTCTATGCTCACATGGATCAGGCCGCGGCTGAGCGTAACCCGTTCTTTCCGGGCCGGGTCGCACATGGATATCTTTTGCTGTCTTTCGCGGCGGGTCTTTTTGTGGAACCGAACGAAGGGCCGGTCCTGGCCAATACTGGGCTCGATAACCTGCGCTTTATGAAACCGGTAGAGGCAGGCGACAGCATCAAGGTGCGCCTGACAGTCAAAAAGAAAACCCGCCGCAATGATGAATATGGCGAGGTGCGCTGGCATGTCACCCTGACCCAACAAGATGATGAGCCTGTGGCCGAATATGAGCTGCTGACCATGGTGGCCTACTAAGATTCTTGGGCCGGATGGTAATTCGATCTGGCCCGATTATACTTGCCGTATGAAAGATTCAGCCCCCGATTGGTTTGAAACCTGCGTTAGCCATCTGACCTCTGAGGGTACGCAACGAGTGTGGTCCGTGCTGGTGACGATATTCGGTGATCTGGCGCAGGAAGAAACAGATCAAATAAGTGGTGCGGTGATCACCGCACTGACCAGCCTTGCCGGGATCAAGGCCGAAGCCACGCGTGTTGCCCTGCATCGGCTGCGCAAGGATGGCTGGATCGAAAGCACCCGCAAAGGGCGCAGCAGCTTTCACCGCCTGACCGCGTTTGGCCGTCATCAGAGTGTGACCGCCGCACCGCGTATCTATGCCAAGGAAACGCCGGAACCCGGCCTCTGGCATGTACTTATCGCCAGCAATTCGGACTCATCGCGTAAGGAATTGGCTGACCTGATGCTGACTGGGGACTACATCTCTCTCAATCCCGCAACGTCGATGGCTCCGGGTCAGGTTCCGGCGGGTCTTGAAGAGCTGATGGGCGTGGAAAGCAGCGCTATCTCTGTTCCTGGCTGGCTTCGGGATCTCTGCGGGCCAGAGGCGTTGAAAACCGCCTATGATCAGTTCTTGAGATCGACACAGATCATCGACCAAGAGATGCCGCCCGAGGGGGCGGGCGACCCGATGAAGGCGGCCATTCTGCGTGTCCTGATCGTGCATAATTGGCGTCGTATTGTTCTGCGCCATCCCGCCTTTCCTGCAGCGTTTCTGCCCGCTGACTGGAAAGGCGCTACATGCCGGGCGGCTGTATCTCAGTTGTTGGAAAAACTGCCGCGCCCGGATTTAACATCCTTGGAAGCCGAGCTGGACAGCTAGGTTTTCTTTAGCGTCACCTATCTGATCCGCCCGATGCTGGTCATTCGGCGATCAATGCGGGCGTTTCTCTCTCGCTTAATGTTACAGAAAAGCTAAAAAGTAAAAAGAATTCGTAACATAAAGCTTGCCTCGAATCGATGGACGCCCTAAAAACCGACCATGCGGTCAATGATACGGATCAGCACCTACAGGAGAACTAAGTGATGGACGCATTCATTTGCGACGCGACGCGCACTCCGATTGGGCGATATGGGGGGGCTTTGTCGTCAGTCAGGACAGATGATCTGGCCGCGATTCCATTGGCCGCCCTGAAAGAGTGCAACCCGCAGGTTGATTGGGCCAGCGTTGATGATGTGATCTATGGCGATGCCAACCAGGCGGGTGAAAGCAACCGCAATGTGGCGCGGATGGCGGCCTTGTTGGCTGGATTGCCGGTTGATGTGCCCGGAACAACAGTGAACCGATTGTGCGCCAGTGGAATGGATGCGGTTGGAATGGCGGCGCGGGGCATCAAGGCGGGCGATTATGATCTGGCTGTGGCCGGCGGCGTCGAAAGCATGTCGCGGGCGCCCTTTGTGATGCCCAAGGCGACCTCGGCCTTTACCCGCAGCAATGCGGTCTATGATACGACGATCGGCTGGCGCTTTGTGAACCCGAAGATGAAACAGGCCTATGGCATCGACTCGATGCCGCAAACGGCCGACAATGTGGCCGAAGACTTTGGTATCAGCCGCGATGACCAAGATGCTTTTGCGGCGCGCAGTCAGGCCCGATGGGCCGCCGCGCACGAGGCAGGTCTGTTCCGGGATGAAATCACCCCGGTCACGATCCCGCAACGCAAGGGCGATCCGATCATTGTCGATACGGATGAACATCCGCGCTCGGATGTGACCGTGGACAAACTGTCTGGTCTCAAAGGTGTCAACGGGTCGGACAAGACGGTGACCGCTGGCAACGCCTCGGGCGTCAATGATGGCGCTGCAGCCATTTTGATGGCCAATGAGGCGGCAGCGTCAAAGAACGGCCTGACCCCGATGGCCCGGGTCGTGGGCATGTCTGTCGCCGGGGTTGAGCCGCGTGTCATGGGCATTGGCCCGGTTCCGGCCAGCCGCAAAGTTTTGGCCCGCGCCGGGCTGAGCATCGAGCAAATGGACGTGATAGAGTTGAATGAGGCCTTCGCGTCCCAGGGTCTGGCGACACTGCGCGAACTGGGCCTGCCAGACGACGCGCCACAGGTGAACCCGAATGGGGGCGCGATTGCCCTTGGCCACCCGTTGGGCATGTCCGGCGCAAGGTTGGTTATGACCGCGGCCTATCAGTTGCGGCGCACGGGCGGGCGATACGCGCTGTGCACCATGTGTGTCGGCGTCGGACAGGGCGCAGCGCTTATTCTTGAACGCGTATAGGGGAGATGACGGGACATGTATGCTCAGATGGTTAAGTCCGAGGCGACACAGGAAGATCCTGCAAAGCTTGCTGCCTTTCAGGCGCGCATAGACGCTGACGAAAAGATCGAACCTAAGGATTGGATGCCCGAAGGCTATCGCAAGACGCTGATCCGCCAGATCGGCCAGCACGCCCATTCCGAAATCGTTGGGCAACTGCCCGAGGCGAACTGGATCACGCGGGCACCCACACTGGAACGCAAGGCGATCCTGTTGGCAAAAGTTCAGGACGAGGCCGGGCATGGTCTGTACCTTTACTGCGCCGCCGAAACACTGGGTGTCAGCCGGGATGAGATCACCGAAATGCTGCTGGACGGGCGCATGAAATACTCGTCCATCTTCAACTATCCCACCCTGAACTGGGCTGATGTTGGTGCCGTTGGCTGGCTGGTGGATGGCGCCGCGATCATGAACCAGGTGCCGTTGCAGCGCACGTCTTACGGTCCCTATTCACGCGCCATGATCCGCATCTGCAAAGAAGAGAGCTTTCATCAGCGTCAGGGCTATGACGCCATCCGCAAGATGGCCGAAGGCACGCCGGAACAGAAACGAATGGCGCAGGACGCTTTGAACCGCTTTTGGTACCCATCGCTGATGATGTTTGGACCGTCCGACAAGGACTCGGTGCATTCGACGCAGTCGATGAAATGGAAGATCAAGATGAACACCAATGACGAGCTGCGTCAGAAATTCGTCGATCAGACTGTGCCACAGGCCGAGTATCTGGGCCTGACCATCCCTGACCCAAAGCTGAATTGGAACGACGATCGCGGCCATTATGATTTCTCAGAACCTGACTGGTCCGAGTTCTTCGATGTCATCAGTGGCAATGGCCCCTGCAACACCGACCGGCTGGCCGCCCGAAACCAAGCCTGGGACGACGGCAAATGGGTGCGCGACGGGCTGATGGCCCATGCCGAAAAGAAACGCTCTGGCACAGTGGCTGCCGAATAAGTCGACCCTGAGGAGGAAACCCGATGAAAAACGAATGGCCCCTGTGGGAAGTCTTTATCCGCGGTCAGCATGGTATGAGCCACCGTCACGTCGGCTCGTTGCATGCCCCTGACGCGGAGATGGCCATCAAGAACGCGCGCGATGTCTATACCCGCCGCAATGAAGGTGTGTCGATCTGGGTGGTCGAGGCGAATAATATCTCGGCCTCCTCGCCCAGCGACAAGGGCCCATTATACGAGCCCAGCGAAAGCAAGGTCTATCGTCACCCGACCTTTTTCGACATCCCCGATGAAGTGGGGGCCATGTGATGGACCGGGACGCGGCATTTGTGCAATTCCTTCTGCGGATGGGCGACAACGATCTGATCCTTGGCCATCGCGTCAGTGAATGGTGCGGCCATGCGCCGGTGCTGGAAGAGGATATCGCGCTGGCCAACACGGCCTTGGACCTGATCGGGCAGACTCAGATGTGGTTGGGTCTGGCGGGGGAAATCCAAGGCGGCAAAACTGCCGACGATCTGGCCTTTCTGCGCGACGCCTGGGATTTCCGGAACGTGCTGCTGGTTGAGGTTCCCAACGGGGATTTCGGTCGCACATTGATGCGACAGTTCCTGTTCGATGCATGGCATTCCATCATGCTGGGACGCTTGCTCAACTCTACGGATGACCGTGTCGCGGCCATTGCCGCGAAAACCAGCAAAGAGGTGGCATATCACCTGGAACGCTCGGGTGACACGGTGGTTGGTCTGGGGGACGGAACAGCGGAAAGCCACGCCCGGATGCAGTCGGCTCTGGACTACCTGTGGCCGTATGTCGGTGAGATGTTCACCAGCGACGAAGTTGACGCCGAGATGGTCGCGGCGGGCATTGCGCCGAACCCCGCGGATCTGCGCGCGGAGTTTGACGCTTTGGTGCAGCGGATCCTGTCCGAGGCGACCTTGACGATCCCGGAAGGCGCGTTTGCCCATAAAGGTGGGCGTGACGGGCGGATGCATACGGAACATCTGGGTCATCTGTTGACACAGATGCAGTGGCTGCAACGCGCCTATCCCGAAGCAAGCTGGTAACGCCGATGGATCGGGCATCGACCAAACAAATCTGGGAATGGCTGGATGCTGTTCCTGACCCTGAAATTCCGGTGATTTCAGTGGTCGATCTTGGCATTGTGCGCGACGTGCAGTGGCAGGACGAGACGTTGAAGGTGACGGTCACTCCAACCTATTCCGGCTGTCCGGCAACATCCATTATCAGCCTGGATATCGAAACCGCCTTGCACGATCGCGGGATCAGTGACGTGCAGATTGAAACCAGCATCGCCCCGGCCTGGACCACCGACTGGCTCAGCGAAAAGGGCCGGGCACGGCTGGAAGACTATGGCATTGCCCCACCACAACCGGCGGGCGGCCCGGATCGCTGTCCACGCTGCGGCAGCAAAGCGGTCGAGAAGGTCAGCCAGTTCGGTTCGACCCCTTGCAAGGCGCATTGGCGATGCACCGACTGCCTGGAACCATTTGACTATTTCAAGTGCATCTGAGGAGGACCACCGGATGGCACGTTTCCACGACCTGAAAGTCACAGATATCCACAAAACCATTCGCGATGCGGTAGTGGTGACACTGGAACCTGTGAACGGCGCTGCAGATCAGTTCGATTTCACCGCCGGTCAATATCTGACATTTCGTCGCGAATTTGAGGGCGAAGAACTGCGCCGGTCCTACTCGATCTGCGCGGGCAAGGATGAAGGCGTGCTGCAGGTTGGCATCAAACGCGTTGAAGGCGGCGCCTTTTCCGGATGGGCGAATTCTGAACTGAATGTCGGCGACATCGTCGAGGCCATGCCGCCGATGGGCAGCTTTCATACTCCGATAGATGCGGGTGCGGAAAAGCAATATCTGGGCTTTGCAGGGGGCTCGGGGATTACTCCGGTGCTGTCGATCCTCAAGACGACCCTCGCGCGGGAACCGCAATCGCGCTTTACCCTGATCTATGCCAACAAGGGTATCAACACGATCATGTTCCGCGAGGATCTCGAAGACCTCAAGAACCTCTATATGGGCCGCCTCAACGTGATCCACATTCTTGAGACGGATTCACAGGAGATCGAGCTGTTCACAGGTCTGGTGACCCAGGAAAAATGCGCGCAGCTGTTCAAACATTGGGTCGATATCGACCATGTTGACACCGCGTTCATCTGCGGCCCGGAACCGATGATGCTGGGCATTGCTGCGGCGCTGCGCGAGCACGGTCTGGATGACGGCCAGATCAAGTTCGAGCTGTTCGCCAGCGCCCAGCCCGGGCGGGCCAGGGCCAAGCCGGTCTCGGCGGACGCAGCCACGCAAGGCAACCAAAGCAGCGCGTCGATCACGCTGGACGGATCCACCCAGACCGTGACCATACCCAAGGACCAGTCCATTCTTGAGGCCGCCCTGGCAAACGCTATGGATGCCCCGTTTGCCTGCAAGGCGGGGGTCTGTTCGACCTGCCGCTGCAAGGTGCTTGAGGGTGAGGTCGAGATGCTCGCCAATCACGCGCTGGAAGACTACGAAGTGGAAAAAGGCTATGTGCTAAGCTGCCAGGCCTATCCGGTAACAGACCGCGTGGTCGTGGATTACGACCGGTAGAAAGGGGGCAGATATGTCCGATTCAATGACACTCGACAGCTATCTGGCCGCAGGCGGTGTTCTGACAAACCCATCGAATGTGCCACCTCGCTATCGGGCCGAGCTGATGAAGCTGATGGCGACATTTGTCGACAGTGAACTGGCCGGGGCTGCCGGGTTTGCCGACATCATCAATCAGGGGCCGGGGATCAAAGAACGGATCGCCGCCGCAAAGATCGTGCTGGAAAAGTCAGATCACGCAAATTGTGTTCTCAGCATCATGGGCGAATTTGGCGCAGATACCGAACGCTATGCCAATCACCATCCTTGGACCATGCGCTTGTCGCGGGATGCGGATATCGGGGCCACCCGGTCCGAGCATGACATGCGTCTGGCGGTGTTCAACTATCCGCTGTCCGGCTGGACAGACGCTGTGGTCATGAACCTGCTGATGAGCCGCGCGGTGGCCGAACAACTGGCCGAGTATTCCACCATCTCGTATCAGCCTCTGGCCGAAGCCTTCCGATCCATCGCCCCGGTCGAGGCGCATCATGGCGAGCTGGCGTTGGAAGGGGCGGTCAAACTGATCGAGAACGGTGCGGCGGACGACATGCAGCACTCGGTCACTTACTGGTGGCCTCGGGTTGCGGTGTCCTTCGGCGGCGATGACCCGAAACGGTTCGAGCTGTTGAAATCAATGGGCCTGCGTCGCAACACAAACAGCGCATTGCAGGACCGTTGGGGCCAGACAATGGCTGCAACTCTGGCAACGCTTGGCCTCAAATCGCCTGCTTGAACGAAAGCGCCCTAGGCGGACACCCTTCTCGCCCTATCCAAAGAGCCGTCCGAACTGAGGGTTGAGGTCCTCAATGCCGGCCAATCGAAGCATATGCCAGGCAAGCGCCTGATTACTGGAAATGACTGGAATCCCGATCTTTTCTTCTGCCTGAACAATGACGTCAAGGCATCGCAGGTTCGTGCAAGAGACAATGACAGCATCGCAGGGCGCTTGAGCCGCGACCTTTTCAATAGCGTCAAGGATCGACCCTTCTGTGATCCGCGCAACAACGCGATCATTTCCTTCCTCGAACGACCCGAATCCTGCGATTTCGAAACCGGCCTGTTCCAGCTTTGTGCGCATCCCAGCGGAAACTTCGGGAATATAGGGGGTGACGAAGCCCAATCGTCGGGCTCCTAAATGCTGACCGGCAGCGATGATTGCCGCCAACGGATCTGTCACACGTGCATCCGGGCAGACCGTCTTTATCACCTTGGCCACATTCTCGGACCCGATCACGGTCGAGGCCGAGGTACAGCCAAATCCGATTGCATCAAAGCTGAGCGATGGTGGAAAAAGCCGTGCCGTCGCAGGCAGGTCCTGTTCCATCCGCGCCAGTGTGTCGGGTCGGATTTCGGGCACCATCGGAATCCGGCTGTGATAGAGCGCGACACCAGCTAGGCGCATGATCCGAGAGAATTCGTTCTCTAACGTCTCGTCAGTCTCAAGAACAATCACACCTAGATTGGCGCGGGTGCCAATGCCTTCGTCTGTTTCGAAATCAAGCTTCATGATTGGCCTCAGATGATTGGTAGTTCGGGCGCGGCGCGTTTGGTCAAAAGCTCTGCCCCACTTGCACGTATGACGATGTTCTCTTCGTGCACCATGACCCGACCGTCGCCATAGCCAAGCGATGGTTCAAGGGTCAGTACCATATTTTCGGTGATCTCAGTTGTATCCCAACTGGTGTGCGAGGGCCATTCGGTCAGCTGCATGCCAAGCCCATGACCCAGCCTGCCGACGTCACCACCCTGATCGTCGAGCTCAGCGATCACCTTCTGCATCGCTTGAAACAATTCTCGGCAAGTCGCTCCGGGGCGAGCTGCGGCGATCCCGGCCTCAGTCGCGCGCCAAAGAACATCATATGCACGGCGTGAGGCGTCATCGGCGCGGCCAATGGCCCAATTACGATCGAAGTCGCAAAAATACCCGTCCCAGTTGGCCCCCGTGTCGAGCATCAGCACATCGCCGCGCGCTAGCGGGCGGCGCGACGGGGGCGAGATGACGTCGTGATAGCCACCCGTATCCGCACCGCCGACCAAATACGGAACATCATCGGCACCCTGCGCCAGCCCTTCGCGCCGAAAGGAGCGGAAAACATCCTCAAGCGGCTGCCCTTCGCGGGCGATTTCGGGCACCCGCTCAAATGTGCGCGACCCGATGGCGCAGATATAGGTGAGTTTTTCGATCTCGGCATCGGATTTCACCATTCGCAAGCCTCGGACGATCTCGGTCGCGTCAGTGATCTTTAGCCCATTCAGGCCCGAGATCAGCCGCTCATAATCGCCAAGGGGCATCCGTAAATGGGTTTCGTGGCCCTTCATCAGGCCAACAGTCTCGCCGCGGCTGGCAAGCGGCGCCAGCAGTTCGGTCAACAGCCCGATACCGTCATCCTTTGGTGCAGGTGCGCCCCAGGTACGGATATCGGTGACCCAGGTTCGCCGCATAAGGTCTGCGCCGATCTCAGGGATGATTGCGATGGGCTTGCCGGTTGCCGGGATGAACAGGAACCATGGGCGGGTCGGGCTTTGCCAAAACAGCGTGTGGAACCCGCTGAAATAGCGCACATCCGGTTCAGTTGTCAGCAATATGCCCGCCATACCGGTTTCGGCCATCTTTGTCTGGGCCGCTGCGGTACGCGTTGCGAATTCTTGTTGGTCAAAACCACGTCGTGGGGCGTTCATGACTTTTGATCCTTTCGCAGGGGCAACCGGTCCTGAACCAATCGGGCCCAGAATTCAGCTCCGATCGGCAGCAGTTCATCATTGAAATCATAGTCAGAAGCATGGAGCGGTTGGCCATGCGGCCCGGTCTCGCCATTGCCCAGCAACAGGAAACATCCTGGCACGGCGGCCGAAAACTGGGCAAAATCCTCAGAAAAACTCATCGGTGCCCGATCTTTGATCAGGTCACAACCGGCGGCTTCGGCTGCGCGATATACCGCAAGGGCCGGGGTGGCAGCGTTGATGGTCTCAACGAACTGCGTATCAAAGCTGACCGATGCTTGAATGCCATGTGCTGCCGCTATCCCTTCGGTGATCTGGCGCATGAAACCTTCGATGGCGTTGCGGTCCTCGGGCGATCTGGCGCGAAAATCTCCTTTGAGAGTGGCGTTGCCCGGCAAGACGTTTCGCTGGCCGTCCGTCAGGAATTCGGTCACGGACACTACCGCGCCAGAGGCGGGCGCAAGCTTTCGTGCCACCACGGTCTGCAATGCCACCACAATCTCGGACCCTACGGTAATTGCATCAACGCCGGTTTGTGGCATCGAGGCATGACCGCCCTGGCCTTTAACCGTGATCTCGAACAGGGTTTCACTGTTACAGATAATACCGGCGCGGGTCGAAATCTGACCGGTTGGAGCGCCTGGCAAATTGTGGATTGCATAGATTTCTTCGACCGGAAATTGCTCTAGCACACCGTCGTCGATCATCGCGCGCGCGCCCAGGCCGTGCTCTTCGTTTGGCTGGAATAGAAAAACAACCGTACCGTCAAAGGTAGGTTCTTTCGCCAGACGCTCTGCCGCCCCAAGCAGCATGGTTGTATGTCCATCGTGGCCACAAGCATGCATCACACCGGGTGAGGTCGAGACATAGTCATGGGACGAGGTTTCGGTGATTGGAAGCGCATCCAAGTCAGCACGCAGGCCAATGGCTTTGTTGCCAACGCCGGATCGAAGCACACCGACAACGCCTGCGCCTTCGTGCACTTCGATCCCAAGGGCGCGCAGCCGTTCAGCGACAACCGACTTGGTCCGCGCCTCTTGAAAGCCCAGTTCCGGGTGCCTGTGCAAATCCCGCCGAAGCGCGATCATACGGTTTTCTAAATCGCTCATTTCTTCATCCGCGTGTGAGTTGCATCGGTTCTACAGGATAGGGCTGCGTGTTTCGCATCAAATTTCCGACCCTAAAGCAGAAAAAATTGCACAAAAGCGCCAAGTTCAGATCGGAAGTTCCAGACCAATCTTTGTACGGTCCATCGCGACGGATGTGCGAAATCTGCGGACATTCGAGTTATCGAAAAACAAGCGATGGGTCAGGTCCTCGAAATCCTCCATGTCCTGCGCGACGCAGATAAGAACAAAGTCGGCATCACCGGTCACATAATAGCATTGCTGAACTTGCGGCTCGTTCCTGGCGCGTTTTCGGAACAGATCGAGTTGCTGAAGCGATTCTCGGTCAAGTTCGACCAGAACAATGAAGGTCATCTTATAGTCAAAGCGCGACGGGTTGAGCACCGCGACCTCTTTCAGGATCAGCCCGGAATCTCGCAACCGCTTGAGCCGCCGCTGCACCGAGGGAACTGAAAGACTGCATTCTTGCGCCAGCTGTTCCAGCCCGATTCGACAATCCCTTTGCAGGGTTCTGAGGATTATCGTGTCTGCATCATCAAGTTGTTGGTTCATGAAAAATCCTCGCGATGGAAGAGGCAGGTTTGAAACATATTATCGAGATTAGGGTCAAATACGATAAATAGAAATAGGTCGGTCATGCACAATCTCTGCACATGGAAAAAGCGGATGAAAAATACATGACAGCGACGGACGACCTAAGCTTCGCCCCGGATTTCGTCCGTGCGCAGGAGTTTTTTCAGGGGCAAGAGATCTATGCTGTATCGCCGCTGATTGAAATCACGGGGCCGGATGGTCAGAGCATTCTGGCCAAGAACGAGACAGAGCGTATGGGGCTTGGCGCCTTCAAAGCTTTGGGGGCACCCTATGCGGTTGCACGCCTTCTCGAGGATGCATGGCACGAGAATACCGGTGAAACGCTCTCCCTCACGCGGATGAAGGATGCCGATTTTCGAGAATTCGCATCTGGCCACACATTCGTCTGCGCAAGTGCAGGCAACCACGGAATGGGCGTTGCGGCTGGGGCGCGGGCGATGGGTGCAAAGGCGCGAATTCATTTGGCGCAGACCGTACCGCAAGGGTTCGGCGACCGTCTTAGAACCTTCGGTGTTGAGGTTGTCCGTTCGGGCGATGTTTATGACGAAAGCGTCGCCGCCGCTATTGCTGACGCCAAAACCACCGGTGCCACGCTTTTGGCCGACGGAACCTGGCCTGGTTACACCGAGATTCCGAAACTGGTGATGGAGGGCTATTGCGTCATCGCCGAAGAGTTGCGTCAGCAGTTTGAAGCCTCGGGGCAGTGGCCTACGCATGTCTATCTGCAGGCCGGTGTCGGTGGATTGGCCGCCGCAATGTCGCATATGATCCGTCTGAACTGGGCGGAACAGCCTGAACTGATTGTTGTCGAACCCGGCGCTGCGTCCTGTTTGCGGGCCAGTCACTTGGCCGGACGGGCCACCCGCAGCGATGGGCCGGATTCGAATATGGGTCGGCTTGACTGCAAGGCACCGTCGATCGTGGCCTGGGATGTGCTCGAGCGCTGCGGCGTGAGCTACGAAACCCTTTCCGAAGAAGAAGGCCAGGCAGCCGCAGAAGCTGTCACAGCACTTGGAATCGCGACCACGCCGTCAGGCGCGGCCGGTTACGGCGCCCTGTGCAAGAGAACCAACCAACAGGCGAGGACGCAGGAAATACGTCCTCTTGTCATCATCTCAGAAGGGCTCGCATGAGCGGGCAAGAAAGGACTAACAGAATGACATCCATCTTTAGCAAGCTGATTACCTCGGCGGTTTTCGCGGCAGGTCTGTCGACTGCTGCCTTTGCGGACACCTGGAAATTCGCCTCGGAAGAGGACAAAGGCGACGTACAGGATATCTTTGCACAGGCCTTCGCCGAAAGTGTCAAAGAGCAGTCCGATGGCGACATCAAAGTGCGTATCTACTACTACGGTCAGTTGGGTACCGAGAACGATATTGTCGAGCTGACATCTAAGGGTACGGTCCAGTTCGTATCGGTGGGCACCGGTCACCTGGGGTCTTATGTGCCCGAGGCGCAGGTTCTTGATCTTCCCTATGTTCTGGGCGGTGATATCGACGTGATCCGCGAGGTTCTGACCACCAGCCCGACCATCTACGAAGACCTCAGCGAGAAATTCGAGAAGGTGAACCTCAAGCTGCTCACTATGATCTCGGAAGGCGACATGGCCTGGGGCGCCAACAAGGCGATCCGCAGCCCGGCGGATTTTGAAGGCCAGAAAATCCGTACCTTCACCTCGACCATTCCGGTGGAAACCTTCAAGGCGTTTGGCGCTAACCCGACTCCTTTGTCCTGGGGCGAGGTCTATGGCGCGCTGCAGTTGAAGACCGTCGATGGCATGGTGAACCCGATCTATTTCATCTACAACGCCAAGTGGCATGAGGTTCAGGATTACCTGATCTTCCCGGGCCAGCTTCCTTACGTCGGCACCGTTTCCACCAACAGTGAATGGTTCAACGGTCTGCCCGCGGATCAGCAAGAGATGGTCAAGAACGCCATCGCCGAGGGCGAGCAGGCTGCGCATGATTATCAGATCAAGATCAATCTGGAAAACATGGACAAGATCAAGGCAGAGCGCCCCGATCTGCAGGTCATTGTCCTGACCGAGGACGAGCGCGCTGTCTTTGAAGCCCAAAGCGCCACATTGCATGAAACATTCTTCGATGTGGTCGAAAACGCCTATGACGACGCCGAGAAACCTGCGGCCCGCGCGCAAGCCCAGAAGATCCTCGACGGCCTGCTTAACGAGGTGAGCGATGCGTCGCAATAAGAGCTGACATCACTGAAAGGCGCGGCGTCTAATTCAGGCGTCGCGTCTTTCATTTACGGAACGCTGACTGGCGGGCCGAGGGAGGGAAAATCATGAAAAGCGCATTGGTCGCCCTGAGTAGGGGCACCGAGTTCATCGAGAAATTCGTTATCATTCTGGCCATATTGTTGATGATGGTGAATTCGACCGCTAACGCCATTGGCCGCTACGCCTTTGGCAAAAGCCTGTTCTTCTCGGAAGAGCTGAACCAGTTTCTGATTGTCAGCGTGACCTTTTTTGGATTTGCCTATGCGGTTCGGAAAGGTCGGAACATTCGGATGACGGCGGTTTATGACACGCTGTCCCGCCGGTCCAAGAAAGTGATCCTGACGCTGATTTCGATCACGACCAGCATGCTGCTGGCCTTTTTGGCCTATAAGTCAGTGTTCTACGTGCTTGAGATCAAAGAGCTGAACCGTCTGAGCCCGGCGCTGCAGTTTCCGGTCTATATCATCTACTCGGTGATCCCGGTCGGCCTGTTTATGGCCAGCCTGCAATATCTGATCGCATTCATCATGAATGTCACTCATGTCGGCATCTGGCACTCGTACGAGGTCGAGGACAATGACGCAGTGGATTTAGGAGTCTGAGATGCCCGGATTCCTTGATTTCCTTGGCGATGTCATAGCTGGTGAGCTGGATATCTATGTCATCACCTTTGCTCTGGTCGTGGCGATGGTGGTTCTGCTGTTCCTCAGCTACCCGATGGTTGTTCCGCTAGCGGTTGCCACGCTGATTGGCCTTGTTCATTTCTCGCAAAGCGATACTGGCGTCATCATCCAGCAGATGGTCACTGGCATTTCGCCAAACGCGCTGATCGCTGTGCCGATGTTCATATTCGCCGCCGATATCATGGCGAGAGGTCATACGGCCAACAATCTGCTGGGGTTGATCGAAGCCTTTGTCGGTCACCGCCGGGCCGGATTGCCGATCACGGCCTGCATCAGTTGCACATTGTTCGGCTCGGTTTCGGGTTCGACTCAGGCGACCGTGGTTTCGATTGGTCAGATCATGCGGCCGAAGCTGCTGAAG
Source organism: Ruegeria sp. CDSC045 (assembly GCF_059610725.1). Lineage (NCBI taxonomy): Bacteria > Pseudomonadati > Pseudomonadota > Alphaproteobacteria > Rhodobacterales > Roseobacteraceae > Ruegeria > Ruegeria sp. CDSC045. The sequence goes on from NZ_JBXWOE010000005.1 coordinate 195,167, forward strand.
GCCGGTTACAAGGACAGTTTTGTTATGGCGTTGATCATCAACGCAAGCGACATCGCCTTCCTTATCCCTCCAAGCATCGGGATGATCCTATATGGCACGTTGGCCAATACCAGCGTGGGCGAACTGTTCATTGCAGGAATTGGTCCGGGCGTTGTTCTGGCGCTGATGTTTTCGCTCTATTGCTATTTCTACAGCGTCCTGCAGGGCGATCTGATCGCGCGGGTGCCAAAGAAATCCGGGGCCGAGCGCCGCGCAGCGTTTCGCAAGGCCATACTGCCGCTTGGTTTCCCGGTCCTGATCGTCGGCGGTATCTACACCGGCGCAGTGACCCCGACCGAAGCAGCCTCGTTTTCGGTGCTTTATGCGCTGATCGTCGAATGCGTGATTTATCGGGAACTGAAACTCAACGACGTTTTGGATTCCGCTCTCAGCACAGGATTGATTACGGCGGTTGTGTTCATCCTTGTCGGGATCGGTCAGGCGTTTTCCTGGTATATTTCCTTCGAACAGATCCCACAGGGCTTGTTAGAGCCGCTGAACCTGGAAGGCGCGTCGCAGGAATACATCCTGTTCATCATCGCGCTGTGCTTCTTCGTGGGATGTATGTTCGTCGACTCGCTGGTCGTGCTTGTCATCCTTACGCCAATCTTCGTTCCGATCGTGGATGCCTCGGGGATTGATCCGGTTCTTGTCGGGGTTATGGTGACGCTGCAGATGGCCATCGGATCAGCAACACCGCCGTTTGGCTGCGATATCTTCACCGCAATCGCGATTTTCAACAGACCTTATCTTGAGGTGATCCGGGGCACTTTGCCGTTCTTCGCGATCCTGGCGCTGATGACGGCTATGCTGATCTACTTCCCGGGTATCGCGCTGTTCCTCAGGGATCTGGCGGCGTTTTGACAAAATGAATGACGGATGGCCGGTTGTTTTGAATCGGCCATCCAAACTTGATCCGAAGATCAGCGCCCAATACCGACGTAACTATCGAAGCCGGATTTCTTGACGGCGGGTTCGGAATAGATATTGCGCAGATCGACCATTCGGGGGGATTTCATCGTGCCAGCTAGTTCGCTCAGATTGAGCGCACGGAACTCGTTCCATTCGGTCAACAGCACAACGACATCCGCATCAGCAGCAGCAGCATAGGGGTCTTCGCACCATTCGACGCCGGGCAGCAGGGCCTCACCTTCGGAACGCCCCTGAGGGTCGACAACCCGCACCGTTGCCCCACCACCGATCAGTGCAGGCACGATAGTTAACGAGGGCGCATCACGCATATCGTCGGTATTGGGTTTGAAGGTCACGCCCAGAACAGCGATCGTTTTTCCATTGAAACTGTCGTCGCAGACATCTCGGATTTTCTGGATCATCCGTTTCTTGACCTCGTCATTCACCCGGATGACGGTTTCGGTGATCTGCATCGGGTGGGCATGTTCCTGACCGATCCGGGCCAGAGCGGCGGTGTCTTTTGGAAAGCACGATCCGCCATATCCCGGACCTGCATGTAGGAATTTATTGCCAATGCGCCCATCCAGACCGATGCCTCGGGCGACCTCTTTCACGTCGCCGCCAACACGTTCGCACAGGCCTGCGATCTCATTTATAAAGGTGATCTTGGTCGCAAGAAACGCGTTAGCGGCGTATTTGATCATCTCTGCGCTTTCCAGATCGGTGGTCAGGATCGGGAAGTCCCGCAGGTAAAGCGGGCGGTATATTTCCGCCATTACATCGGCGGCGCGGTCTGATTCAACGCCGACAACCACACGATCCGGGCGCATGAAATCATCAATGGCGGCCCCTTCGCGCAGGAATTCAGGGTTCGAGGCGACGTCGAATTCGGCCTTCGGGTTGGCGGCAGAAATGACCTGATGCACCTTGCGATTGGTGCCAACTGGAACGGTCGATTTGGTTACCACCACAGTGTAGCCCGTAATCGCATGCGCAATTTCTTCTGCGGCGGCCATCACATAAGTCAGATCGGCGTGACCGTCCCCGCGACGTGTGGGCGTGCCCACGGCAATAAAAACAGCATCCGCACCATCCACTGCTGCGGCCAGGTCCGTGGAAAAGCTGAGCCGACCAGCGGCTACGTTTTTGGCCATCAGGACGTCAAGCCCGGGCTCATATATCGGGACTTCGCCAGCCTGCAGCATCTCAATTTTCTGTTCGGCCTTGTCGACGCAAATGACATCATGGCCGAAATCTGAAAAACATACCCCGGACACCAAACCTACATAGCCGGTTCCGATCATCGCAATACGCATACTAAAATACCCTTCTTAACAAATACCGCCTTTGGCGCGCACACATTCGAAGAAAGTTCCGCCGGTTTCAATGCCTGTCAGCGTGCTTGGGTTGCATTCCGGGGATTCTTGCTGTTTTTGGGTCGGCAATCATACACATTTGTTTTCGTAGGGCGGAACTATGACAAAAACGGCATTAATCACCGGGATTACCGGACAAGACGGATCGTATCTAGCCGAGTTTTTGTTGGAAAAAGGTTATGAAGTTCACGGCATTAAGCGCCGCGCGTCCTCATTCAACACGCAACGCATCGACCACATCTATCAAGACCCACACGTTCCCAATCCCAAACTGCACCTGCACTATGGTGATCTGAGCGATACGTCTAACCTGACGCGAATCATTCGCGAAGTGCAGCCGGACGAGGTCTATAACCTTGGCGCACAGTCCCATGTGGCCGTCAGTTTTGAATCCCCGGAATACACTGCGGATGTGGATGCCATTGGTACTTTGCGTTTGCTGGAAGCGATACGTTTTCTCGGGCTCGAGAAAAAGACACGCTTCTATCAGGCCTCGACCTCGGAACTCTACGGTCTGGTGCAAGAGACCCCGCAACGCGAAACCACCCCGTTCCACCCACGGTCACCTTATGCGGTTGCCAAACTTTATTCTTACTGGATCACGGTCAATTACCGTGAGGCCTATGGCATGTATGCCTGTAACGGGATCCTGTTTAACCACGAAAGCCCGCGCCGGGGCGAAACTTTTGTTACCCGCAAGATCACACGCGGTTTGGCAAATATTGCGCAAGGGCTGGAAAGCTGCCTGTACATGGGCAATATCGACAGTCTGCGGGATTGGGGCCACGCGAAGGACTATGTGCGGATGCAATGGCTGATGCTGCAGCAGGACAATCCTGAGGATTTCGTGATTGCGACCGGGGTTCAGTATTCGGTACGTCAGTTCATTGAATGGTCGGCAGCCGAGCTTGGCGTTTCACTGGAATTCACCGGGTCAGGCGTTGACGAAACCGCGACTGTCGTCTCGATCGAGGGGGACAAAGCCCCGGGATTGAAACCCGGTGACGTCGTGATGCGGATAGACCCGCAATATTTTCGCCCGGCCGAGGTCGAGACCCTTCTGGGCGATCCCTCAAACGCCAAGAACAAACTGGGTTGGGTACCAGAACTGACCGTGCAGGAAATGTGCGCTGAGATGGTGACCGAAGACCTGAAGACGGCCAAACGTCACGCGCTTTTGAAAGAGCACGGGTTTGAGCTGCCAATGAGCCTGGAAAACGGCTGAGGAGGCCCTCATGCGTAAGATCTATGTTGCCGGGCATCGTGGTATGGTTGGCGGCGCAATCCTGCGCCGTTTGCAAAACCGCAAGGACGAAGGCGAAGCGCTGGAGTTGATCACGCGCAGGCATTCCGAACTGGATCTGACCGACCAACCCGCCGTGCGTGATTTTATGCAGACCGAGCGTCCGGATATGGTGATCCTAGCCGCGGCCAAGGTTGGTGGGATTCACGCAAATAACACCTACCCCGCAGATTTCATTTACGAAAACCTGATGATTGAATGCAACGTGATCCATCAGGCTTTTGCAGCGGGGGTAAAGCATTTGCTGCAACTGGGCAGCTCGTGCATTTACCCACGGGCTGTCCCTCAGCCCATGCGTGAAGACGCTTTGCTGACCGGCGTGCTGGAACCCACCAACGAACCCTATGCCGTTGCAAAGATCGCCGGGATCAAGCTGTGTGAAAGCTATAATCGCCAACATGGCGTCGATTACCGGTCGGTTATGCCAACCAATCTTTACGGACCCGGAGACAATTTTCACCCCGAAAACAGCCATGTCCTGCCGGCCCTGATCCGCAGATTCCACGAGGCACAGCGCGACGGGCTGGAAGAAGTGGTGATCTGGGGCACAGGAAAACCGCGGCGCGAGTTTTTGCATGTCGATGATATGGCCGAGGCGTCCTTGTTTGTGCTCGACTTACCGCGCGATATCTACGATGCGAATACCCAGCCGATGCTGAGCCATATCAATGTGGGATGCGGCGAAGATATCTCAATCGCTGAGCTGGCGGCCCTGGTGGCCGGAACAACCGGATTCACTGGTAAGATCACTCAGGATGTCAGCAAGCCTGACGGGACACTGCGCAAGTTGATGGATGTGTCCCGACTGGCCGATATGGGGTGGCGAGCACGCGTTGGACTCGAAGATGGTATCCGGGAGACCTATGCGTGGTTTCTGGAGCAGGCAGACACCGATTTGCGCGCCAAATGACCGCCTGGGCATAGCTCCGGACGGTCTAAAGCTCAGAACCAGCGACCGGTTGCGATTACCGTTGGGGACAGGCTGCTTGTGTCCGAGGATGCCGATAGAACCTTAAAGGGCACTTCTGTTTCAGTGGCCGCGCCCAAACCTATAAACCGGCTTGTCGCGCCGCCACTGCCACCGACCGAGGGTGAGGTTCCGGACGCAAAGGCTGCGGGAAAGCTCCAGGTGGTCTCGGCGCTGGAATACAGCGATCCTTCGGCGTTCACGCAATCGGTGGGCGTCAGAACGCCCGTGCAGATTTGTGTACCATCCGCAAACCGGACGTATTCGCCAATGGCGGTTGATCCGCGTTCGACGACCGCGCCGGTTGGCACCCCGGCGGTTTCTGACACAGAGCCCAGCAGGTTTCCGGGGCAGTAGCCATAGTCGGCCCGCATCAGGCGACCTGGGGTGATGTCTTCGGCATCGTTTTGAATGGCAGAGCCAAAGGCTGTTCCGGTGGCGGGGTCAAAGCTCAGCGCCTCGGTCCAGGATCCGCCATCAGCCGAGACTTTGATGGAAAAACCGGTATTGCCAGACAATCCCATTTCCGCATGGCCAACCCAGTTTGACTGGAACAAAAGCGACGCGGTATCCCCTGACGCCGCCTTGTTGATCTTCAACCGGTGACCAGCCCCGTCATGGCTGAGCAACGTCGCAGGCGACCGGATCGAAAGCCGATTGGTGCTATCATACCCGGTTGCGATACCCAACCCGTCCAGGTTTTGGGTCGCGACCTGAGGTTCGGACCAGTCTGCGCCGTCCCAGATCTTCAACCGGTTGGCCTGTTCATCCCAGGCCCGCCAGCCGATTCCCGGGGTCACAAAGTGCCAGGCGTCATCCAACCAGGCCGCAAGGGCGCCCGGCTGCGCGGCCCAATCCCCGGTAGGGTTGGCACCAAGCGCGTGAATCTCGCCCTGTTCCGGCACCGCAGGCGGGACCGAGGCGTTTGTCGACGCTACGCTCAGCTGGACAATCAGGTCCAGAGCACGCAGCGCCTCGTTATGGGTGACGTGTTTCTGGGCCTGCGAAGGTTGCAGGAAAGGTAAATCCAATCTGGGTGAGTTTTGTGACACGGGTGGCGTCCTCCTGTAGCTGTCGGTCCGACTATTGCATTGCGCGCTACATTGCCGTGCCCAGGATGAATCCGTTCTGATCTGACCGAACGTTCGAATAATCATTTGCTAACGTTTGGAGGATTCCATGGGGCGTAGCCAAAGGTCTGGATTCAACGAAAAAGGACAGCCGAAGCTGCCCTTAAGTTTACCAATCGCCGCTAAAGGTTAGCTGCGGGCGTACACATCCTCGTACCGGATGATGTCGTCCTCACCCAGATAAGACCCGGTCTGGACCTCGATCAGAACCATCGGCACCTTGCCCGGATTCTCCATCCGATGAACGGCGCCGAGCGGGATGTAGACAGATTGGTTTTCAGAGATCAGGCGCACATCTTCGTCGATCGTAACTTTTGCCGTGCCCTGAACAACGATCCAGTGTTCAGACCGGTGGTGATGAGATTGCAGGCTTAGTGAGGCGCCGGGGTGAACGTGTATGCGTTTGACCTGGAACCGATCCCCGATGACCAGGCTTTCGAACCAGCCCCAAGGGCGATGATCGACCGGCAGCGATTCCGCTTGTTTGGCGCCTTTGGCCTTCAGGGCCGCAACCGCCTGTTTGACGTCCTGAGCCTTGTCCATGCTGGCCACCAAAACCGCATCGGGCATGGCGACCGCAATCATGTTTTCCAGACCCATCGCAACAACTTCTTGCGTGGGGGTTTCTGAACGCACCAATACGTTCCGGCAGTCAATGGTGGTAACCTGGCCCGTGGTGGCAACGCCATCGGCGTCTGGATTGCTCAGCTCTTGAACTGCCGACCAGCTGCCGACATCCGACCAGCCAGAGGCGTAAGGAACAACGCTCAGATTGCGGGCTTTCTCCATGACCGCGTAGTCGATCGAGATATCCTCGACCGTGCCCCAGGCTTGGGGATCGAGGCGCAGAAACCCGAGGTCGGCCTTTGCCTCACGGACGGCCTTGCCGACCGGGTCCAGCAGTGCGGACGCATGTTCTTTGAATGCAGCAATTATGTCTTTGACCGCGAACAGAAATATCCCCGAATTCCAAAGATAGCTGCCATCGGCGATCATGGCTTGGGCATTCTGCAGATCAGGCTTTTCGACAAAACGGTCCAGCGCAATGGCGGTGTTGCCCGTATCTGGGGCATGGCTGAGCTTGAGATATCCATAGCCGGTTTCCGGCCGGTCCGGAGTGATCCCGAAAGTGACGAGATCCCCACGATCCGAAATCGCGCGCGCGCCTTCGGTAACTGCCTGATGAAAAGCAGCTTTGTCCGGGATGACATGGTCCGATGGGGCGACAAGCATGATCGCATCCGGGTTGCTGGCGGCCAGATACAACGCGGCGGCCAGAACCGCTGGTGCTGTGTTGCGCCCTTCGGGTTCGATCAGAATGGGGCCCGGATCTATGCCAATCGCGCCCAGTTGTTCCGGAACCACAAAACGGAATGCATCATTGGTAAGGATCAGCGGCTTGGCATAAGGCGCGTCCTTGGGTCCCTGCATTCGTTCAGCACAATCCTGAAGCAGGCTTGAATCACCGATCAGAGGGACGAACTGCTTGGGGTAACTTTTGCGCGACAGGGGCCACAGTCGGGTGCCGGACCCTCCGCAGAGTATGATGGGATGGATGGTGGTCATTGCGGCTTGCCTCGAAGGTTCTTGGACTTTGTCACTTTAGAAACGACATGCTGAAGGTTGCGGGCGCTATTGAGCGGCCTTCCCGGCGGCGACTATCTCGTTCAGATATTGGCTCAGGTCATCACGCAGATCGCTACGGGCCAGCGCAAAGGCAACAGTTGCCTGGAGGAACCCGGCTTTCGAACCGCAATCAAATCGCTGGCCGTCGAATTTATAGCCAAACACGGGCACACCGTTACAGATGTCTTCTGCGATAGCATCGGTCAGCTGAATCTCACCGCCACTGCCCGTTTTCTTTTGGTTGAGATTGTACAGCACTGACGGCCCCAGAATATACCGACCGATAACGGCTAGGTTCGAGGGGGCTTCTTCCGGCTTGGGCTTTTCAACCATTCCTCTGGCGCGAACCACTGAGCCGACGTTTTCGCCTACATCGAGAACGCCATAGGAACTGGTTTTTTCGTTTGGCACTTCCATCGTTGCGACCATATTGCCGCCGGTTTCCTCATAGGCTTCGACCATCTGCTGCAGACAGGGTTTATCAGCAGCAATGACGTCATCAGGCAACATTACTGCAAATGGCTCGTCGCCGATCAGACGGCGGGCACACCAGACTGCGTGGCCCAGACCAAGCGCCTTGTGCTGGCGGATATAGGCGATGGCACCGCTTTCCATATTCGTTGCATTCAGCGCTTCAAGCAGGTCATCCTTGCCCTTGGCCTTGAGCTCTTGTTCCAGAACGAGGTTGTGATCAAAGTAATCTTCCAGCGCAGATTTGCCACGCGAAGTTACAAAGATGAATTCGGTAATACCTGCGGCGCGGGCTTCGTCGATTGCGTATTGAACCAAAGGACGGTCAACCAGTGTCATGATCTCTTTGGGGACGGATTTTGTTGCTGGGAGAAAACGCGTGCCCAATCCCGCAACGGGGAAAATCGCCTTGGTGACCTTGCGTACCATGTTACCTCTCAAATTCAATTCTTGCCCGACCGCGTAGGGCAGGCCGGGGTTTCCTATTAGGCTGCGCAGTCAGAACAATCAATGACATCGCGGCCGCAGTCTAAAATCTGACAGGAAGGTGCCACCCGGGGTAGGGGAAGTCAAAACGAACCGCCGTTTGATGCCTTTGAAACCCGTCATTTACCGGTGTTTTGTTGTACAATCCGGCCCTTCGCCCATTCATTGACAAGAATACGCCAAGAATCGTCATGAAGTCGTGCAAAGCCGAACCTGTCCCCAAGGCTGTTCATGCGGCCTCGGGGACAGGGGATTTATGTGTTCGCCAGGATTGTCTCAAGCGGATCATGCTCGGCTACGAAATGGTTCGGTGCGACCTCGTTGAGCTGTGGAACATAATCGTTCTGACCGGCCGATAGCCGGCTGGGCAAGAACCTGAGCGCCGCTTTCGGGTCCATCGGCGAAGGCAGCTCTCCCGGTAATTTGAGGCGCTGGCGTTGCCGTTCCACATCCGGATCGGGGATCGGGACCGCCGAGATCAGCGATTTGGTATAGGGGTGCAGAGGCTGCGAACAGATCACCCCTCCATCTCCCAATTCGACGATGCGCCCCAGATACAGTACCATGATCCGGTTTGACACTGTCCGTACCACGGACAGGTCGTGGCTGATGAAAATCATCGACAGCCCGAATTCCTGCTGCAGCTCTTTCAAAAGCTCTACGATCTGGGCCTGGATCGACACGTCCAGAGCCGAGACCGCCTCGTCACAAATGATCAGCTTGGGCTTGTTGATCATCGCCCGCGCGATCCCGACCCGCTGGTTCTGCCCACCGGACAGCTCGTGCGGATAGCGGTTGATCATGTTGGCCTGCAGGCCGACCCGCTCCATCATTTCGCCGACCATTTTCTTGCGCTCACGCTCTGTCAGATCCGGGCGATAGGTTTTCAGCGGTTCGGCGATAGAGGCCGAGATGGTCATTCGCGGATCGAGGCTGGCCAGCGGATCCTGGAACACAATCTGCAGGTCCTTGCGGTACTTGTTCAGCTCGGCCCGCTTTAGCCCGACTATCGGATGGCCCAACCAGCTGACATTGCCACCGCTGGGTTCGATCAGCTGCAGAACCGCCCGCGCCAGTGTGGATTTGCCACAGCCGGATTCACCCACAACGCCCAGCGTCTCGCCCTTGCGGATGTCAAAGCTGACGCCGTCCACAGCTTTCAGCGGTACCTTGCGCCCGAACAACCCGCCCGACACGTGGATCGGGAAATGCACCTTCACGTCATCGACCCTAAGCAAAGGTGCGTCGGTTTCTTCCAGAGCTTTTGGCGCGTCACCGGCATCAATGCGCGGCATCGCTTCAAGCAGGGTGCGGGTGTATTCATGCTGCGGCGCGCGGAAGATCTCGCGTGTGTCCCCGGCCTCAACAAACTGACCCAGACGCATGACCTGAATGCGGTCACACATCCGTGCCACCACGCCCATGTCATGCGTGATCAGCGCAATGGCAGTGCCTTCGTCTTTTTGCAGGTGCACCATCAAGTCCAGGATGTCGGCCTGGACCGTCACATCCAGCGCCGTGGTCGGTTCATCGGCGATCAGCAGCTTTGGGTTGCACAACATTGACATGGCGATCATGACACGCTGGCGCATGCCCCCCGACAATTCGTGCGGGTATTGATCCAGACGACGGTTCGCCTCGGGGATGCGGACCCGGTCCAACCACTCCAGACAGCGCGCCCGAGCGGCCGCACCCTGCAACCCTTCGTGAACCTGCAGAACCTCACGCATTTGTTGCCCGACCCTCAGATGCGGGGTCAGGGCTGTCAGCGGATCCTGAAAGATCATGCCGACGTCATCGCCCCGGATCTGGTTCAGCTTGTTGATAGGCAGATTCAGGATTTCCTTGCCGTTCAGCGTGGCCGAACCGATTGCACGACCCGCTGAAGGCAACAGCCCCATCGCGGCCATGAAAGTCTGGCTTTTACCGGACCCGCTTTCGCCCACAATACCAAGGCATTCGCCCGGATTAATGTCAAAGCTGATGCCTTTGACGGCCTCGACCACACCATCGGGGGTGTCGAACTGGACGCTTAGGTCCTTAACAGAGAACAAGCTCATATCAGCGATCCTTTGGGTCCAGAGCGTCACGCAGCCCATCGCCGATGAAGAACATCGTGATGATAATGGCGACATAGAATGTCAGAGGGAACATCAGCTGCCAGAGGGTTCCGTACCCCATTGTGCCTGCCCCTTCAGCGATCAGACGGCCTAGCGAGGTATAGGGCTCCGAGATGCCAAGTCCGAGGAACGAGATAAAGCTTTCGGTCAGGATCATCTCGGGCACCAGAAGCGAAGCATAGACGATTACCACGCCCAGCAGGTTGGGCAGGATATGGCGATACATGATGGTGAATTCGCTGACACCGGCGGCACGCGCGGCCTCGATGAATTCGCGGTTTTTCAGGGCCAGAGTCTGCCCTCTGACGATCCGTGACATGGTCAACCAACCAACCGCGCCCAACGCGATGAACAGGGTAAAGAACGACCGACCGGCCACCACAAGCAACAGAATGATGATCAGAGTCGTCGGAATGGCCAGAAGGATATCGACGAACCGCATCATCGCGCCGTCAAGGCGCCCGCCAATATACCCGGCGGCGATGCCATAGCAGGTGCCAACAATCAACGCGGTGGCCGCCCCGACGAGCCCCACCAACAACGATGTTGTTGTGGCCTGAATGACCCGGCTGTAAAGGTCGCGCCCCAGATCGTCGACGCCAAAGAAGTGCCCGGTCTCGATCGACGGCATTCCCATGCCACGGATGTCACCCATAACGTTCCAATCGATTTCCTCATTGCTCCAAACGGCGAAATAGGGGCCGAAGATTGTGAACAGAACGATCATCAGCAATATGAATACGCTCGCCATTGCGGCTTTGTTGCGGACAAACCGCATCCGCGCATCCTGCCAAAGGGAACGCCCCTGAACGGCCGTGAAATCGGTGATGTCCTCGGCCAGATGGGCGGCTTTTTGTGATTTTCCTAGCATTTTGTGCCCCTCAGTACCGGATTTTCGGATCGAACCAGGCATATGCCAGGTCGGTCAGCAGGTTCACGATCACTGTCAGCGTGCCGTACAGGATCGTGACCCCCAGCAGCACCGCATAGTCACGCGACAGGGCCGAGCCGACATAAGCCTGCCCCAGACCACCGGTCGAGAAATAGATGTCGACGAAAACCGATCCGGTCAGAACATAGACAAAGACCGGCCCCAAATAGGACACCACCGGCAGAAGCGTGGGCTTCAACGCATGGCGCCAGATTACGGTCCTGGTAGGCAAACCCTTGGCCCGGGCCGTGCGGATGAAGTTCGAGTTCAGAACTTCCAGCATCGACGAACGGGTAATCCGCGCGATCGACCCCATATAGGAGGTGGCCAATGCGATGACAGGCATGATCAGGTATTGCCACTGACCGCCGTTCCAGCCACCACCCGGCAACCATCCCAGCCACAAAGTGAAGGTCAGGATCAGGATCGGGCCCATGATGAAGTTCGGCAGAGCCTGCGCAGCGATACCCAGACCTACGGCAAAATAGTCGATCCAGCTGTTGTGTCGGATGGCTGCGGCGATCCCAAGGCCAATACCTACGACACTCGCCAGCAGGAATGACAATGACCCGTAAGTCAGCGAGATCGGGAAGCCTTGCGAAATGATATCATTGACGTCCCGGTCCTTGAACTTGAAGGACGGGCCGAAATCGAAATGCACGACAATGTTGTACAGATAGTCCCAAAGCTGTTTCCACAGCGGTTGGTCCAGACCATAGCGCGCCTCGATATTGGCCAGTACCTGCGGCGGCAATGGCCGTTCCGAGGTAAACGGCCCGCCGGGCGCGTAGTGCATCAGAAAGAAACAGGCAACGATCAGCAACAGGATCGTTGGAACGGCGATCAGCAATCGCCGGATGATATAGGCAAGCATTTCATGCCCCCATTATTGGCTTTGCCCCGGGGTGATCCTCGGGGCAAAGCGTGGTCTAAGGAAGGTTATTCGGCGATCTTGTAGAGGTTCTTGGAGTACCAGTTCTGCTCTACGTTCTTGACCGGCCAGTTGCCGACATCGCTGTCCATCATGTAGACGCCAGCATAGTGATAGATCGGGATAACCGGAGTCTCTTGTGCAATGATCCGCTCAACCTCGGTATACAGTGGTGCTGCGTCATCTGCTGTCTTGGCCTGGGTCAGCAATTCGTCAACCTTGGAGTTGTTGTACTTGCCGTCGTTATAGCCGGAATCCGATTGCAACAGGTCCAGGAAGGTCGAGGCTTCGTTGTAGTCGCCACACCAGGCGCCACGGGCCAGATCGAAGTTCTGGTTGCCGCGCTCTTCCAGGAACACTTTCCATTCCATGTTGGCCAACTCGACCTGTACGCCCAGTTTCTGTTTCCACATCTGGCTCAGTGCCACTGCGACTTTTTTATGGGCCTCTGATGTGTTGTAGACCATGTCAAAGCTCAGCGGGTTGTCGGGGCCAAATCCGGCCTCGGCCAGCAGCTCCTTGGCCAGCTCGTCACGCTCGGCTTGCGTCATCGAAGCCATTTCGACTTCAGGGACGGTGAACCCAGCGGTTGCTTCGGGTGCGAACGTATATGCGGGCGGCTCACCACCGGCTTTAACGTTCTTGGTGATGATGTCGCGGTCAACTGCAAGAGACAGGGCTTGACGTACATTTGGGTTCTTGAATTCTTCCGGTCCGCTGTCAGACAGGTTGAATGTATAGTAATAGTTGCACAGGCGCGGGAAGCTGATGGCCTCTTCGGGGTGCTCTTTCTGTAGGCGCGGGAACTGACCAGCAGGTACTTCAGTGCGGTCCAGCTCGCCTGCGAGGTAACGGGTCAGGGCTACGTTTTCGTCGTTGATGACAAGGGCCACGACTTTTTCGACAATCGTATTGTCGTTATCCCAATACATCTCGTTGCGCTCACGGACCGAGCGTTCCTGTGGCAGGTGTTCGGTCAGAACATAGGCGCCGTTCGAGACGATGTTTTCCGGCTTAGTCCAGGCGTCGCCAAACTCTTCGATCACCTTCTGCGGGGCAGGGAAGGTGGTGGAATGGGTGGTCATTTGCGCGAAATAAGGCAGTGCTGCGCTCAGCTTGACCTCAAGTGTGTGGTCGTCGATGGCGGTTACGCCCAGTTCGTCCACCGGCTTCTCACCAGCAATGATTTCGGCCGCATTTTCGATCGACATCAGCTCCATGAACCACGCATAAGGCGAGGACAGAGCGGGATCGACGGCACGTTTCCATGCAAAGACGAAATCGCCTGCCGTGACCGGATCACCATTGGACCATTTGGCGTTATCACGCAGTGTAAATGTGTAAACGTCCTTGGTATCGTTTGTGGTATAGCCGGTTGCGACACCGGGCACCAAATTGCCGTCTTCGTCTTGGTTCATCAGGCCTTCGAACAGGTCGCGGACAATTTCCGCACCGGTAACGTCTTCAACAACCTGCGGGTCAACTGAACTGTGCTCATCCAGAACGCGATAGGTGAAGGTTTGATCATCCGCCAGCGCCTCGCCGGTTTCGGGATGGGTGCCGGCGGCAAATGCAGCGCCGGTGATCATGGTCGAGGTCAGTAGCCCCGCCAGAGATGTCCGAATGTATTTGTTCATATCTTTCTACTCCCATTTGTGTGGTGGCAAGGTACGCACATCCGTTCAGGATGGTCGCTGACCACCATGATTGTCCGACTCAGATAGACCGGGACTTGTTCGAATTTTGCTTTTTCAGATCGCAATGAACACCGCGTCGCAGTCTTTCGGTTTGCTGTCGGAAACGTAGTTGCGAAAGTCGCCTTTCACTGATGCAGAACGTGGCACTATTTCAAAAAAGGTTAAAGCCTTTGCGTGCAAAATGGCCAGGTGCGGCCGAAATCTAAAAAATTCCACGGGAGAACGGAAATATTATAATGATACGCGATGGTTTCTTGACATTTTTGTGAAGCTCTTGAGTAAGCGGTTGAGCGTTGACGCAAGGTCCGCTTTTGCGGCTTTCCAAAAATTGGCGCGAATCGCTATTGGGTCAGTGCCCGGACCATATGGGTCTGAGGAAAGCATGTGGCGGACTGATTGGTGGCCTCTTGCCAGCGCCCGATAGAGCGGCGTGTTCGAAAGCCCGGCAGGCCGTCAGCGCCGCCGACGTCATGGCCCATCTGTTCCAATGCGCGCTGCATGGCTGCTATATCCGATCGGTAAAGACCGCCGACTTTGTCCCACCGGCCGCGGAAATCCTGGACGCCATATTCTATCCTATCCCCAACATGGCCGACGAACAGGGCGTAGAGATCGCTTTTGTTGTATTCCTTCAGGACATAAAAATTGGGGGTGACAATGAAGGCCGGGCCATTGCGCCCGGCGGGCATCATCAAAAACCCTTGTCCCTGCATTTCTTGTTTTGGAAACGGCTTGCCAGATACACGGGTGATCCCCAACCCGGCCCAGTCGCGAATAGGACGGCCTTGATCCGGCCCTTCAAGGGTGCAGGAAACCGAAGACGGGACAGTTACTTCGAACCCCCAATCACGACCCGAGACCCAGCCATGTTGGTCGAGGTAGTTTCCGATCGATGAAATTGTGTCTTCGGCCGAGGTCCAGATATCCGCGCGCCCGTCGCCATTTCCATCGGCCGCATAAGTCAGGTAGTTCGATGGCATGAACTGCGGTTGCCCAAGCGCACCGGCCCAACTGCTTTTCATTTGATCCGGCGGTATGTGGCCAGCATCGGCAATCTTGAGCGCGGCGATAAGCTCTGACGTGAAATATTCTGAGCGGGTGCTCATGAAACCTTTGGTGCCCAGAACCTGAAACGCATTATGCCGGATAGCCACCTGCCCATATCCGCTTTCGCGGCCCCAGATCGCCAGAATGACGCGCGCTGGTACACCGGTATCGGATTCTACCTGTTTCAGTGTCGTGTGATAGCGCCGGGCCATCTTGCGTCCGACAGAAGTGGCCCCCTGAACCGAACCAGCGTTGAAATAGCGCCCGGGTGATCCGAACTCGGCCTGCTTTTGTTCCTTGGGAACCGCTGTTGCCGTACCCGGAGGAACCAGGTCTGGCAGTTTCCAGTTCAGCGTGACGCCGTTGAAGGCCCCGTTCATCGTGCGCTTTGAAACGCCCTCGGATTTCGCCCGCGCCCAGACCGTGTGTTTCAGCCATGACTGAAACTGAGCCTCGATCGCCGCACGATCCTGTGCTGTCGCACTTGTCGACAGGTAGCAAAGTCCAAGAGTAAGGATTAACCAACGCATTATCCTATGATCTCACCTGCGATCTGCTTTAAGTCAACCTACCAGAATGGCGTTTCTGCCGCTGTGATCGGGGTGGCAAGATCAAATCTCGGGAAACTGGCAGAGCTGCGTAAAAATCCTTGTGAATTTTCAGGACTCTGCCGATAGTTGTCCCAATCAATTTTGAAATGAGGATGAACAGGCGTGACATATTCCAGACCGTCTTTTGCATCCTTGGTTGTCTTGTCTGCCGCTATCGCAGGTCTTGGCTTTGTGCCGGTTGCCGAAGCCAGCAACAATTTCTTGGACCCTCAGGGACCCGTCGCCGCCCTTCAGAAAAGCCACCTTTTACGGGCAACTGTTCTGATACTGGTCGCAGTTGTTCCGGTTCTGATCCTGGTGCCTTTGATTGCCATACGGTATCGAAGGCGAAAGGAGGGGCAGGCAGACTATCGACCGGAATGGGATTTTTCCGCCCGGTTGGAATTTCTCATGTGGGGTATCCCGGTTGTTATTGTGGCCATCCTTTCATTCTATTTGTGGAAAGCCACCCACCGGCTGGACCCTTACGAGACCTCATTCGGAGAAGAACCGGCGCTTAAAGTGCAGGTTGTTGGTCTCGACTGGAAGTGGCTGTTCATCTACCCCGATCTTGGCATCGCCAGCGTCGGTGAGATGGGGCTCCCGGTCAACCAACAGGTGGCTGTCACACTGACAACAGATACGGTGATGCAGTCCTTTATGATCCCGGCACTGGCCGGGCAAATCTATGCCATGCCGGGGATGACGACCAAATTGCACCTTGTCGCCGATAGGCCCGAAACAATGCAGGGCGAAAATACGCAGTATAACGGACGCGGCTTTACCAAGCAGAAATTCAAAGCCATTGCCATGGCGCCTCAGGAGTTCAATGACTGGGCCGAGAATGTCCAGGCAAACGGGGTTCCGTTGAGCGCTGAAACATACCGAACGCTTGCCATGCGAACGGACCGGGACGAGGTGCAGGCCATGTTGGGCAATGATCAGATGCCGACTGATGCGCTGTATTTCACGCTAGCCGATGGTGATCTGTTTCAGTCGATCCTGCACCGCTATCACGGGGCCACACCCTTGCCTGCCGATCAGCAACCGGGCACTGCCGAATATGGTCAGGAGAAAACACAATGACCGATGTCGAGACTGGTTTTTTCGGCCGTCTAAACTGGGATGCTTTTCCGATCACCGGGTTGATCCAGTCGCCCAACGCAAATGAGATCGTGGCAAATGCTGCCGCTGGGATCGTGATTGTGGGCGTCATTGCCGTTGTGGGGCTGCTGACATGGTTTCGTCTGTGGGGGCCGCTGTGGCGTGACTGGCTGACCAGCGCCGACCACAAGAAGATCGGCATCATGTATATCGTCTTTGCCATCGTGATGCTGGCGCGGGGGGTTCTGGAAGGCGTTGTCATGCGCGCCCAGCAAGCCGCAGGGCCGGGCGAAGGCTTTCTGGAAGCCGAGCATTTCGCCGAGCTTTTCAGTACCCATGGCACGATCATGATCTTCTTCGTGGCCGTTCCGTTTGTGTTCGGCGCCGCCAATTTCCTGATCCCGCTGATGATCGGCGCCCGCGACGTGGCATTCCCGGTGATGAACCAGATCAGCCTAGGCCTGACCGTGTCCTCGGGCATGATGCTGATGGTTTCCCTGGTGGTCGGAGAGTTCTCGACCGGGGGCTGGACGGCCTACCCTCCCTTTACCGGTGCAGCCTTCAATCCCGGCGTTGGGCCGGATTATTGGATTTGGGCCATCGTCGTTTCGGGAATCGGCACGACGCTGACCGGGATCAACTTTGCCGTTACGATCTACAAGATGCGCGCGCCGGGGATGCAGTTCATGCGGTTGCCGATGTATTGCTGGACGATCATCTGCAGCTCGATCCTGATTGTCTTTGCCATGCCGCCGCTGGGTGTTGCGGCGCTGATGCTGGCCGCAGACCGGTACCTGGATTTCCACTTTTTCACCAATGACCTAGGCGGCAACATGATGAACTATGCCAACCTGTTTTGGCTGTTCGGTCACCCCGAGGTCTATCTGTTGGTCCTGCCCGCCTATGGTATCTATTCCGAGGTGTTTGCGACCTTCTCGGCCAAGCGCCTGTACGGGTATAATTCTCTGGTCATTGCCACGATGTCGATTGCGGTGCTGTCCTTCACGGTCTGGCTGCACCACTTTTTCACTATGGGCCAAAGCGCGTTGATCAATGCGGTGTTTGGGATTGCCACGATGCTGATCGCCATACCGACTGGCGTGAAAGTCTATGATTGGATGGCCACGCTGTTTCGCGGGCGTATCCGGTTCTCGGTCCCGATGCTCTATGGGTTGTCTTTCCTGATGCTGTTCGTGATCGGAGGGTTGTCGGGCGTCATCCTGGCCAATCCGACCATCGACTATCAGGTGCATAACACCCTGTTCCTGGTCGCGCATTTTCACAATGTGCTGTTGCCTGGCGTCCTGTTTGGCCTGCTTGCGGGATACAACTATTGGTTCCCCAAAGCCTTTGGTTTCCGCCTGAATGAAGGCTGGGGACGGATATCTGTCGCGTTGTGGACCGTTGGATTTATGTTGACCTTCCTGCCGCTTTATTTTGTCGGCCTGATGGGGATGCCGCGTCGATCTTACAGTTGGGAAGACCCCAGCTTTCACCCCTATATGATCGTCGCCGTGCTTGGGTCTATGGTCATTCTCGCAGCGCTTCTGTCGATCATTGTCCAGCTTTGGGTCAGCATTCGAGACCGGGAAAAAACCCGCGTGCCGGTTGGCGACCCTTGGGATGGGCGCACGCTGGAATGGTCAATTCCGGCACCGCCGCCTCCGTATAACTTTGCAATCATTCCGCATGTGACCGACCGGGATGATTTTGCCGCCGCAAAAGAGCGCGGCAACGCCTATCCGTCCCTTGATGCCTATGAAGATATCCTCATGCCACGCAATACGGCGATCGGGTTCGGTCTGTGCGTGCTCAGCGGTATCTGGATGTTTGCCCTGGTCTGGTGGATCTGGTGGCTGGCTATTGCGACGACAGCCGCGATGTTGGCGGCTTTCATCGCCTGGACTTTCAGAACCGACACCGAAGAGGTTATTCCGGCCGAGCAGGTCCGCAAAGAGCATGAAGCCTGGCTTGATCTCGTGCGCGCATCGATTCCGGTCAATCGCGATCATGAATACGCGCCCGAGAACCGCGGCCTGGCCCGTCCCGATCTGGAGGCCACTACATGAAACGCGCGCCGACACACAGCTATCCGGGCCTAAACTTGGGCCGACGGCATCCGGGTGCCGACAAGGCCAGCGAAGTGGTCACCTTTGGGTTCTGGGTCTTTCTGATGAGCGATCTGGTCTATTTCGGCCTGATGTTCGCGATCTATATCACCATGATCGACGCGCAGGCGGGTGGGCCCGGTCCGCATGAGCTGTTCGACCTGACCAGCATTTTTGCCCAGACCCTGATCCTGTTGACCAGCAGCCTTACAGTGGGCCTTGCGATGCTGGCGTTGAAATACAACCTGCCACGGCCCCGTATCGTGCTTTGGTTCGCGGTAACTCTGGTTCTGGGTCTCAGCTTTCTGGTACTTGAGATACGTGACTTTCTGGCTATGGCGGAAAAGGGTGGCATTCCACAGCGCAGCGGGTTTCTGTCAGCGTTTTACGGGCTTGTGCCGCTGCACGGGCTGCATGTCGCTGCGGGGTGTCTGTGGTTGATCGTTCTGGGTATTCAGCTGCGTGTGTTTGGTCTAACCGACGTTCTGATGTCACGGGTGGTTCGTCTGGCCCTGTTCTGGCATTTTCTCGACCTCATCTGGATCGGCATAATCACGATCGTCTATTTCGGAGGGCTGACCTATGGATAGGCGCAGCGAAATGCACCGACGTGAACGCCGCCGATATGTGATTGGTTATGGCGGATCGCTGCTGCTGACACTGGCGGTCTTTACCATTGCCTATACGTTCGGGATCGAGACCAAGGGTGTTTATTTGTCGATCGGTTTGTTGGGGCTTGCGCAGCTGATTGTTCAACTGGTGTATTTCCTGCATATCGACCGTCGACGCAGCAGCCGCGAGGACCTGGACCTAGTCCTGTTTTCCACGATGGTTCTATTGATCATCATTGTTGGGACGGTCTGGATAATGGGGAATCTGGCGGTGCGGATGCATACTTATCCGATGTAGGTTCGGCTGCACCGGATCAGCGCATCGCCATCAGCCCAAGCCACAGCGCGCCCCAACACAGCAAGAGGCTCAGCACGATATTGCCCGCCGCCGTAGCGATTGTGCGTTCGCGCCGCAGTTCCAGGGACTGGTAGGCAAAGCTGGAGAAAGTGGTGAAGCCGCCACAAAAGCCGAACACCAGGCGCTGTTCCTCCTGGCTGACGCCCGTCGGTCCGCCCAGATACCCGACCCAAAGCCCAAGCAACAGACTGCCAAAGACGTTCACGATCAGCGTTGCAACGGGCAGGTCATGGCGAATTCGAATGGCGATCCAGTGCCGCAGAACCGCGCCCAGACCGCCGCCTAAACCAAACATTGCATGCAGATAGAGATCGCTCACTCTGACGACCTCCGCGGGGAAAAGCGACGCCCGGCGGTTTCACCCAAAATCGCCGCAAAAAGACCCGCCACAATTTCCAAACCCGCTGCGGTTAGGGCAAGCCCGAAACTGACCTCTGCCAGACGTTCCAATTCCGCAACAAATGAGGAAAACGTAGATAACCCGCCACAAAACCCAACCGCGCCCAGATGCAGGACGTGCGCATGTACCCGGTGTCGGATGGCGTATAACCAGCCAAGCACAAAGCATGCGGCTATATTGATTCCAAAGGTCTCGGTCAGGATCGGCAGGCCCGAGATCCCGAGCGACAACGCTTCTCTGACCAGTGACCCAGTCGCGCCACCCGTGAAAACGGCGCAGAACATGAGAGCCGTGGCCAATGCTGTTTGCGATTTTTTCACAGCCAATGATCCTGCCCGCGTTGCCCTGCCATCCGGGATACCGATTGGCGCGGCCGGGATCAACTGCGCATGGCGGATCACAAGTTTCACCATTTACGTGATTTCGGGCGTAAAGGCTTGCGTGCAATCGCGAATTTGTACCACGGTGACTCAGCTAACAGCCACAGTGGGAGAGCACGAATGATTATACGCAGACTCTATTACGTGTTGAGCCTCGTGTGCCTGCCACTGACAATCGTGGCCGGGTTTTTCTGGCCCCCGGCCCATTGGCTGCTGCTTTTCCTGATCCCATACGCGGTGGTCGGGCTATATGATATCCTGACCACAAGGCATAACGTGCTGAACAACTATCCGGTTCTGGGGCATTTCCGGTACATGCTGGAATTCGTCAGCCCAGAGATACGGCAATATTTTGTTGAAACCAACGAAAACGGCCGTCCCTATAATCGCATCATTCGCAGCCTGGTTTATTCCCGTGCCAAAGGGCAGGTTGATACCCAGGCATTTGGAACCCAATACGACATCCAAACCGTTGGATACCACAGGGCCAATCACTCGCTTGCGCCCAAACAGGTGCCGGAAAGCGAAGAACGGGTGATGCTGGGCGGGCCGCAATGTTCCCAACCCTATAGTGCCTCGCGCCTGAACGTTTCAGCGATGAGCTTTGGGGCCCTCAGCGCCAATGCAATCCGAGCATTGAATGGTGGGGCAAAGGATGGAGGTTTTGCGCATAATACGGGTGAGGGTGGTCTGTCGCCGCACCATCTGGCCGAAGGTGGCGATATCATCTGGCAGATTGGCACTGGGTATTTCGGATGCCGCGCACCGGATGGCGGGTTCGACAAAGACAAATTCACCGAAAGAGCCAGGAACGAGGTCGTCAAGGCGATTGAAATCAAGCTGTCGCAAGGGGCCAAGCCCTCGCACGGGGGGGTGTTGCCTGCGGCCAAGGTGGATGAAGAGATTGCGCAGATACGCGGTGTTCCCCTGCATCAGGACGTGATCTCTCCGCCAATTCATTCCGCATTTGACGGACCTACCGGCTTGATGAATTTCGTTCAGAATCTGCGCGAGATGTCGGGTGGCAAACCTATTGGGTTTAAGTTGTGCATTGGTCGTCCGTCCGAGTTCTTAGCGATATGCAAAGCCATGCTGGAAACAGGCATCCTGCCTGATTTCATCACCATTGATGGTGCCGAAGGCGGCACGGGCGCGGCCCCTGTAGAATTCACCAACCGGTTGGGCATGCCTTTGAACGAGGCGTTGATTTTCGTGAATAACTGTCTACGCGGTGTGGGTTTGCGCGATAAGATTCGCATAATTTGCTCGGGCAAAGTCGCCACAGGCTATGACATCATCGAGAAATGCGCGCTTGGGGCCGATATGTGTAATGCGGCAAGGGCAATGATGTTTGCAGTGGGATGCATTCAGGCGCTTCACTGCAACACAAACCGATGCCCGTCCGGCGTGGCCACACAGGATCCGGTACGAGGCCGCGCTGTGAATGTTCCGCAAAAAAGACAACGGGTACATCGCTATCACGACGCGACATTAGAGAGCTTTCGCGAGTTGCTGGGCGCCATGGGCAAGGAAAAGGTCTCCGAACTTCACCCTTCGGACATCCTTCGGCGTACTGCAGATGAAAGAGATCGCTCTTATGCTGAACTCTATTTGCATCTTGAAGAAGGCGCTTTGCTGAAGGCTCCGCTTCCGGATGAATATGCAGAGGACTGGAATCGCGCATCGGCGGATCATTTCTGATTTTTTTGTGTGCATTGCCAAGGATTGATGTTTTTGGTTCGTCTTACCCATTGTGATGCGCATGAAAACATCGGATGAGAATCTGGCAAAGGCCGCTGCTGCAGGGGACGCTGATGCGTTTGCCACGCTATTGGCACGCCACTACGACACGGTCTTTCGGTTGGCTTTTCGACTGACAGGACGCGCGGATCAGGCCGAAGATCTGACGCAGGATATATGCGCCGCCTTGCCGTCAAAGATCGTAGGTTTTCGTGCCGAAGCCCGGTTTACGACATGGTTGTACCGTGTTGTTGTCAATGCAGCCGAGGATGCACGCCGTCGCGCGACCCGTTACACGCGGGCGGCCCACGGCTGGGGGTATGTGGAACAGATGCGCCGGGCCGAGGTGCAGGAAACGGCCGAGGCTGTCGATTGGTTGCAACGGGCCATGCGGTCCTTGCCGCAGGACTTGCAAGACACTCTGGCCCTGACCCTCGAGGATGAGATGACCCATGCAGAAGCTGCAGAGGTGCTGGGTGTTTCCGAAGGGACAGTGTCCTGGAGGATGTCAGATATCCGCAAACGGCTGCGCGCCTTGCGGCAAGAGGAACTGGCACAATGACCGATGAACTGGACAAGCTGAAGATGCTGATGGAAGCCGCCACGCCGACCCCGGATGCGTCGCGACGGATTGAAAATCTGAGCCAGGCGCAAAAAAAATTCGATAATATCCAAGGATCGACCTCTGCGCGACGTCCCACTGTCAAGCGCGGCCTCATAGCCCGCCTGACAGAAGGAGCGAAAGCCATGTTGAATGCCCTCTCTTATCGCGGTGCCCTGACCGCTACCACCGCAGTTGCTGCTGTGGCTCTGATTGTGATCTTGCCGCAGACGCGCGACGAGGTTGTTGCGCCACTGCCCTGGTCCGAGGACCGCGCCGACGCACAGCAGGAGTCTGACCTATTGGTGGCGGATATGCCCGAGGCCAATCTCGAAGAACCAGTTGTTGAGGCGCCTGTTGTGATTGAAGAAACAATCGAACCTTCCGCCAAGAGGCAGGGGGCCGTTGCGCAGCTGGGGGCTGCGGACCTTTTACAGCGCGCGCCGGCATCGGCGGTCGGGAAATTTGACATTCAACATGAGACTGTTCCCGCGCCGGAACAGAATACCGAAACTTTCGCCAACGCGGACAGCAACTCGCTGAAGATCACGACGGACGAACCGGTTTCGACTTTTTCGATTGATGTAGATACCGCCTCTTACGCCATTGTTCGGTCGTCTTTAATGAATGGCCATCTGCCGCCCAAGGATGCGGTGCGGGTTGAAGAGATGGTGAACTATTTCCCCTATTCCTACCCGGCGCCTGATGGGGCGGAACCGTTCCGTTCTACGATCACCGTGACACCGACGCCTTGGAATGAGGGGACGCAGCTTGTTCATGTCGGCATCCAAGGGGTCATGCCCCAGATCGAAGACCGTCCTCCATTGAACCTGGTTTTCCTGATCGACACATCGGGCTCAATGCAGGATGCTGACAAATTGCCGCTGCTGAAACAGTCTTTCAGGTTGATGCTGTCTGAACTCAGTCCGGAAGATCAGGTTTCGATCGTCACCTATGCGGGAAGTGCCGGGCAGGTTTTGCCACCGACCGCGGCAGCCGAAAAGACGACCATTCTCTCAGCCCTCGACAGGCTCGAAGCCGGTGGCTCGACAGCTGGGCAGGCCGGGTTGCAGCAAGCCTATCAAGTGGCAGAAGGTATGGCTGCGGACGGTGAGGTGACCCGCGTAATTCTGGCCACCGATGGCGATTTCAATGTGGGTCTGTCAGACCCTGATGCCCTGAAGGATTTTATCGCCCGCAAGCGCGACAGTGGTACATTCCTAAGCGTTCTGGGTTTTGGCCGAGGCAATCTGGACGATGCCACCATGCAGGCTCTGGCCCAGAACGGAAACGGGCAGGCGGCATATATCGATACGCTGGTTGAGGCGCAAAAAGTATTGGTCGATCAACTTACCGGGGCGCTTTTTCCCATCGCCAACGACGTCAAAATCCAGGTCGAGTTCAACCCGTTACAGATCGCTGAATACCGTCTGATCGGTTATGAAACCCGATCCCTGCAGCGCGAGGACTTTTCAAATGACAAAGTGGATGCTGGTGATATTGGAGCAGGTCACACTGTAACGGCGATCTACGAGGTCACGCCAGTTGGTTCCGATGCGATCAGAAACGGCCCGTTGCGGTATGCTGAACAATCCATATCGGATGATTCAGCGGAAATTGGTTTCTTCAAAATGCGTTACAAGCTTCCTGGTGAAGATCAAAGCAATCTGATGGAGCAGCCTATTTTACCCGGACAAGGGACAGTCACGGATGACATCCGCTTTTCCTATGCGATTGCAGGATTTGGTCAGTTGCTCCGGGGCGGAGAATATCTTGGCGGCTGGTCCTATGCGGATGCCATTGATCTGGCCACGCTGTCCCGAGGTGAGGATTCTTTCGGATATCGGGCTGAAGCTGTCACCTTGATGCGTCTGGCCCAGACGCTGGCTGAGTAAGGCCCGGGCTTGGGAGTAACTAGAATGACCTAGGGTTGTTGGCTGTATGGGTACTAATTCTACGAATGCTCCATTCGACAGCATCCCGCATGGTTTTACCCAGAGCAACGTCAAAGGCAGTAACCAGATCTTCGGTCTGGTTACTTTTGGCAATTACGTTCTCTTGGAACGAATTCGATGCGATGATTTTGTCGTCGAACTCGTCCACGATCTTGATATTCATGCGAACTTCGACGCGTACGGTCGAGCTTTCACCATCCTGGTTAACGACAATGCCCTGAAACTCGCGTAGATCGGGAACAATCACATAATCCGGACGAAGCCCCACGGTCGAACGACCCACGGCGGATACCCGTCCGCTGTTTTCATAGCTTTCGACCAAAAGAGCCTGGACGATCAGCGGCGCGCGATCCACCCATCTGGCACGCGGCAGATATTGAACCTGCAAAGGTGTCGGCTGAACTGCAATTTGATCGGTATTTACCGCGGCAGTCGCGGTTGGCTCTTGGACCACGATCTGTTTCTGGATGCGCGGCAGCGAAGAAGAAAACGTGCTTTTGGGTGTCAGCAGATAGAGATCATTGGGTTCTGAGGCCTGCCGCAGCGTTTCCAGTCCGGTACACGCCCCCAAAGACGCCAAAACTGCGGTCATTATCAAATGCCTGATCATTGACGATACTCCGAGGCTTGGGTCCCAAGAAGGAAACGGGCGGGGTCGCGTTCAACTTTGTCCACCAGACGATCGAGGCTGATCACCAGTCGTTGGGATTCTTCTATGAAACGCGTGAATTGTGGCAGGCCAACCCGCATGAAATCGGACAGTTGACGGCGATTGTCCTGAACGATGCCGTCGATCGTTCCCAAAAGTTCCGAGGCCGATTTGGACGCGCTGAGGATATCGGCTGAAATATCATCAAGCCTGTCTGTCACTTTCGTCACCGTGGACGCCACTTGGTTGGCGGCATTGCGGACATCATCCATGACGACGCCGATATCTTTGTTGATCACCTCATTGGCCGAGTCAAATGCGCGTTCAGCTGAGGTCAAAGTGCCCTTTGCTGTTTCCATCGCACCAGTGACGGAGCCAAGCGTTTTGTTTGCGTTCACGAAAGTCTCGGAAACCGTGGCCAGCGCGACGCGCCCATCTTCGGTCAGGACCGTAAGGTGGTCTGCCAGGGTCGAGGCCCGTTCGATGAAGGGCTGCAGATCCTGCTGCATGATGCGATCTGCTGCGTCAAAAGTATCTTTTGCGCTGTCTAGGGCCGATACAGCCGTGTCGGATGCGGTTTTCAGGCTATTTAATGTATTTGTTCCGGCTTCCAGCGTTGTTTCTGCGGTGTCTGCCAATTTTTCGAGGCGTTTTGAGAAGGCTGAAATTTCTTTAGCTGCGCCGCCCAAATCTGAGGACAAGTTTTCGAAATCTGCAAGGGTTTTGTCCAGCCTTCCGGTGGCCGAAGATACGTTCTCCAGAATCTGAGATACCTGCTGGCGGTTCTTGTCATCCACCACCTTGTCGATATCCTCGATCAGCGTAATCGCCTTTTCCAACAGTTTAGGGGCACCTTCGAACAAGGACTGGATGGTGCTGCGTTTGCTTTTGATAAGGCTGTCCTGCTCTAGTCGTTTGGCCGATGCCGAACCTCCGGTCAGTTCCACATAGCTGACCCCAGTGACCCCAAGCGATTGTAACTGGGCGACGGTATCCTCGGTCACCGGGATACTTGCGTCTACTTCAATGCGGACGCGCACTTTGGATGGGTGCTCGTCATCCAAGTTAAGGGAGATTACCTGCCCGACTGGCAGTCCGTTGTAACTGACGCCACCTGCCGCAGACAGGCCGGAAACATTGTCGAACAGTACATTGTAATAGGCGTATTGCCGGGAAACCTCGAATTTGGCCAGCCATAGAAAAAAGCCAAACGCACCCAGTATTCCAGCCAGGGTGAATGCACCGATCAGGATATAATTTGCTCGGGTTTCCATGGGTGTTACCTGTCCTGACCCTTTTTTTGTGCTGCGCGCGCCCGGGGGCCGGTGAAATATTCTTGGACCCAAGGATGATCGACTTTGGTCATCTCTTCAATCGGACCATCAACCAGAACACGTTTTTCTGCAAGAACTGCGATCCTGTTGCAGATCGCATAAAGGCTATCCAGATCGTGCGTGACCATAAACACAGTCAGACCCAGCGCTTGCTGAAGCTCGCCAATCAGGTCGTCATAAGCAGCGGCGCCGATGGGATCCAAACCGGCCGTTGGTTCATCAAGAAATACGATCTCAGGGTCCAGCGCCAGCGCGCGCGCCAAAGCGGCACGTTTGCGCATCCCGCCCGACAGTTCAGACGGGAATTTGCCACGGCTCAGCTGCGGCAGTCCGACCAAGCTGATTTTCAGACCGCCAAGCGCCGACATAAGGCTTTCACTTATTCCTGTATGCTCGCGCAGGGGGGCTACGACATTCTGCAACACGGTGAGCGACGAGAAAAGCGCGCCGTCCTGAAAGGCGACGCCCCAGCGGCGTTCGATGCGCCGCCTCTCTTGTTCGGGGCCGTTCAGGACGTCGACGCCCAGAACTTCGATGCTTCCAGCGGCCGGTTTGTTCAGGCCGACGATGGTGCGGAGCAAGACGGATTTGCCCGTGCCCGAGCCGCCGACAATGCCCAGTACTTCGCCCCGCCAGACATCCAAATTCAGATCCTGGTGCACGATCTGCGGTCCGAACCGGTTGGTCAGATTGCGGACCCGTATCACCGCCTCGCGCTGGGTGTCGCCAATCGGCATCTGTTCGCGGGTTACACCGTCCATTTCAGACCCCCAGTACCGAGAAAAAGATCGAGAACATGGCATCCAGCGCGATCACCAAGAAGATCGCCTGGACCACGGACGCGGTGGTTCTTTGCCCAACACTTTGTGCCGATCCTTTGACCTGTAAGGCCTGCCAACAGGCGATGATACCGATGACCAGCGCAAAGAACGGTGCCTTGATCATACCGATGGCAAATTGCCAGATGCCGGTGTTTTCCTTGAGGCGGGTCACGAACATTCCGGGGCTGACCCCAAGGTCGATCCAGCTCATAAGTCCGCCGCCAATCAAGGCGGCGATATCGGCGATGAACCCTAGGATTGGCAGCATGATCAGCAACGCCACAACGCGTGGAATGACCAGAACCTCGATCGGATCCAGGCCCAGCGTCCGCATGGCATCTATTTCTTCTTGCACCTTCATCGAGCCGATGGAAGCTGTAAAGGCAGATCCCGAGCGACCCGCAACAATGATTGCCGTCAACAAAATGCCCAGCTCACGCAGCACAGAGATCGAGATCAATTCGACCACGAATATCTCGGCCCCGAACTGCTTGAGCTGCGTGGCCCCCTGAAATGCTAGTACAACGCCGATCAGAAAACCCATAAGGGCAACGATCGGAATCGCTTTCAAACCGGTTTCTTCCATCTGCGATACCAGCGCAGCCCGCCGCAGACGCCGCGGCATCAAGATTGTGCGGACCAGCCGGTGTAGCGTCAGGCCCAGAAACTCAAGCAACGACAAGCTGTCTTTCCAGCCACCGACTGTACGCTCGCCGACACGTGCCACCCAATCCAGAAAATCTGGCTTTCCGGGATCAGGGGCGGATTCGTCCGGCATGTTGCGGGAAACCGTTTCGATCAGCGCGGAATGCGCGGCGGTTACACCGTGCAGCTCTACTTGCCCGCCGCTGGACTTCACCTTGCGGACAAGGCCGGCAATCAGCCAAGCCCCGCCAGTGTCGAGTGCCTTAACGCCTGTCAAATCAACTGTGACCGTTCCACCGTTGGGATGGAAATTCGCGAATTCACGCTCAACCATATCCAGAGACTGGGTGTGAAGATCACCCGATATCTGCAGGTGAACCTGATCCGTATCCAGGTCAGTTGTGAATGTAGGCGGGGTCATGGGGGTATCTGATGTGAATCTGCATGGTGCTGCAACGGGTTTTTGTCACGCTTCAAGTATTTAGCCATCAGGCGATGCAAGATGGCATTCATCGCAAGAATGATGGTGTGAGCTTGCAAAAGGCTTGTTTCGGCAACCAGTAGTGTTATTCTTTGCGCAGGTTTTTTGTTTGGTTATTATGGTTGTGTTCAATGTCTGATCATCACGCGAAGGTAGAAGTCGAAATTGGGTCCGAACGGGGCTTTGGTTACGTCTTCACCGCTGTCTTCATAATTATCGCTCTTTGGCCCTTGTGGGGCGGAGGGTCGGTGCGCCTGATCCCAATGGTTATCGCTGGGGTTATTCTGGCTTTGACAGTTTTTGCACCCGCTACACTGAAGGTGCCGAACCGGCTTTGGTTCAAACTCGGCATGCTTTTGGGTGCGATTGTGGCCCCAATCGTCATGTTTTTGGTGTTTATCACTACGTTTGTCCCGTTTGGGCTGGTTACGCGCCTGTTGGGAAAAGACCTGCTGTCACAGAAACTGGACAGTTCATCAGATAGCTACTGGATTGTTCGTGAAGAGCAGCCCGGCAGCATGAAACAGCAATTTTAACAAGGGAGTACCAGGCGTGACATTCGTATCCGAGCTCTGGTCATTTATGAAAGTCAGAAAGAAATTCTGGCTGTTGCCCATTCTGATCGTTTTGGGTGTGTTTGGTGGATTGATCGTGTTGAGCCAAGGCTCGGCGATTGCACCTTTCGTCTACACGTTGTTCTGATCACATGGCATACATTTTAGGTATTTCGGCGCTGTATCACGACAGCGCAGCGGCGTTGCTTTGCGACGGCAAGATCGTTGCGGCCGCGCAGGAAGAGCGTTTTACACGGCGCAAACACGACCCCGGATTTCCGGTAGAAGCCATCAATTACGTGCTGGCCGAATCGGGGGTTGCGCTTGAAGACGTCGACAATGTGGTTTTCTACGACAAACCGTTTCTAAAATTCGAACGGTTGATCGAGACTTACATTGCGGTGGCGCCACGCGGGTTCAATTCCTTCCGCATGGCAATGCCGGTCTGGCTGCGAGAGAAGCTGTTTCTCAAGGATCTGCTTGCAAAGCAGCTTCGCAAAATCGACCCGGAATTCGATCTCGAAAAACTGCTGTTCGCCGAGCACCACATCAGTCACGCGGCCAGTGCGTTCTATCCTTCGCCCTTCGAAGACGCGGTCGTGCTGACTGTCGATGGAGTCGGAGAATGGGCAACCACCACCGTGGGTATTGGTCGCGGTAACGAGCTGACCATGGTGAAAGAGCTGCATTTCCCGCATTCGCTGGGTCTGCTGTATTCTGCATTCACCTATTACACCGGGTTCAAGGTGAATTCTGGTGAATACAAGGTCATGGGCTTGGCACCCTATGGCGACCCCAAATACAAGGATCTGATCCTTGAGCATCTTGTCGACCTGAAAGAGGACGGTTCGTTCCGCCTGAACCAGAAGTATTTCAACTATACAGCTGGTCTGACCATGACGAGCAAAGCGATGGAAGAGCTGTTCGACCAACCGGTTCGAAAAGCCGAAACCGACCAGCTGACGCAGTTCCACATGGATATTGCCGCCTCGGTTCAGGCCGTGACCGAAGAGATCATGCTGCGGATCACTCGGGACCTGGCGAAAGAGCATGGTATACGCAACCTCTGCATGGCCGGAGGCGTTGCTCTGAACTGTGTCGCGAATGGCAAAATTCTTCGCGATGGCGCCTTCGACAATGTTTGGGTGCAGCCCGCAGCGGGTGATGCGGGCGGGGCGCTGGGTGCTGCCTATGCGGCCTGGCATCAAGAGCTAGCGCAGCCGCGGCAGGTGACCTCGGGTGACCAGATGCTGGGAGCCTATTTGGGTCCACGTTACGAAGATGATGACATCGCACAAGAACTGGCGGCGGCCGGTGCGAAGTTCTCCACCTATGAAAATGGTGAGTTGATTGACCAGACGGCGCAGGCGCTGGCTGACGGGAAGGCCGTTGGTTGGTTCCAGGGGCGGATGGAATTCGGGCCGCGCGCGTTGGGTGCCCGCTCCATTCTGGGCGATCCACGGTCAGCTTCGATGCAGAAAACGCTGAACCTGAAGGTCAAGTATCGCGAAAGCTTCCGCCCATTTGCCCCATCCGTTCTGCGCGAAGACGTAGCCGATTGGTTCGAACTGGATGGCGATAGCCCTTACATGTTGATCGTGGCGGATGTGCAGGAAAAAATCCGGCGCAAGATGACCGAGGAAGAAGACGCTCTGTTCGGGATTGAAAAACTGAACGTCAAACGATCTGACATCCCTGCTGTGACCCATGTTGATTATTCTGCCCGTATCCAGACAGTCCACCAAGAGACCAACCCAGCCTATCACGCGCTGATTTCAAAGTTTAAAGAACTGACCGGATGCTCTTTGGTGGTGAACACTTCATTCAATGTGCGCGGCGAACCGATTGTGTGCACGCCCACCGATGCGTTCCGCTGTTTCATGGGAACGGATATCGAGGTCCTGTCCATCGGGAACTGCCTGTTGCGTAAGGAAGATCAGGATCCCGCGCTTAGGGAGAATTACGAGACAAAATACGAGCTGGACTAATCTGTTGCGCAAGCGACGGAACCGCGACACAGTCTGCCCCTGAGACCTATTTGGTGGAATCGGGGGCAGGGAATGCGGCAGCGTGGAAATGTCTTGTTTGTCGTGATTGACCAGCTTCGGGCAGATTGTCTGACCGGCGCGCTGGCCGAGCATGTCAATTTGCCTAACTTGCGCGCTTTTATGGACGAGGGCGTCACGTTTCAGCGCCATTTCTCGGTTACTAACCCTTGTGGCCCGTCGCGTGCGTCCATCCTGACCGGGCAATATGCGATGAATCATAGATCGGTTCGCAATGGAACGCCTTTGCGGCACGACACGCCAAACATCGCAACCGAGATGCGTAAGGCGGGATATCTGCCCTTGCTCTACGGGTATACCGACACCTCGGCTGACCCACGGGTTTACGATGCCAATGACCCGATCCTGAAATCTTACGAACGTCCCATGGAGGGGTTTGAAGAGGTCGTGGAAATGCGGCTTGAAGAATCTTATCCCTGGCGCGCTGACCTGCTGAAAAAAGGTTATAGGTTCGACACATACTGGGATCTGCACAAACCTGTTTCAACCTCAGGTGAGCCATCCAAATTGAACGACCCGGCGGTGTACTGCGCCGAAGACAGCGACACCGCCTTTTTGACCAATGCTTTTCTGGACAGTATCGCGGCCTTCGGCGACCAAAGCTGGTTTGCGCATCTGACCTATATCCGGCCTCATCCTCCTTTGGTCGCACCCGCTCCCTATAACGATATGTACGATCCCGTCGCGTTGCCGGGGCCAGTTGGTCATGTCAGCCCAGAAGATGAACAGGCAATACACCCGTTTTTTGGGCCAACGATGGCTCGGTATTCGGCTTCGGATTTCGTTTTGGGTTTTGATGAGGTGCAACCCTCCACGGCCAATATTCAGGCGCTGCGCTCTGTTTATCTGGGCCTTGCAACAGAGGTCGATTATCATATCGGCCGCGTTGTCCAGTTTCTCAAGGACAGCAATCAATATGATGAGACATTGATCGTAATCACAGCTGACCACGGTGAAATGCTGGGTGATCGACATAGCTGGGGTAAGATGACCGTCTATGACGCAGCTTATCACACGCCTTTACTGATCCGGATGCCAGGCAATCAGGCGCAGGCCGGAGCCGTGGTGACGGCACCGACCGAGTCGATTGACATCACGCCAACCATTTTGGATTGGGTGGGCCAGAGTATCCCGAATTCTATGGATGGGCGGTCTTTGATGCCGTTTCTGCAGGGGCAGGGACCCAAGGATTGGCGAAGCTTTTCTTTCAGCGAGCTTGACTTTGCCGAGCCGGAAAATCCAACCCTTTGGCAACAGGAATTGGGAACGGGTAGTAGCAATTCATGCCTGTCCATCTTGCGTGACGAACGGTTTACGCTGGTCGAGTTTGCGGCAAACCTGCCACCGCTTTTGTTTGACCACCTGCGTCGCGGCGAAATGGAAAACGTGGCGAGCAACCCGGAATACGCAACAGACCTGGCCAGGTTGGGGCGCGAGATGCTGCGGCACCGTATGCGAAATATGGACCATACGCTTTCCCTGCATTCCATCACCAAAGAGGGGCCAAAATCCAAGCTCAGGCATTAGTCGGGAATGTTGCCCTGTCTCTGCTACACCTGCGATCAATCTGATGTTACGCATAGCTTCAGAGAGGGGGCAGATTGAACATCACAGATAACCAGATAAAGGCAATGACGACAGCTGGGCTGAATCTGATCGGTCAGGCGTTGTCGATCTACGACAGTCAGTTGCGGCTGGTGCTTTGCAACCGGCCTTTTCAGGTGATGTTCGACCTTCCGGATGATCTGGTCCGGCCGGGTGCGTTGTTCCGTGACACAATACATTTTCTGGCGAGCATCGGCGAGTATGGCCATGATGAGGTTGTCGAGGACATCGTCGCACATAGGGTCAGTCAGGCCCTCACTTTTGAACCGCACTATATTGAGCGCGTCAGGGCGAATGGGCAGGTGATTTCGGTCGAGGGTGCACCGCTGCCCAACGGCGGATGGGTAACGGTCTATACCGACATCACAGATACCAAACAGGCCGAAGCGCTATTGCGGGCGCGTTCCGAAGAATTGTCGGACGAATTGTTGACCCGGGCCGAGGAAATGGCGGCGACCAACCGAAAGCTAGCGTCGACCATTTCGGCTTTGGAAGAGGCAAAACGTCAGTTAACCGAAATCGAAGCCCGCACCCGGATGACAACCGAAATGATGCCAGCGCATATTGCGCATCTGGATGCCGATGGGCGGTACGATTATTCCAATCGCAAGCTCAGTTCGGTTTTGCCCGGCCGACCCTCTGAGATTCTTGGGATGCATATTTCTGACGCTTTGGGACCGGCCGCATTTGCGCGGATCGAACAGAACCTGAACCGTGCCTACGACGGGGAAGCCACGGTATTTGAATTCACAGAGGGTCAGGATTCACGTCGAATCCGTGTTTCGTTCACGCCCGACAGCGAAGGCGGTGTCTATGTGATGTCAGTCGACATCACTGAAGAAACGCAAGCCCGTGTGGCCCTGCAACAAACACGCCGCCGGGAAATGGCGGCGCAAATGACAAGCGGTCTTGCGCATGATTTCTCAAACTTGCTGACAATTATACTGGGGATGCAGGCCAAGCTTGATAAAATGGACCTGCCGGAAGGCGCACAAAAGCTGGTGGCCGCCACGCGCCAGACTGCTAAACGCGGCGGGCAGTTGCTGAACCGCATAGCAGGCATGACCGGCAATCGAACACCGCATCCCAAAGCCACGGATATGCGTGCTCTGCTCGAGGATTTGCGTATTCTCGCCACGCCGTCACTGCCGCGTGGCATGGGGCTTTCGGTCGTGAATACATTGCCGGATGTGGCACTTATGTTGGATCAGGGGATGATGCAGGACGCCATCCTGAATCTGGTGCTGAATGCGCGAGATGCCTGCGGAGAAACAGGTCAGATCACGATCAGCGCGCATACGATTGGTGGAACCTGGGTCGAGATTTCCGTCTCGGACACAGGGCCGGGCTTTTCGGAAGAAGCGCTTGGCAAGGCACTCAATCCTTTCTTCACCACAAAGGGTGACAAGGGATCGGGTTTGGGTTTGCCCATGGTTTACGATACGGTCAAACTGACCGGTGGAAATCTGAGCCTGCGCAATACACCAAGCGGCGCCATGGTGGTTCTTCGGTTACCATACCGCGCCGCGCCGCCTGCGCTGGAAGGGCTGGTTCTGTTGGTTGAAGACAGCAGCCAACTTCGTCGGAATTTCCGTGATATGCTTGTGGAGATGGGGTTCACCGTGATTGAGGCGACCTCAACCGATGAGGCGCTTTCATTGGTGAACCAGATCGAAGACATCGCATTGATATTGTCCGACATTCGGCTGGAAGGACCAGAGACAGGGCTTGACCTTTTGCAGAAAGTGAACCCTTCCTTGCCGTGTATTCTAATGACATCGCTGCCTTATTCCGACCCGCTGCATCGTCAGGCACTGGCTTTGGCACCAGTTCTGCGCAAACCGTTCACACAAGCGCAGCTTACTGCCTTAATCCGAAATGAGGCCGCATGATGAACCAACCGCTGGTAACCATCTTAGATGATGAGCCTGAGATACGTCGTATCCTGACCGACACACTGGAAGAGGCGGGGTTCCGCACTCAAAGTTTTTCCCGTGCTCGTGAATTTGAAGCATCGTTGAAAAGAGTGGTGCCCGATGTGTGTCTGGTCGACCTGTCTTTGCCGGACACAGACGGCTTGGCACTTGTTCATCGCCTGGCTTTGGAACAAGGTGCCGCAGTCATCATTATTTCGGGGCGGGCACAGGTACAGGATCGTGTCACCGGATTGGAGCTTGGCGCGGATGACTACATCACCAAACCCTTTGATCCAGCCGAAGTGGTCGCTCGTATCCGGGCGCGGCTTCGATCATCGCGGGCACCAGCGCCTCAGTCAGAGATCGCAGAATTCAACGGCTGGACCGCGTATTTCGACCGCTATGTTCTTGAAGATGGTTCCGGATCAGAAACGCCGTTCAGCCACGCCGAGGCCGAGGTGTTACGTCTGTTTCTAGATAGTCCTAAACGATTGATCAGCCGGTCGCAGATGCAAGAAGCGCTCGGGGGAGGCGCGGGCGACAGCTTTGACCGGGCCATGGACGTGCGAATATCCCGATTGCGAACAAAACTGGGCGAGGACCCCAAGAACCCGCGATTGATTAAAACCATCTATGGGGCAGGGTACATCTTTTTGGGCGACGTCGCCTGGCGATGATGATGACGAAGCTGGGTGCATCTGGCGTTCGGTGTGAAACGGGCTCATAAGCTGTCGGAACGTAGGGGCGTTAAAGTAGATATTGCGGTCGCCACCCCGTTATTGTCGGTCGCGTGTTGATAATCTGTCGGCAGGCACTGGATTCTCGGCACAGTCAGGCATAACTAACACAACCGCGCGGTTCTTTGGCTAAGGCTAACTTGGGTTGAAACGTGATCAGATATCGAATTCGAAAAGGTTTTGGAGCGTAAAATGATCAAAGAGACCTTAGCGAACTGGCGATCCAGCCATCTCGGTCGACTTTTGAGTGAAAGTCTCCGGAAGCAGGGTTGGTTGTACGGTGTTGCCATGGTGGCGATGATCGTTGTCGCCGCAACAACGGCCGGAACCGCCTGGATGATGGAGAACATCGTCAATGCGATGACCACGCCAGAGATGAAGTCGCAAGTCTACCTGATTGCCGCAGCGGTCGTCGGCTTGTTTTTGAGTAAGGCTGTCGCCTCTTATATCCAGTCAATCTTTCTGGCGCGTGCGGGCAACCGGATCATCGCGGTGCAACAGGAAAGGCTTTACAATAAGCTGCTGAAACGCGGTGTTGGTTTCTTTGCTGAAACAGAATCGTCCAACCTTCTTATGCGCGTAACTCATGGCGCTCAGGCCGCGCGTCGGCTTATCGACGTCATGGTGACCAGCTTCGTGCGCGATGCCCTGACATTGGTCGGCCTCATCTTCGTGATGATTTACCAGGAACCTGTACTGTCAATTCTGTTCTTCTTTGTGGGTCCCGTTGCGCTTTTGAGTGTGCGTTACATCCTCAAAGGTGTGCGGTCGATCATGCAGTCAGAAATGAAGGCGCTGTCTGAAATCATCAAGGTTCTGCAGGAAACATCTGCGGGCATTCGGGTCATCAAGGTCTTTGCTTTGGAAGACAACATGACTGACCGTATGAATGGGGCGATCAGGTCGGTTGAAAAACGGGCGAACTCAATTTCCAGATTGCAGTCGATTGCCAGCCCGTTGATGGAGCTTCTGGCCGGTGTCGCGATTGCGGGTGTTCTGATCATCAGTACCCTTGATATTACCGGCGGCGAACCGACTTCGGCAGGTCAGCTGATGTCATTCATCACAGCCCTTTTGATGGCT
This sequence comes from Ruegeria sp. CDSC045, assembly GCF_059610725.1. Taxonomy (NCBI): domain Bacteria; kingdom Pseudomonadati; phylum Pseudomonadota; class Alphaproteobacteria; order Rhodobacterales; family Roseobacteraceae; genus Ruegeria; species Ruegeria sp. CDSC045. The sequence goes on from NZ_JBXWOE010000005.1 coordinate 231,941, forward strand.
TATGAACCCGCCAAACGCCTGTCAAAAATGCGGGTCGTGATTGAAACGGCCCTGGTACCAGTGGGGATGATGTTCGAGCTGCTCGATCAGGAAGACCCGATGGTCGAAAGCGTGAACCCTGAAAAGCTGAAATCCGGCCCGGGTGAAATCCGTCTAAACAACGTGACGTTCGGCTATCAGGGTGAGCAAAAAGTAATCCGAGATATGAACCTGACCTTCGAGGCAGGCAAGACGACAGCTCTGGTGGGTCAGTCCGGTGGTGGCAAGTCCACGATTTTTGGGTTGATCATGCGGTTTTATGATCCCGATCAGGGCAAGGTCGAAATCGATGGCCAAAACCTTGTCGATGTAAGTTTTGCCTCTTTGCGCCGGAAGATCTCCTATGTGGGCCAAGACACGTTCCTGTTCTCGACAACCGTGATGGAGAACCTTCGTTTTGCGCGACCTGGTGCCACCGATGAAGAGGTGATTGAGGCCGCAAAGGCTGCCCATGCTGATGTGTTCATCTCACAACTGCCAAATGGGTACGATACGCAGGTAGGCGAAAACGGCGCGTTTCTTTCTGGAGGTCAAAAACAGCGTCTGGCGATCGCGCGGGCAATTCTGCGCAATGCCGAGATTTTGCTTTTGGATGAAGCCACCAGTGCTTTGGATGCGGAATCTGAGGCGCTTGTTAAGGCTGCGCTGGACAAGTTGACCGAGAATGTAACAACCATTGTTATCGCACACCGGCTTTCGACTGTGCTTCAGGCAGATACCATTATGGTTGTTCAAGACGGTGAAGTTATCGAACAAGGCAACCTTGATGCGCTAATCGAACATAACGGGACGTTCCGCCAACTGTTTGACCAGCAATTCAAGCTTCCGGGATCCTAAGCTCAGTCCGAATGGGCGGGGCCCCACATAGATTCTGAACGGCATCGAGAAGTAATGGGCGTTGGCTCGGTCAATTACTACTCACGAAGGGCCTGATCTTTGATTTTGACAATCGGCTGCAGCAGGTAGTCCAAAACGGTTTTCTTGCCCGCAAGAATATCCACCTCGGCAATCATGCCGGGAATAATTTCAACCGCTACGCCGTTCCCATCCAACATCGAGTGGTTGGTCCGGATTTCTACGACAAAAACTTCTTCATCGTCCCGCTCAGATCGCGTAACGGTATCAGCCCCGATACGGATAATTTGCCCGTCCAAGGCCCCGTATCGAGCAAAATCATAGGCAGTAATCTTGATCCGAACCAACTGTTCAGGGTGCAGAAATGCGATGTCTTCGGGGCGGACATAGGCTTCGACCAACAAAGACTCATCCAGCGGTACAATTTCGATCAGTTCCTCACCGCTCCGTGCCATACCGCCTATGGTCGTGCGGTGAATGCGATTTACGATGCCGCGTACCGGCGACCTGATCTGCGCCTGTTCCGCTCTGTTTCGTAAGGCTGGCAGTGATGGTTCCAGAGTAGCCAGTTCCGCAGTTGCCAATGCAAGTTCGGTCAAAGCCGCGCTTCGAAACCTGCTTTGTGTCGCCCGAACCCGATCATCGATTTCCTCCAATCCTGTCTTCAGACGGTTGGTAGCGGCTTCAGCCCTGGTCCGGCGGCCTTGCCACTCAGCCTCGCTGCGTCGCAAAGACAATAGTGTCGTGGCGGGTTCCATCTGCTGTTCTACTAGGGGGGTAATGATTGCCCGTTCCTCGGCCAGAACTTTCAAGGTCTCGGCCGCGGTCACCGTATCGACAAGCCCTTCTTCGTATTCTCTTAACCGCTGTTCCCGTTGGCTCATCAGAATTGAGATTTCTGCCTGCAACTCTGATCGCCGGCCTTGAAACAGAGCTGTCTCAGACTGAACAACAGTCGGCGCACCTTGGACCAGGATCGTATCAAATGTCAGCTCGGTCCCGTCTATCTCAGCTTGCAGGCGCTGGGATCGGGCTCTCAAGCCATATGCACGCTGTTCCTCTTGGCTGAGCTTGCTGTCGATTTGGGTGGTATCGAACTCCATCAGCAACTTCCCCTTTTCAACAACCTCGCCTTCTCGGACATTCAATGACTGCAGAATGCCGGACTCCGTAGCTTCAATCATCTGAACATCCGCCGACGGCACGATGCGGCCTTCTACACGGGTGACATCATCAAGTTCAGTGAAATGGGCCCAAAACGCTGCTGTCGCCAGGAAAGTCAGGATTACCAAGAGAAGCAATGAACTCCTGACCGGTGACCCGCCTCGCATTTCCCGGGCAAGCGAGGCTAGGTCATGATGCTGCGACATTCAGATGCCTCCGTTGCTTTCCGGAATGCTGTGACAGTATGCTTTTTGGTCCATCTACCCGTACTTTGCCGCCCTCTATGACGATAACCCTATCGACAAGTTCCAATAGGCTGGTTCGATGGGTTACGATCAGCATAGTTGTGTCGGGGGTCGCCTTTTTGAGCCGCTGTATGACCTCAGCTTCGGTTTTGACGTCCATGGCACTTGTTGGCTCGTCCAGAAGAAGAACCGGAGGTTTACCAATCAAGGCTCTGGCCAAGGCGATGGCCTGCCGTTGTCCCCCTGACAATCCCTCACCGCGCTCTGCCAGATTTTGGTCATAGCCTCCGGGATGGCGAGAGACAAAATCCTCGACCCCAGCGACTTGCCCCGCCCAAATCAGGTCCTCATCCCTTGGCCTGATTGCGCCGCTTTTGATATTGTCGCGGATTGACCCGGAAAACAGCCAAATATCTTGCAGAACAGAGCCGATATTGCGCCGCAAATCACCTGGATCAATTTGTCTGATATCGACCCCATCCAATTGAACAGACCCGGCGTCTGGATCGTACAAGCCAAGCATTAGCCGCGCGACCGTGCTTTTCCCCGAGCCGATCGGACCAAGGATTGCAACCTTCTCTCCGGGCGAGATGGTGAATGAAACACCGGACAAGACGTTGTCGTGTTTTTCGGGATAAGCAAACTGGATATTTTCGAAGGTTAATCTCCCTTCAAAGCGATCGCGACTGATCCAGCTCCGCCCTTCGGGGCGTTCACTGTCGGCCTGCATTAAGGCATTAAGGTTTTGATAGGCATTTCGGGCCTGATTAACCCGTGTCAGGGTCTGTGCCAGTTGCCCAAGTGGCGCAAGAGCCCGCCCGGTCAACATGACCGAAGCAACAAGCGCGCCCATGCTTGCCTGACCATCCATCACAAGAAAAACACCGTAGAAAACGATAAGGACCTGGGCGGCCTGTTGGGTAAATCCGGTCAGATTCAAGGCAAATTGAGTCACTGCCCTGCTGCGCGCGCCATGTGATGACTGAAGCTGTATGGCAGCCTCCCACCGCGACCTCATGGGCCGGGCCGCCGCTGTCGTTTTTATGGTCTCCAACCCGGATACAGTTTCGACCAGAACCGATTGCTTGGATTGACCATCGATGAAGCTTTTCTCGGCAAGGCGAGAAAGTATAGGTTGCACGATGATGCCTGCTAGCAAAACGACAGGCACAGCCAGAGCTGGAACAAGTGCAAGTGGGCCACCGACCAAGTAAATGACAAAGACAAACAATGCTATGAAGGGTAGATCCACGACTGCCACCAAGGTGGCGGATGTGAAAAACTCACGGAGTGTCTCAAATTCACGAATGGTGCTGGCCATGGCCCCTGTCGAACCTGTGCGCGCCTTCATGCGAATGTTGAGGACCTGGTCAAAGACTCTACGGCCCATCGAAATATCTGCTTTCTGGCCAGCCCGATCTATGAATCCTGCCCGCAGGAGTTTGAGCACGAAATCAAAAAGCAGCGCGATCCCAACACCTGCTGTCAAAGCAATCAGAGATTCTGTGGCTTCGTTTGGCAAAACACGGTCATAGACGACCATGATAAAGACCGAGGTAGATAGACCAAGCAGATTTGCCAACGCCGCCGCAAGCGCAACCTGAGTGTAAGACCAACGATTTGCCGCCATAGCGGACCAAAACCAGTGGCCCGAAGCAGAACTGGACCCCGTGGCTAAATCCTCACGGTGATTGCGCCGCAGCAGGATCGCAAACCCTGTATAGACTTCTGATAGATCGGTTTGCTGAATTTGACCTATTTCCGTGCCAACCTCCGGATCATAGATCAGAACCCGACCATTTGAGGTTCGGCCATGAAACACAACGGATTTTCCCCCTTCAAGAATCAACAACGCAGGAACCAAAGTGTTGTCAAAAGCTGACAAAGCCCTTCTTCCGTATCCCGCCTGGACCCCAACACGCCGTGCCAGTTCCAATGAATCGCGGATTGTAAGCTCTCCGTTCGAGCCTGTTTGAGCCGCGAGAATCCCGGCAAAAGTGATTGGACAGTCAAGATGGGCCGCAGCGTGCATCAGGCATTTTTCAAAGCACGATAACTCGGGCGTTGCGAAGGCAGGTGTCAATTGTTTCATTGAGAGCCCTCAACGGAACTGATTGAAATGCCAAGGAGGTCCAGGATGTCACCAGTCAAACTAAGGATTGCGTAGTCTGTCAGGAAATAGTTCTGTTCGGCTAGGATAAGTCTTTCCTGCGCATTCACATAGTCGCGCTGTGCGTCAAGGATTTCGATCAGACTGCGTCGTCCGATTGTGAATTGCGCGCGCGCTGCTGCAACACTGTCAGCATTCGCTTGCGCAGCTATTCGCGCCTCTCTAAGCCGTTGTGCTCCAGCAATTTGGTCAGCGCGAATTGTGTCCAGCTCTCTTTGTATTTCTCGCGTTAGGGATTGATGAACGAATTCCGCTTCGCGAACTTTGGCTTCAGCCGCGGTGATGGCGGCACGGCGCTGTCCAGTAGAGTCCAGCTCATAATTAAAGGACAGGTCGACCCCGAAATTTGCGTCATTGCTATCATCCCGATCCGCAAATGCCGAAACATTCACGCCGGGTTGACGGCGTGCCAAAGCGGCAGCACGTTCTGCCTTGGCAGCAAGCAGGGCCGCTTCTGAACGTCGAATCTGCAGGCTTCCCGTTACGATACTATGATCCGATTGTGAGATCGTCGGCGCTTTGACTGGGGGTTGAAGATCACCTGACGGGCTGCCAAAAACTTCACGAAACCGGGCATCGGCGAGGTCCACTCTGGCTTTTGCATCCGCCAGTCGCGTCCGTGCATCGGCCATCCGCGACCGCGCTGTCAATACATCGGCGTTCGAACCAGCGCCTAATGCAGACCTCTCGGAAATTTGTTGAACGAGCTGTTGGTGGACTTCCACATTTTTCACCGAAATATCCAGGATTTTCCGTAAATCCAAGACCACTATATAGGCCTCAATCGCAGCCAGAGCGGTTGCCGAGGCTGTTGATAACTGGCCGCCGCGACTTTCAAAAACCCGTGCTTTTGCAGCAGTCAAATCACCGGATGCGGCCCCCCCGTCATAAACGAGCTGTGAGATCCGCAGATAAGGGGTCACGTTGGCTGTGTCCGAGTCTACCCGCTCGGATCTGGCGTTGATTCCAAGTGAAACCTGCGGAAGAAAGGCCCCTTTTGCCGCGTCGTGGTTGGCCACGGCCACATCCAGCGCGGACATAGATCGCGCCAGGTTGGGGCTGGTCTCGACAGCGTTCCGTACACGCTTGCCAAAGGAACTGGTGGTCAGTTTCTGAGATGGTTCATGTGTGCGGAAACCCACGGCCCCGGTCGAAAAAGAAGCCTCGACCCCGGCAATGTCAGGTGGCTGGGTACAGGCCGATACTATGCTGAAAGAGAGAGCAGAAATCAGAAAACTCAAAAAGCGACCGCATGTGGGCATTTGTCATTCACACTTCATTAGGGCCAGATTACGTCATCGGTTTGGGCTTGGGCGAATGCACTCATGAAACCGGTAAGTTCTGAATTTTCGGTGTATTTTACAGATGCACCGGCCTGGGAAATCTGCTTTTGCGCCTGAAAAAGCCATCTGAGATTGGATAATGAAGCCTGATGGCCATAGATCAGGCGTAAGCCTTTTGTTTCGACCAGTTCCAATTTGCGTTTTGCCGATAGCTGTTCCAGGCGTGCAGAGTTGATTTGCAACCAGTTATGTGCAGAGCCTAATTCCAAATTGTCGCTCAAGGGCTCAAACAGCCCAAATGCGTCTATCATCTTGCAAATTTCGGTAGTTCTAATCTGAGAGGTTGCGCGCGCTTTCAGGAAGTCTTGAACTTCTTTCAATTCAGTGCCGAGCTTATCCGGAGCTGAAAAAAAGGGATTGTCAGAGCACTCTTCGGTCAACAGGCCCGAACCTTCATCTACCACCAGCTGAAAGGTGCTGCCGCTATCCAGCCGGCGGCACGTAAAAGGATGACTACGCAGTTCGGACGGAATATAGCTGGCCAGCCAACGCCCTTCTGTTGAAACAAATGGCGAGGGTTCACCAGCAAGAAGTGAATATACCGCAATCGGTTCAATTTCTGGGCCGGTCCTGCGAAACACGATCGGAAAAGTGGCTGCAATCTGGAGCACCTCTTCTTCCACGATCACGCTCTCGGTGCGTTCAGCTGCAAAGTCATAAGATGTGAAACGCTTCCAATACCGATGACTGTGACGGTTGAAATTGATCGGAACTAGGCCATTCTGTGCCATTTCTACCTCTTGAAAATCGAGAGTACTGCCACCCGCGTAGGGTGGCAGCGTAGTCGAGCGTCAGGCACTGGCCCCGGTTGGATCGGTATGCAGAATATTGTCAGCAGTAAGCCCGCTGAGGTCATCCAATCCGGTGAAATGGGCCACCGTTTCGACTGTCGCCGCATCGGATGCGGAATAGTCGACCTTGACCAGCACACTGTCAGTTCCATCCGTAGCCAGGACATAGATCTCGTCACCTGCTTCGGCGCCGGTAAGGCTTTCGACCGCTGTCTCGATGGTTTGAGCCGTCAGATCGCTCAGCTCTGTCGTCAAACCAACCACTCCGGTGTCCGCGCCTAGTGCATCCCCTACTGAAAGCGTTTCCACACCGGTTCCGTCGCCGCGCAGGCTGCCGACATCCAATCCACTGAACATGATCGCATCAGCGGTGTCAGTCGCGGGTCCAGTCGTGAAGCCAGTGATCGTATCAACGCCATTTGCTGTTGGGTCCGGCTCGAACACGACAATGTCCCGACCAGCACCTGAGACATCCACTGTGTCATCGCCGTCCTGGCCACGAATGACGTTGTCGATGTCGGTTGCAATCAATGTGTCGTCGCCTGACGTCCCGATCTGCAGCACCGATGGACCACCATCCGGAGTCGTCAACGTCAGAACAATCGGTTCAGAGGCATCTAGAACTGTCATCGTGAATGTGACGATGGGTTGGGACAGGTCGGAATAGGTGGTCGCCGCGCCAGCAAAACTGACGGCTGATCCACTCACCGGGTTCGTCAGGAACAAATCGAATGCCCCATTCTCGACATCTGATCCGGTGTCAAACGTCACCACTGAGGGATCGAAACCCAGTTCGGCTGTGATCGCCAGACCGCTGGACAGATTCGTATCAGGATCTGCGTAGATTTCAAATGTGACCGTGGATCCACTTTGCCCGGCTTCAGTAATTACATAGGCTGCAGGTTCATGGGCCGTGTTTTCATCCGTAACTGGCAAAGGGTCGGGTCCACCTGCCACAGATACCGCTGCGCCAAAGTCCAGATCATCTCCCGCCTCGACCGATGCAAAGGTGGCCGCACTTACCGCCAGTGTCCAGGTTCCGTCGGCGCCGACCGTAGCGCTTCCAACTGACACGGAATTCAACGTCACGTCTACAGCCTCGCCTGCGGCAAGGCCTATTGACGTGCCAGAGACAACCACACCCGAACTTTGCGCGTCATCCAATGAAACGGCGCCGTTTGTTCCAGTGTTGTCTATTGCCAGGACGGGCCGAAAATCCGTGGTTAACGGCGCGGTGGCCGGGGTTGAGGTATTGCCAGCAGAATCCGTAACCGTCGCTGAAACCTGGAAGGTTGTGCTGTCTGCCAACGCTCCCAAGTCACCGGACGGAACGGTTGCTGACCAGGTGCCACTTGAGGCGGTGCCGGTATAGGACTGCCCGTTCAGTGTGACTGTAACCATTTCCCCGTCGGCGGCATCCGTTGTCCCGGTGATCGTCAGGTCACTATCTTTTTCGGATACATCCAGCTCTGACCCGACCGAAAGAGGGTCGATGGTGACCGATGGCGCGGTAAAGTCTGTGTCAAAACTGGTTGATGTCGCTGTTGTGTTCCCAGCCGCATCCGAAGCAGATGCCTCGACATCGTAGGTTTCGCTATCCTGAAGTCCGGCCAAATCCGCGGCTGAGGCGGTATAGGTCCAGGACCCGCCCGTTACGGTCGCCGTGCCGGTGACGTCAACTGTGCCGTCCTGCCGAACGATTTCTACGGTCACAACCGTGCCATCTGCCGCATCAGAGGTTCCGGACACTGTAAGGTCGGTTCCTTGTTCCGCGGCGTTCATGACAGCCCCATCCGACAACCCGGTGATAGAGACCGCCGGTGCTGTGAAATCCGTTGTGAAACTGCCGCTGGCCTGCAGGGCAGGGTTTCCAGCCGCGTCCGAGACATCTGCGGTAACATTGACGGTTGCTGCATCGGACAGGGCAGCAAGATCTATCGCCGGGACGGTCGCCGACCAGGTACCGCCAGAGGCGGTTGCGGTGTAGTCCTGCCCATTCATGGAAACGGTTACGGTTTGACCATCCTCAGCGCTCGTTGTTCCAGAGATTGTCAGATCAGTGCCCTGTTCGGCTGCATTCATGACAGCGCCGTCGGAAAAGTTGTCGATGCTTACAGTCGGCGCTGTGGCATCTTTCGAAAGCGGGACACTTGCCTGCGGTGCAGATAGGCCGTCTGTGTCAAGCACATCCGCAGTGATTGTAAAACTACCCCCGTCTGTCAGCGATGCAAGATCGCTTGCCGGGACTGTGACGCTCCAACTGCCACCGCTTACTGTGCCGCTGTAGCTTTGCCCATCCAGAGATACTGTCACCACCTGGCCGTCCTGAACATTTCCTGTTGTGCCACTGATGGTCAGGTCGGAGGCGGTTTCGGCAGCGTTGAGGACCGCGCCAACTGACAATGGCGCGATATTCACCGAGGGTCCCGTCAGATCGACCGGAACTGAGGCGGTGGCCGGTACCGATGAGTTTCCTGCCACATCATCTACGGCAACACTTACCGTGGCCGGATTTCCGGTGGAAAGCGAGCCGAGGTCGCTGCTGGGTATGGTGACACTCCAAGTACCGCCTGACGCGGTGCCGGTATATGTTTGGCCATCGAAGGTCACGGTGACTGTCTGCCCGTCTGCGGCGGATGTCGACCCGGTGACAATCAGGTCAGAGCCGATGTCCCCCAGGCCAATCGAGCCGCCAGAGACCGGATCAAGCGTGATCGTTGGAGCGCTAAAATCTGTGTCAAAGCTTGCGCTTGTCTGTATCGCCGGATTTCCTGCGCGGTCGTCGACATCGGCAGTCACTGAAACGGTCACCCCGTCAGGCAGGGCGGCTAGGTCTGTGGCCGGCACGGTAACACTCCAGTGGCCGCCGCCATTCACTGTCCCAGTATAAGTCTGCCCGTTTACAGATACCGTTACTGTTTGACCTCTCTCGGCGTCAGAAGTGCCCGAGATTGTAAGATCAGTCGCTTGCTCGGCGGCATTCAGAATGGCCCCGTCCGAAAAGCCCGTAATGCTGACCGTCGGTGGAAGAGTGTCCACATCGAATCTTACCGTTTCGACCGATACTTCCTCACCCGTTCCATCCAGGTTGCGAACGGTGACTGTTGTCACACCTTGAGGAAGGCTAGCCGCCTCAACCGCCGTAAGGGAAATACTCCAACTGCCATCTGGATTGGGCGTTGCCGTCTTGGTCAGTGATCCGATTGTCACCTCGACCGTTGTGGTTCCGGTCGGTGCCATCAGGTTTGCGCTGGCGCTGTTCAATGCGTTCGCTTGCAGACCAGCAAGGTTCAGGCTCTGGAAATTTGGAGCGGGCGCCGGAGCCTCGTCATCTCCACCGCCACCGCCGCCACCTCCTCCTGCTGCGGCTGCACCCGCCAGACCAAGGCCCCCCAAAACAGCACCGGCGCCGCTAACGCCGCCAGCGGCTGCTGCGGCTCCCCCGGCTTCGGCGGCCAGTGCGAATTGCGCGACTTCCGCCGCCGCATCTTCGGCAATCATGATGGAGCCGCCGTCCAGGATATGAACATTCTCTGCCGAGACCAAAATCGTGCGCCCATCTTCCAGTTTGAGAAGAACATCGCCATTTGCCAGTAGCTTTGCGCTGTTAACGCCGGGAATCGCATCAGCGAATTGGAAGGTGTCCAGTTCTTCGGTCGTGGCCTGTGCCAACGCAGGAAGGGCAAGCAAGGCCGAACTTAGGCTGCCTGCGATGCCGCGCCCGACCCAGCGGCGCATTTTGTTGTCGATCCACTTGCGTATCTGTTGCCGCTGACCCGCATCGGGCCGGGTACTTGCAGGATTGCGTGTCATATCAGGTGTTTTGGTCATCTTGCCCTCACATGCTGTTTCCGCGCTGAAATCATGGGCAGCGACGTTTTGTTCATGTGTGTTGCCCATCGGATGTTCATGCGGTCGGACCAGAAAAAATTGTGTTAAACTGAAACCGAACTCCTCGTTTTCACCACAATCCCGCTTTGGTATTGGACCGGGCATCAGATCATCCTGTTCAAGAGCCAGATTTTGGCGTGGGGTGATTTGGTATGATGCTTCAGTTCGGCGGAGTAGTTGCAACAGGGAGCGCAGCGCTCGATTCAGGTATCGGCGATACGGCTTTAGAAACGTTTAACGGGGAAACGTATCTGTACAGCCTGACCGGACAGGGAGGGGGCATTGTTGTATGGCACCTCGTCGAAGGCGCGGTTCCCCAGCAGCAAGACATAGAATATTTCAGTGGTACAATCTCGGGCACAGTTGGACGTTCCGGGGTAACGGTTTCTCTGTTGGGGGGCGATCACATCGTTCTGGATGTCAGGTCCGCAACCGGCCTTGTCAGCTACGAAATCCTTCCAGACGGAACTATCGGAGAATTACAGGAAACCGGGACCCTGAGCGGTGGGGGTGGCTATTCGGCCTTAGTGCAGGTTTCCTTTGGATCGGTCGACATTCTGGCCGTGGCGCAAGAGGGCAGCGGGTTGATTTCGACCTATACGGTCGGCTCAGATGGCTCACTGACCTTTGCAGGGGCCGTTGCAGGTCAGGCCGACTCGATCCAGACCGCTCACTCCGGGTCGGATCATTTTGTCGTCGCAACCGACGCCACCAGCAATTCGATAACGACCTATTTGGTGGACAGCAGCGCGGGAACCTTGAGCCTCGCAGATTCCGGCGATGGGGTCTCGACCTTGGGCATTGGCGCCCCAACGGCCGTCGAAATTGTGCAGGCGCATGGCCATTCCTGGGTCGTCGTTGCTGGCAGCGAAAGCAACACGATCAGCGTCATGGAGCTGTCTGGTGATGGCCGGTTGATACCCACCGATCATGTGCTGGATACACTGAATACCCGCTTTGAATCGGCTCAGGACCTGGCCGTGGTCGAAGTGAATGGTCAGGTGTTTGTCGTGGCCGGGGGAGGCGATGATGGGGTGACACTGTTTACCCTGACACCGGATGGTCAACTGGTCTATCTGGACAGTTTTGCCGATACGTTGAGCACCGCGCTGCAAAATGTCGAATCGCTCAGCGTGGCCCATGTCGGGGACGAAATTCAGATCTTTGCGGCCTCACAAGAAGAGGCTGGGTTGACGCAGCTTACTTTTTCGGTCGCTGACCTGGGTATCGTCGCGGACGGTTATGGGACAGTCACTGGCACCGCGCAGAACGATATGCTCAGTGGCAGCATCCTTGATGCCTCTCTACTTGGCGGCGGCGGCGATGACATCCTGATAGCGGGGATTGGGGCCACTACGATGACCGGCGGTTCCGGGTCTGATATCTTTGTGATGCAGACCGGAACCGCGATGACAACGATTACCGATTTTGAAGTCGGATCGGACAGGCTGGATCTGTTTGACTATCCATTTCTGCGCTCACCTGGACAGCTCACTTTTACGTCCACCGTGCAAGGTGCGCAGATCGAGTATCTGGATAATGTGGTTCAGGTGTTTTCGGCGTCAGGTGCTCCGCTGACCAGTTCAGATGTCTTTGGCGCCGGATTTGGCGGACCAGACCATATTCCGGTGGATTTGAACGGTTTGGGCGGGCTCGACCCGGACAGTTCGGCAGGCATTCAAGGGGATATTACCATTGATTCACAAGCTGCAAATCCCGGCCTGTCAAACGCTGAAATACATTTCAACCCGGAAGGGGGCGGCGCGGTTAGTGTCCAAGCCGACGATGAAGGGAGGTTCGATCTGGATCTGCCTTCGGGCACATTTATCGGTGAACTGGATATCATAAAGTCCTATTCGGCTGGGACCGGCGAGATCACCGCTCTGGACGCATTGCAGGTCTTGCGACTTTCCGTGGGACTGGACCCGACATGGGGGCAGGCAGCACCGGAAAACCTGATTGCGGCCGATATAAATCAAGATGGCCTCATCAACGCTCTGGATGCGCTGGCTATCTTGCAGATCGCCGTCGGATTGCCCACAGCGCATGAGGCAGAGTGGGTGTTTCTGGACGCAGATGCCGATTTGTCGGGGATCACAAGTTCAAACGTGACCTACGAAACCGGTGTCGATGTCGTCGCGGTAGACGGAGTGATCACGACTGACATGACTTCGATCCTGTTGGGCAATCTCGAAGCGGTTTAAAGACGACGGAATCTATTCCCGGAAGGCCCTGTTAAAGTAATCGGCCATCGGTTTTATCAGATATGAAAACGGGGATCGCTCGTCCGTCTTGATCATCGCTTCGACTGGCATGCCGGGTACAAGGCGTTGCCCGTTCAGGCGCTCGATCTGGTTGGCATCAGGTAACATTTCAGCGCGATAAAATGTGTGTCCGGTGTTCTCATCAGTGAACGTATCGGCAGAAATCGTGACAACATGCCCTTCGATTTCGGGGGTTTCGCGTTGGTTGAAGGCGGGAAATCGCAGGAGGGCGGGCTGCCCAATATACACTTGGTCCACATGAATCGCATCTACGCGAGCGGCGATCAGCAGAGGAATTTCCTGTGGTACGACATACATCATCGGTTCTGCCGGTTGCACTACCGAATGCAGTGCAAACACCTGGCTTCCATAGACTGTACCGGAAACCGGCGCCCTAATATCCAGCCGCGATAGACGAACAGCCAACGAGAGCCTGCGTTCAGACAGTTCCGCGATTTTCGATTGCGCATCGCGTAGGGCGGTGATTGCTTCTTCGCGGCGTGTCGCCTGCAGTTCTACAATCTTGATCTCGGTTGCCGCGATTTGGCCTTTGAGCCGCGCGGCAGCCGCTTCGAGCCTGCCTATTTCACCTGTCAGGCTGGCTTCTTCGCGTTGCAAGGCGGATACCCGACTGGCTTGTGTCAGGCCGCGTTGAAGCAGGCTTTGCTGGTCCTGCAGCTCCTCCTGTATCAGATCGACCTGACGGCGCAGCGAGACCAGTTGCGCCAAGGTGCCCTCGATCTCGCTTTCTATCTGAATGCGTTGCTTGCTCAACTGCTGAGTCTGCTGATTTAGGGTATTCAGACGTGCCTCGAACAGGCGTTGCTGGCCGGCGATCAGCTCAGGGTCAATGTCTTCTTGTTTCTGTACGTCGTTCAGCGCGGATGTCAAAACAGTCAGATCAGTGCCATCGCGTTCGGCCTGAAGCCGCGCCTTTCGGACGAGTAATTCAAACAGCTGCGCCTCAACGATGGTCTTTTCCGAGGTCAGAAACGTGTCATCCAGACGTAACAGAATGTCGCCGCCGGTGACGGAATCACCGTCGCGTACAAAAATCTCGCCGACCACGCCACCGTCTGGATGCTCGACTACCTGGCGGTTGCTTTGAACTTCGATGACGCCCTGCGATACAATGGCGCCTGCCAGTCTGGTCTGCACCGCCCAAAAGCCCAACCCGCCGATTAAAATAGCCAGTGCGAGAAACCCGACCAGAGCAGGAAATGTAATGCGCCAAACAGGGCGCGTGTCATTATGATTGGGCTTTTGCATTACTCACCCACCCGTGCCAGACCTTTTTTGATCGCATTTGCGTTCTGAACCATGGCGCTTAGCACCTCATCGCGGCTGCCGGATTTCACGACCTGGCCATTTTCAACAACAGCAAGATCGTCGCATTCCGAAATGGCCTGTGGTCGGTGCGTCATGATGATGGCTGATTTACCCGTGGCCTTCAGTTCTCGGATCGCGGTGTTCAATGCCTCAGTGCCATCAGCGTCGAGGGCGGAATTCGGCTCGTCCAGGATCAGCAGGACCGGATCGCCATACAAAGCGCGCGCCAGAGCAATACGTTGCTTTTGACCACCCGACAGTTGACTGTCATTGCCTTCCAGAAACGTGTCGTACCCCTTTTCCAACGTCAGAATCAGGTCATGTGCCTTGGCTTTTTTTGCTGCAGCGATGACCGCTTCCGAATCCGGGTTTTGGGACATCCGGGCGATGTTTTCGGTCACTGTTCCGTTGAACAAAGTGACTTCCTGCGGCAGATAGCCGATGTGTTGGCCCAAATCATCAGTGCCGTATTGATCCAGCGTAGCGCCTCCAAGCCTGATTTCGCCAACGGCCGGTTTCCACAATCCTAACAGGGCCTTGGCAAGCGTGGATTTTCCTGACCCGCTTTTGCCGATCACGCCCAAAGCTTTGCCCGGTTCTAGTTTCAGTGAAACGTTCCTGAGTGTCGGTAAATCGGCGCCGGGTGGTACAACGGTCAGTCCTTTGGCGGTCAGGTGCGCATCTGGTACAGGCAATTTGGTCCGGTCCGGCTCGGGCGGGGTGGTGTCCAGGAATCGGTTCAGTGAAATCCACGCAGATCGCGCACGCTCCACCAATGCCCATTGGCCCACCGCCTGCTCGACCGGGGCCAATGCGCGCCCAAGCAGGATGGACCCTGCAATCATTGCCCCAGGGGACAGTTCGTTTCTTAAAACCAGCAAAGCTCCCAATGCCAGCATGGCAGATTGCAAGAACAGCCGCATCGACTTGGTTAATGAGGTAAAGCTTCCGGTCCAATCGCTGGCCGAGATGGTCTGTCTCAGCGCATCGGTCCTCTGGGTCAGCCAGCGTTGCGAGATGTCGTGCTGCATTCCTTGCGAGCGGACAACTTCTGCGGCTTGTCTGGCATGTTCCGAGAATGAGCCTGCCCGCGCCGAGGCCTGCTGCGCAGCGGCAACCTTTCTATGAGTGAGCGCCTGATTAAGCAGAGCGATGACAATCAGGATCGCGCCACCCGCAACCGCAAGCCATCCAAGCATCGGGTGGAATAGGAAGATTGCTGCCAGAAAAACCGGTGTCCAGGGGATATCCATTACGGCCAGCAAAACAGGTGAGGAACACAGGTTCTGGATTGCCTCAAGGTCGCGCAAGGCAGTGGCTGGGGCTGCACGGGCCTGCGGAACAAGAGATTTTCGCAGCGTTGCCTCGAACACCCGCTCGTCCAGTTGCGACTGGAACCTCGCTCCGAACCGCGCAACGATACGTCCTCGCGCAAAATCCAGCATGGCCATAAGGCTATATAATAGAGCGACAATCAGAAACAGCGCCGTGAGGGTTTCAACCGCCCGAGAGGCAAGGACCCGGTCATAAACCTGCAGCATGAATAAAGGCCCCGTCAGCATCAGCAGGTTGACAAAGATGCTGAACAGGAAGGCCAGTGCCAGAAATGACAGCCCCTTGTTGCGCACCTTGCGCAACTCATGTCTGGCAGGCAGGGACCTGGGAATTTCAGAGCTCACGTTGTTAGCCTTGGGTTACTGTTCGATACGGGCATTTGCGCCTTAATTTCTTGCACATTAGCCTTTGGTAAGCCTAATGCAAATGTGCGACTTCCCGGTTCAGGGAAATGGGCTGATATGTCAACATGATCACCACAGTCTCAAGCGGGTTTCTGCCAGACTGGGGCGATGGATCGCAAGGTGCTAAACGTTGCACTCAAATGAGCAACTTACGATCTGTAGGAAAGCAAAAACTGACCAACCTGAATCCGGCGTCAGCCTGAATTCTATTGATGCAGGTCAATGCGCAGCGCCAGCGAATGGCGTTCATGTAGAACCGTTCAGGTCGCCTCGGGGTCATTCATCCTTTGTAATCTCATATTGAGACTGTATGAAGAGACCGGAAGTTTCGAAACCCAATCTCAGCTCTTTTAGGAGTTTGATGACATGAAGCTCAAGTTTCCAACTGCATATACAATTCTGTTTGCGTTGATAGCACTGGTCGCCATTGCAACCTGGTTTGTTCCCGCTGGCCAATATGACCGCGTCGCTAACGAAGCCCTGGGACGCGATGTTCCGGTACCGGGCAGCTATCAGGTTGTCGAGCCCAATCCGCAGGGGTTCTATGATGTCGTACTGGCCCCTATCGGGGGGTTCTATGACCCTGTCAGTTATGAAGCGCGGGCGATTGATGTTGCACTTTTTGTGCTGGTGATTGGCGGTTTTTTGGGAGTTGTAACGCGAACCGGGGCGATTGACGCCGGGATTGCGCGCGCAATGGTGCGTCTGAAGGGGCGCGAGAAATGGATGATCCCCATCTTGATGGCCTTCTTTGCTGCGGGGGGCACAATCTATGGCATGGCCGAAGAGTCACTGGCTTTTTACGCGCTGATCATCCCAGTGATGATTGCCGCGCGCTATGACGCGGTAGTGGGTGTGGCCATCATCATGCTGGGGGCGGGGGTTGGCACGCTGGGATCGACGATTAACCCGTTTGCCACAGTCATCGCCTCGGATGCGGCGGGGGTGCCCTTCACCAATGGCATAATGCTGCGCTTTGCGCTGTTGCTGGCATGCTGGTTGGCCTGTGTGGTTTTTGTCATGCGATATGCAGCCAAGGTCAAAGCCGATCCGGATCTGTCCATCGTTGCCGACAAGCGCGAAAGCAATGAGGCGCATTTCCTCAAAGGTGGCCGCACGGGCGGTGAAGCTCCGACCTTTACGAGTATGCATGGGCTGATCCTTTTGATCTTTGCGGCCAGCTTTGGCGTGATGATCTGGGGTGTCGCGGCAGGAGGCTGGTGGATGGCCGAGATGTCCGGCCTGTTCATTGTGTCCTCGATAGTCGTGGGATTGATCGCACGGATCGGGGAAGAGGAATTCACCTCGACCTTCGTTGACGGTGCCCGGGATTTGCTGGGCGTTGCGCTGGTGATCGGGATCGCACGCGGGATCGTAGTGGTCATGGACGCAGGAAACATCACCGATACCATTTTGTATTGGGCAGAAGGTGCCGTGGATGGTTTAGGCAAAGTGGCCTTTATCAATGCGATGTTCGCCTTGCAGGGGCTGTTGTCCTTCCTCGTCCCGTCATCTTCGGGCTTGGCGGTTCTGACGATGCCGATCATGGCGCCGCTAGCAGACTTTTCCGGCGTAGAACGGTCTTTGGTCGTGACGGCCTATCAGTCAGCCAGCGGTTTGGTGAACCTGATTAACCCCACCTTTGCGGTGGTCATGGGCGGGCTTGCCCTGGGGCGTGTGCCCTATGAACGCTGGCTCAGTTTCATGTGGCCGCTTTTACTGATCCTGATCGTCATCATCATGGCCGGGCTCAGCCTTTCCGCGTTGGCATGAGGTCGCATTATGCCCACCGACACCCGATCTAAACCCAAAGGAACCCTTGGGTTCTGGATGTGCACCGCGCTGGTGGTGGGCAATATGATCGGGTCCGGTATTTTCCTGCTGCCGTCTTCTCTGGCCGCGTTCGGGCCAATCTCGATGGCGGGATGGGTTCTGACCGCAGGAGGCGCGATTGTTCTGGCGTTAATCTTCGGGCGACTGGCGCGATTGTCTTCAAATACCGGTGGGCCATACGCTTATGCGCGCGAGGGCTTTGGTGATTTCGCGGGCTTCCTGATTGCTTGGGGCTATTGGATCGCGCTGTGGTCTGGGAATGCCGCCGTTGCCGTCGCCTTTGCTGGCTATCTCAGCTTTATGGTACCCGCCATCGGGGAAACTGCGCTGGCGGGGTTGGCGGTTTCTCTGGGAGCGATCTGGCTGCTCACCTGGGTCAATCTGCGCGGCGTGCGGCAGGCCGGGATTGTGCAGGTGGTGACCACGGTGATGAAACTGGCCCCGCTGCTGGTGCTGATCCTGCTGGGACTGTCCCATGTCCAACCGGCCAACTTCCAGCCGGCCAACCTTAGTGGAATGTCGAACATTTCGGCTATCTCGGCCTGCGCGGCGCTGACGCTTTGGGCCTTTGTGGGGCTCGAATCCGCAACGGTTCCGGCGGACGATGTCAGGAACCCTACCAAAACGATCCCTCTTGCGACGATTGTCGGAACCTGTGTTGCCGCATTGGTCTATATCGCCACGACCTATGTGGCGCTTGGGGTAGTGCCATCCGGCACGCTGTCCGGAAGCAACGCACCGCTGGCGGATGTTGCGCATGTGATGTGGGGGTTTGGCGGTGCGGTATTCATCGCGGCCGGGGCCTGCGTTTCGACCTTCGGCACGCTCAACGGATTTGTGCTACTTACCGGGCAAGTGCCACTGGGCGCTGCCCGCGACGGGTTGTTCCCGGCCGGTTTTGCCCGGGTGTCACGGACCGGTACGCCTGCATTTGGCCTGATCTCCTCAAGCCTGCTAGCCAGCGCTTTGATCGCTATGAACTATACCCGATCCCTGGCTGAACAATTTGAATTCATCATTCTGTTGGCCACCCTATCCACGCTGGTTCCCTACCTGCTGTGCGCAGGTGCCGAGATAATGATCCGCGCAAAACGCAAAGAACGCACCCGCCTGCCACCGCAGGCCTTTGTGCTGGCGGGTCTCGGTTTTGTCTATTCATTCTGGGCGATTTTCGGCGCTGGAAAAGACGTCGTTTTCTGGGGCGTCCTGTTGCTGTTGGCTGGGTTGCCCATCCATGTCTGGCTGCGTTGGCAGTCCGGCGCGATTACATCAAAGGAGATATCATGACTGGATTTGGCACACATTCCGAGATTGGGAAACTTCGAAAGGTGATGGTCTGCGAACCGGGTCTGGCCCATTCCCGCCTGACCCCTGGCAATGCGGCTGAGTTGCTATATGACGATGTCCTTTGGGTGCACAAAGCCCGCTCTGACCATGCCGATTTCCGCATGAAGATGGAGGATCGCGGGGTTCAGGTTTTAGAATTCCAGACGCTGCTTGCAGAAACGCTGAAGGACAAGGGAGCCCGTAATTGGGTTCTGGACCGCCGCATTACCGAAAATCAGGTGGGCGTCGGTATGCTGAATGAGCTGCGCGGCTGGTTGGATGAGATGGCGGCCAAGGATCTGGCCAGATATCTGATCGGCGGCATCGCGGTCGAAGATATGCCGTTCAAACCCTCAGGTATGTTCGGCAGCTATCTGGGGCCATTGGGCTTTGTGATTCCACCGATTCCAAATACGCAGTTCACTCGTGACAACAGTTGCTGGATCTATGGCGGCGTGACGGTCAACCCGATGTACTGGCCGGCGCGGCGCCCCGAAACCCTGTTGGTGACCGCGATCTACAAGTTCCACCCCGAGTTCCGCGACGCAGATTTCGAGATCTGGTGGGGTGACCCAGACAAGGATCACGGCGCGGCCACGGTCGAAGGCGGTGATGTCATGCCCTGGGGCAATGGCAGTGTGTTGATTGGCATGGGCGAACGCACCAGTCCGCAGGCGGTTGGTCAAGTCGCCCGCGCTCTGTTTGCCAAAGGCGCGGCGGAGAGGGTTGTTGCCTGTCAGATGCCCCGCAGCCGCGCGGCTATGCATCTGGATACAGTGTTCAGCCATTGCGACCGCGAGACCGCGACTGCCTATGTTGATGTCTGTAACGACATCCAGTGCATCAGCCTGCGCCCCGGAAACAAAGAGGACACGATCGACTTCCGGCGCGATGACAAACATCTGTTCGATGTGGCCGCCGAATGCCTGGGGATCAAATCTCTGAACATCGTTCAGACAGGCGGAGACGCATTCAATCAGGAACGCGAGCAGTGGGACGACGGCAACAACGTGGTGGCGTTAGAGCCCGGCGTGGTCGTTGCCTATGACCGCAACACCTATACCAACACGCTGCTGCGGAAGGCGGGGGTCGAGGTGATCACGATCTCGGGCTCGGAACTGGGGCGTGGGCGAGGCGGCGGGCATTGCATGACCTGCCCGATCTGGCGTGACCCCGTGGATTATTGAACCGGATTACTGAAAAAGGAGATTGACCAATGGCATTTAACATCAAGGGCCGCAGCTTTCTGAAACTGCTCGATTTTGACCAGCGTGAGCTGCGTTATCTGCTGGACCTGTCGCGCGATCTGAAGCGCGCAAAATATGCGGGGTCTGAAATCCAGCATCTAAAAGGCAAGAACATCTGCCTGATCTTCGAGAAATCCTCGACCCGGACCATGTGCGCCTTTGAAGTGGCCGCGATGGATCAGGGTGCCGGTGTCACCTATCTTGGGCCCTCGGGGTCACAGATCGGGCATAAGGAAAGCATGAAGGACACTGCCCGCGTGCTGGGCCGCATGTTCGACGGCATTGAATATCGCGGTTTTGGGCAGGAACTGGCGGAAACTCTGGCCGCCAATGCGGGCGTGCCGGTCTATAACGGGCTGACCGATGAGTTCCACCCGACCCAGATGCTGGCCGATCTGCTGACCATGCAGGAATATGGAGAAAAGCCCCTGCATGACATCAAATACGCCTATGTGGGCGACGGGCGGTCCAATATGGGCCATTCGCTGATGATCGCGGGCTGCATGATGGGGATGGACGTCCGCATCGCCGCCCCACGTGATCTGTGGCCGTCCGACGAATTCCGCGGTCCGGCGGAAGAAGCCGCCGCCCGTTACGGCGCGACGCTGACCATCACCGATGATCCTGCGGCCGCCGTGGATAGCGTGGATTTCATCCACACCGATGTCTGGGTCTCGATGGGCGAAGCACCCGAGGTCTGGGACAGCCGGATCAAGCAGCTGACCCCCTATCAGGTCAACAGCGCGCTAATGGCAGCGGCAAACAATCCAAACGTCAAATTCATGCATTGCCTGCCCGCCTTTCACAATACCGAGACTAAAGTGGGCGAAGACATCCACGAGAAATTCGGCATCACCGAAATGGAGGTCACCGAAGAGGTATTCGAAAGCCCCGCCGGTATTCAGTTCGAACAGGCCGAAAACCGAATGCACACAATCAAGGCCGTTCTGGTCGCCACTCTGGGGGCCTGAGCTATGCGGATCGTCGTCGCCCTTGGGGGCAATGCGCTGCTGCGGCGCGGTCAGGCCCTGACCGCCGAGAACCAGCGTGAAAACACAGCCATCGCCGCGCAGGCGTTGGCCACCATTGCCGAGGGGAACGAGTTGATTGTGACCCACGGGAATGGCCCTCAGGTGGGATTGCTGGCCCTACAGGGCAACGCCTATAAACCGGATGAGGCCTATCCGCTGGACGTGCTTGGGGCGGAAACCGAGGGCATGATCGGGTACATGATCGAGCAAGAGCTGGGCAACCGTCTGCCGCCCGAGACGCCTCTGGCCACGCTGCTGACCATGATTGAGGTCGATGCCAAGGATCCCGCCTTTGACGACCCCACAAAATTCATCGGTCCGGTATATGACAAACCCGAGGCTGAACGATTGGCCACCGACAAGGGCTGGCAAATTCGTGCGGATGGTGACAAATGGCGACGGGTTGTTGCCTCTCCGCTGCCGAAACGGATTTTTCAAATCAGGCCGATTAAATGGCTGCTGGAACGGCAAACCGTGGTGATCTGTGCCGGTGGCGGGGGCATTCCCACGGCCTATACTTCTCCGGGTTATCTGGAGGGGATAGAAGCGGTGATCGACAAGGATCTGGCCTCAGAGCTGCTGGCCCGAGAGGTCGGGGCCGATTTGTTCATTTCGGCAACGGATGCTGATTGTGCCTATCTGGACTGGGGTACCGATACTCAGCGTGGTATAAAAGCCGCCTCACCAGATGCCATGGCCAAGTTCAATTTCGCCGCCGGTTCGATGGGCCCAAAGGTCGAGGCCGCCGCCCAGTTTGCACGGCTTACCGGCAATTCTGCAGCCATCGGCGCCTTGGCCGACCTGGCGGAAATCGTCGCGGGCCGGAAAGGCACAACCATAAGCAAAGACGCAGCTGATACCCTATTTCACGACTAACTCAGATGATTGCTGGGGCTGACGGCACCTCTAACAGAACCGCCAGCATGTTCAGTTCCACCTATGTGGTTCTGTTTGAATTCTGGCAACAAGGGCGAGGCGGCACCGGACGTGTATTCTCCAGAACCAATAACGGCTTGAACTTTCATTTTCTTTGCGCGACTTGAAAGCATGAAGACTTTGAACTGTCCAAACTGCGGTGCGCAAACCCCGATTGCGCTGAAAGGGATAAAGGTTGCCACCTGTGCGTCCTGCGGTACGACGTTGATGATCAATGATGTCCAGGTTCAATCGGCGGGCCAGCAGGGTGAGATGCACGATGCACCGCTTTTGTTCGGGATAGGCGATCAAGTGCAACTGGGTCGAACGTCGACATTGATTCTTGGTCATGCGCGCTATTCCTACGGGCGGGGGTTCTGGGATGAGTTCTGCGGTGTCGATGGTGATGGCCGCACCTGCTGGATATCGCTCGATGAGGGAGATGTCGTTCGGCAGAAACGCTTGACCGAAAAGGACACGCCGAAATTCATGCCTCCGTTCAAGCTGGGCGAAACGCTGGATTTCGACGCGGCCACATTCACGGTTACCGAAGTTGAACATGCCGAATGCATCGCCCTGCGCGGACAATTCGATGAGGTGCTAAAGGTCGGGGAAAGCCATGAATTCGTGAACGCATCCGCCGGAGACGAGGCTCTGTTGTCCGGTGAATTCTGGCCGGGTCATGCGATCTGGTTCTACGGTCGGTGGTACGACGCGTTTGATGTGAAGGTTCAGCGGCAGTCATGACCCGAAATCCAAGTCTTCTTTCGATCAACTGCACTTGCTGCGGCGCCGGTCTGGATGTGCTGGGCGGGGGCAGGGTGATCGTGCAGATCTGTTCCTATTGCGGGGCCGAACTGGATGCACAGAACAACTACCGGACTCTACGCCAGTTCAAGGATCAGAAACGCCCGGAAACTCCGCTTTCGATTGGGATGAGTGGGTCGTTGTATGGTGCTGAGTTCACCATAATTGGTCTGATCGAACATGCCGAGCGCTGGGGCGGACGGGTCTACCAATGGATAGACCATCAGCTCTATTCGCCAACTCACGGCTATGCCTGGCTGACGCTTGAGGCGGGGCATCTGGTGTTTTCCAGACGCTATCGCGGATCGGCCTGGATGTCGGAGCGGTGGGTTGAGACAGCGGAATCCCCTCCCTCTGTGACGACCGAGGATGGGCGCTATGTGTATTACGAGACCACCACAAGCGCGGTCACCTATGTTGAGGGTGAATTCACCTGGCCGCCGTCGCTGGGGGAAAAGACAACCACGATTTCGGCGATGTCTGATACGGCGATGCTGGGGTTTTCGACCACCGGGTCCGAGCGTGAGACCTATCGCTCGTTCTATGTTTCGAAACAGCAGGCCGAAGCAGCTTTTGGGGTTTCATTGAACCTGAACCCACATCGGGTGCATCCGCTGCAACCTTTCATCGAGGGCCCAAACTATAGATTTTTGCTGGTCGTATCATTCGTGTTTACGATCCTTTGTCTTGTGATGGCGGTTTCCTTCTCTCAACGATCAGGAGAGAGGGCGATAGAGCGTCAGGTGCTAAAACGTGGCGACTTCCCGGCCGAGATTGCGATACCGCTTGAAGCCGACAGCCAACTGACGCGCGTTTCCTTCTCGGGCAATGTCAAAAACAGTTGGATCTATCTGGACATCGAGCTGCTTGATCCCGAAGGAGAGCCAGTATTCGAGGCGGGCCGAACGATCGAATATTACACCGGGCGCGACTCGGAAGGATCGTGGAGCGAAGGCAGCAAATTTGCGAGCCTGACGTTTCGACCAGATCGCACAGGCGATTACACACTGGTATTAGACGTGCCTGAGCAGGGGCTTTGGACCGGGTCGGGCGTAGGCCATGTACCGGGGCAGCCGTTCAGCCAGTTGCAGGTCAGTGTCAAAACCGGATTGTCCAGTGGTCTTTGGACA
This sequence comes from Ruegeria sp. CDSC045, assembly GCF_059610725.1. Classification (NCBI taxonomy): domain Bacteria; kingdom Pseudomonadati; phylum Pseudomonadota; class Alphaproteobacteria; order Rhodobacterales; family Roseobacteraceae; genus Ruegeria; species Ruegeria sp. CDSC045. The sequence goes on from NZ_JBXWOE010000005.1 coordinate 256,060, forward strand.
TTCGCGCTGGCCGGGGTTTTTGGAGCGCTGTTCCTGTTTCAGTTCGGGCGCAAATGGTTGCATCAACGCGCCCGGTGGTCGGGAACTGATTGGGTAAATGAGGATTAAAGTGACAGCTTTCAGGATCATTTTCGTCGTCATTTCAACCCTGGCCGTGGCTGCCACGGGTTATGTCTCGTGGCATGGGTATTGGGCCGAAAGCCGTGACTTGGACACCTCGGTTCGGGTCGGCAGCGGTGGCGGCGGGTACTATCGGTCAAATCGGATAAAATAGTGAGGAATCAATGGATTATATGGCAGCAATTCAGATTGCAGAAATCATCAGCACAATCTTCTACACCCTTCTGGGCGTGACGCTGATGTGGGTCGTGTGGAAGGTGATCGACTGGATGACGCCGTTCTCGGTTGTGCACGAGATCGAAAAGGATCAGAACATCGCGTTGGCGATCCTGATCGGGCTGCTATTTGTGGCGGTGTCCATCATCATCGCGGCCGTCATCCTGTCATGACCCAGCCCCGCGCGGTTGAGGCGCGCGCCGCGTGGTTGCTACTGGCCACTTTTCTGGTGGCCGTCGCCGGGCTGATCTACGAGCTGATTGCCGCCACCTTGTCCAGTTATCTGCTGGGGGATTCCGTCCGCCAGTTTTCACTGGTAATTGGCATCTTTCTGTCGGCGATGGGAGTAGGTGCTTGGCTGTCGCGCTTTGTCTCGGATGCGTTTTCCGGTTTTGTCTGGGCGCAGATCCTTCTGGGCATCGTTGGCGGTTTTTTGGCGCCGGTGCTGTTTCTGAATTATGCGTGGTTGGGGCAGGTGGCCTTGCCGCTTTACGGCGCTTTGATTGCCATTGGCATCCTGTCCGGGATGGAGATCCCATTAATTGCCCGTGTGCTTGAACAGATCGGGGCGCTGAAGTTCCGATTTGAGAACGTGCTGAGCGTCGACTACATCGGAGCGCTGGTCGCCTCATTGGCGTTTCCACTATTGGTGATCCCGTATCTGGGGCTGATGTCGGCGAGTCTGGCTTTTGGCGGTCTAAACCTTGCCGTGGCTGGCCTGTCTCTGCTGGTGTTTCGGGAATGGGCTACGCGGGTCCAGGTGGCAGTCTGGGCGGTGGCCTTTGTGGCAACTCTGGGCGCACTGTGGCAGTCCGAACGGCTGGTCTCGGTCGCCGAGGCCGAACTGTTCGAAGATGATGTCATCCTGTCCGAGGCCACGTCGTATCAGCAGATCACCGTCACCCGGTACCGCGACCGGGTGCGCCTGTTTCTGGATCATTCGATCCAGTTCGATTCCCTTGACGAACACCGCTATCACGAGCCACTTGTGCATCCGGCCATGGCCCTTGCGCCGCGCACGCTTGACGTTCTGATCTTGGGGGGCGGAGACGGCATGGCCGCGCGCGAGGTGCTGCGCTATCCCGAGGTGCAGTCTGTGACGCTGGTGGATCTTGATCCGCGTGTGACGCAGTTGTTTCGCGACCATCCAGATCTGTCCAAGCTGAACGACAATGCTCTCAGCGACCCGCGCGTGACGGTTGTCAACGAAGATGCCTGGAGATTTCTGGAGCGGGAAACCCAGATTTACGACGTGGTGATCATTGATCTGCCAGACCCCAAATCCATCGCCTTGTCCAGACTATACACCAAGCAATTCTACGGCTTGCTGGCCGAACGGCTAAGCGGGCAGGGGGTCTTTGTCACCCAGGCCGGATCACCGTTCTTTGCTCGGCAGGCCTTTTGGTCGGTGGCCGAAACGATCGAGAGCAGCCGCAATCCGCAAAGGCCCGGACGGGGACTGCAGGCGGTTCCCTATCACAGCTACGTGCCGAGCTTCGGCGAATGGGGGTTTGTTCTGGCTACATTTGAACCATTGACCGACCGTAGAATCGAACTGCCGGATGGGTTGAGCTATCTCGACGATGATGTTTGGCGCGCGGCACAGATTTTTGGCGGTGATACCGACCGGGTCGATGCCGAACCTAATACACTGCAATCGCACGCATTGATGGGATACTACTTAGACGGTTGGGACTACTGGTTCCGGTAAACCGCGGTTGACGCGCGTAATTTCAACTCGGGCAGGGCGCAGGTGCTTCTCAAGATATGCGACCGCTTTGTCCGGTTGCGTTGTGCCACACATGAAGATGTCCATGGCGGCATAATCATTTTCCGGCCAAGTGTGGATCGAGATATGCGATTCTGCCAGCAACAACACCCCGGTCACACCGCCGTGCCCGCCAAATTTGTGGAACTTGCCCGACAGTATCGTTGCGCCAGCCTCCCGCGCCGCGCGGGTCAGTGCCTCTTCGATGCGCGTTACGTCGGTTAGGTATTGGCTGCCGTAATGATCGACCAGAATATGCATTCCCGAGCCAGCCAGCGTGCCTGTGTCAGCGTTTTTGATTGCCGGTATGGTCATGATCCTGGTCCTTTCTGCGATTTGATTTTTCGCAGATTCTTAGGGGTTTGTGCGCGGCAAGTACCTAGTTGGCTTCGCCCTTCAGGGCAATGGAAATGAAATTGAGGGACGCAAAGAGGACTTTTCGAATTTAATAGTTAAGAAAGAAGAACGTACTCAGGTTAAATTTTCTCTTGATCAAATGGGACGCAGCTTTCCACGATTATGCTCGACCTAAGGTCCAGACTTGCGTGTCATGGTTTTGGGGTGAAGGGCCGAGACGATAGGGTTTCACTGGACAGTAATTTGGAATTTTATCCTTGTAAATCTTCCACCAAATGGAATAAATGCAAGGTATGATCAAGCGCGGTGATAGAAAGTCAGTTGAAGACTCTCTCGAGAACCAGGCGGGCGTAGTCCTGCTTGGGCCGCGGCAAGTTGGGAAGACAACTCTCGCGCAGGATATCGCTGAAAGCCGTGACGCTGTCTATCTTGATATGGAGAGATCTGCTGATCGCCAGGTGCTCGAAGAGCCAGACCTCTATCTCGACGAGCAGGTTGGGCGCCTGGTGGTGATCGATGAAGTTCAGCTTATGCCGGGCCTGTTTAAGGCATTACGCGGTCAGATCGACCGACGACGAAGACAAGGGTATCGGACTGGGCAATTCCTGCTGCTGGGGTCGGCCTCGAACACGCTTCTGCACCAAAGCGCAGAATCCTTGGCTGGCCGGGTCAGCTATCACGAGCTGACGCCTTTCATTTTGTCGGAAACCGGAGTGGACTCGATCTCTGCGCTGTGGTTGCGGGGTGGGTTTCCAGATAGCTTCCTTACTAAGAACGACAAAACCAGCCTGGCATGGCGCGAGGATTTCATCCGCACTTATCTGGAACGCGATGTTCCGGCTTTCGGGTTGCGCATCCCGGCGGAAACATTGCGCCGGTTCTGGACAATGCTTGCCCATGAGCAAGGCGGGTTACTCAATGCGGCGAAACTTGCGGGAAACCTTGGCGTATCGGGCCAGAGCGTTGCGCGCTATCTTGATTTGCTGGTCGACCTGATGCTGGTGCGCCGTTTGCAGCCCTGGCATTCCAATGCCGGAAAGCGTCTGGTCAAATCTCCCAAGGTTTATATTCGCGATTCCGGGCTGGCCCATGCACTTCTTGGGATCGAAACACAGGAAGACCTGCTTGGGCACCCGGTTGTCGGCGGCAGTTGGGAAGGATTCTGTATCGAGAACCTGATCGCCGCGGCACCACGCGGAACAGAAGCAAGCTTCTATCGCTCTTCAGCAGGGGCTGAGGTAGATTTGTTATTGAAACTTCCCCGCGGCGGCCTCTGGGCCATAGAGATCAAGCGGACGACATCAGCGAAGGTTACGCGTGGGTTTCACATCGCGACAGAAGAATTGGACGTCTCAGAGCGCATCCTTGTCTATGCCAACGACAAGGAAGTGCCGGGGCAGGGAGGTGTACGGGCCATGCCTCTCATGAGCGCAATGAAACGGCTGGCGTCTGCATAGACGCAAGAGGGACCGCGCCATTGGCTCAACGTCATGCCCTAAATTCGAAGATAACGTGGTCGTAGAAGCTATCGAATCCGACTGCTTGTAGTAGATTTCCCGAAGGAGTAGTCACGTTAACCGCCAGCCCGACAGGGACAGCTGGTTTACAGACGGTTGAAAGCTCTACAGAAAAACGCCTGTTTTGATTATTCCAAGCCTGCGCTTCTGCCGCGTCTCAACAAATTGAACCGAAAGCGGCGAGGGTCTCAAGCCGCTACTGAAAGGGAGCAGTATGGGCAGGATACGGGATTTTCACCGCATCTGCCCCGGTTCGTGGCTATACAATAGTCAAGACACTCGTTAAGGGGCTGTCTTTACCCATGGATGATGCATTGATTGCAATACCGCACAATCCCATCTCCTGACCGATGAAAAGAACCACCGCTGTGAAACAAACCATTGCAAATGCGCTGGCTCGCAAGGGCTATGACACCTTAACCCAAGTTCAGCAGGCTGTAACCCGGCCCGAACTGGAAGGGAAGGATATGCTGGTTTCGGCCCAAACCGGATCGGGTAAAACCATCGGATTCGGTCTGGCGATTGCGCCGCGACTTTTGGGTGACGCTGAGACTTTCGAAACCTCGGGCGCACCGCTGGCACTTGTTGTAGCACCAACGAGGGAACTGGCGCTGCAGGTAAAGCGTGAACTCAGCTGGTTGTTCGCCGATACGGGCGCGTTTCTGGCGTCCTGCGTCGGAGGTATGGATATTCGGGATGAACGCCGTGCGTTGGCGCGTGGCGCGCATATTGTTGTCGCCACTCCGGGACGGCTGCGGGATCATATCATGCGGGGCTCGATCGACCTGACGGCCATTCGCGCCGTGGTTCTTGATGAGGCCGACGAGATGTTGGATCTCGGGTTTCGAGAGGATCTGGAATTCATTCTGGATGAAACACCATCAGACCGTCAGACTTTGCTGTTTTCTGCCACTGTCCCACGTGCGATTGCCAATTTGGCGACACGGTATCAGCGCGATGCAGAACGTGTGAGCACCGTCAGCGAAAAGACGCAGCACGCCGATATTGATTATCGTGCTATGTTGGTCGGTCCGCGCGACGGCGAGAATGCAATTATCAATGTGTTGCGCTATTATGAGGCGCCGAACGCCATCGTGTTCTGCAATACCCGCGCGATGGTGTCACGTCTGACCGCGCGCCTGTCAAACCGGGGCTTTTCGGTCGTCGCCCTATCCGGAGAATTGACCCAGAGCGAACGCTCGAACGCCTTGCAAGCCATGCGCGATGGGCGTGCCAGGGTCTGTGTGGCAACGGATGTTGCCGCCCGCGGTATTGATTTGCCTAACCTTGATTTGGTGGTCCATGCGGAACTGCCAAACAGCCATGAAACACTGCTGCACCGCTCGGGTCGAACAGGCCGGGCCGGGCGCAAGGGCGTTAGCGCACTAGTGGTTGCACCCGCGTCGCGGAAAAAGGCGGAACGTATTCTGAAATTCGCCAAGCTGACCGCCGATTGGGGGACAGCCCCGTCAGCCGAAGAGGTGACCGAACGCGATCAGGTGAGGATGTTCGCATCGGATGACTGGCAAGCAGAGATTACGGAAAGTGAACGCGCAGCAGTTCAGAAAATGGTAGAAAGCTTTACTCCTGAGCAGATTGCAGCAGCTTACCTGCGGCAGTACAAGCTGCGTCATTCCGCGCCAGAAGAGTTGTCGACGGTCGATGAGCAAAGCCAGAAACCGCGCGCGGCCTTTGGCCCCAGCGTCTGGTTTTCGCTGTCCGAGGGGCGCAATCAAAATGCGTCGCCGCGTTATATGCTGCCGATGATCTGCAAGTCAGGCAATCTGACGAAGGATGACATTGGGGCCATCCGGATTGCCGATGATGTGACCTATTTCGAGATACGTGAGCCCAGCGTCGAAGGGTTTCTGACAGCCGTTGGGCCCGAGATGAAGATCGAAAAGGTCAAGAATCTCGTGCGTCTGGACGCGGCACCGGACTTTGCTGAAACTGGCCGGACCAAGCCCATCGGAAAGCAAAGAGGCAAACCGATTACGAGCAAACGAGATACGACTCCGACCGAACGGAGCGGCACTGCAACCTATGGACGTCGCAAGCCTGAACCCGAGGGCCGGGCACCTTCCAGCCCTGCAGAACGTTCCACAAGGGCCGTCAAATCAGCCAAAGTAGAACGCCAGCGTGCTTCGAAAGACGAGGCAGATGCCTTGTTCAAACCGGTTGGTGCAAAGCCAAAGGCACGTAAGGGCGGTAAATCTGAAGCCAAAGGCGGCGATATCAAATCTGCCCGAACAGCATCAAAGGGTCCACCTCCACCCAAAGGTAAGTCAAGCAGCAAGAAGAACCGAGCGCGAGTCGCAGCGGCCAAATCTACAAAAGGTGGCGATTCTGTCCCGAAACGGCGGAAGACTTAGCCTGCATTCCATTCCGAACCTGGTTTTTTGGCTCTGGGCATTACCTTTAAGGGACAATGGAAGGCATGGGCGAAAGAAACCGCTCCATCACGACCAGGATCGGACTATCCCCCACAATGTACCTTTGGTTCACGGGTCGAGATTGTGTGAGAGGCTCACCATGGAGAGCCGACAAGCCTATCCAGTTGCTGTACCACGCGGGTAGCAGAGATGCTGGTGGAAACCATTAGGCAGAGGTTCTTTCGTATTCGTTTGCTCCCAGAAAGTTTGGCAAACTTCACATCAGAACGAAGAAAGCTTCGCGGACAGGTCGAAACCCAAGTCTGTAATTGTCGAGAGGCAGATGTAACTGCCTCTCGACAAATTGAACCACAATGGCTGCCTATCTGTTGAGGAACTCCATTTCGTACTTATCCTCAACATCGGGCACTGGATGCTCAGCGTGAAGCGACGAAACAATACCATAGATCATGAACAACAAGATCACAGCGATTGGTAGCCCTGCGACGATGGACGCTGTCTGTAGCGCGCTCAACCCACCGGCCAGCATTAGGACACCGGCAACAACGCCTGCGGTAATACCCCAAAACACACGGAACTTGATTGGCGGATGCTCGTCACCCATCGACAGCATTGTGCACATCACGAGTGTCCCCGAGTCAGAAGACGTGACAAACCACGAAATCAGCAGAACCGTAATCAACACTGTGATCGGGTACACCAACCATGTGTAGCCAAATCCTTTGACCGTTTGGAATACGCCAGCGGCGTAGTCATTGTTGACCGCCTCGACGACACCTGCGTCGTAGAACAGATCAACCCCGGCTGCTGCGCCACCAAAGACACCCATCCAGAGCATCACGACTGAGGTTGGAATAAGAAGAACGCAATAGCAGAATTGCTTGATCGTCCGCCCCTTTGATACCCGCGCAATGAACAGTCCAACAAACGGGCACCATGCGATCCACCAGCCCCAGTAAAAGATCGTCCACCAGCTCTGCCATTGGTTTTCGGGCTCACCGTTGATCCAGAAACCCATGGGTATCACCGTCCAGAGGTAATCTCCAAATCCGGATATGGTTATGCCCAACAGGAATGCCGTAGGCCCCAGAATGATGAACAGGAGCAGCAGGCCAACACTTGCCATAACGTTGGCTTCAGACAAGATACGCACGCCTTTGCCAACACCCGATGCAGCAGAAGCCGTGCCAAGACAGGTGATGATTGCGACGAGGATCAACTGATTTGTCTGGGTGTTTGCCATCCAGCCAAGATCCTCAAGACCGGCGGCGATTGGTGTGACGCCCAACCCCAATGAGGTTGCGAGGCCAAAGATTGTACCAAATACGCCAATCAGATCGACGAGATGACCCCAGGGACCATAGATCCGTTCCTTCAGCACAGGATAAAGAGCGGTGCGCAAAGTCAGAGGAAGCCCATGGCGGTACGAGAAATATGCAAGGCAGAGGCCAACCAGCACATAAAGAGCCCAACCGTGGAAACCCCAGTGGAAATTCGTGATCGTTACCGCAGAAACCGCGGCGTCAACCGAACCTGGTTCAATTCCCGCCCGCTCAAGGAATGGGCTGCCTTGGATATGGAACATTGGCTCTGCAACGCCCCAATAGATCAGACCAGATCCCAAGCCCGCACTAAACAGCATGCAAATCCATGAAAACGTTGAAAAATCAGGCTCGTCATCATCCTTGCCCAGCTTCACGTGTCCGAACCGGCTGATCATAAGCCAAATTACGAAAAACAGTGCCGCGTTAACGACCAGTACATAGAACCAGTCCAGGCTACCGATGATAAAGTTTTTACCTGTCGCAAAGATCGCACTTGAAGCTTCAACATCACGGATCGTGAAGAACACAAACCCCAATATCATCACCATCGAAGCGATACCCATCGTCGGATTCATACCTTTGAACAAGCCGCTCTTTGCTACAAGATTGTCAGGTTTCTGTGTTGATTGATCACTCATTTTGCACCTCTTAGACCTGTTGTTTCGGCTTACCGTGTTGAACCCGCAGCGCCCTGACGGGCGGAGGTTGCGAGCCAGGACTGGAACGCCTCTTCCAGGCGCCCGTGGTTGGTGGCCCACCACTCGGCGTCCGACAGAATGTAAAGATTGTCTTCATACGCCGGACCGTTCGGGATGCGCTCCAAAATGTCATCTGACAGGAGTGTCATCGAAGATTTTCGGGTTGGACCATTTGGCAGGTGCCCGACCATATCGGCCAGCGAATTTGAGCTGCTAGCAAAGCGAATAAAATCAATGGCTTCTTCTTTATTCTGGCTTCCTTTTGGTATGCCGAACAGATCCAGCTCAATCACACGGCCGTCCATGTTGACCGTAAAATCGGAACCGTCTTCCTGGGCGGCCGTTGCACCGGTAGTGGCCCAGATCGATGACATCGCAATGTCGCCAGAGTTCAACAGGCGTACGGGTTCACGCCCGGTTTCCCAGATTTGCAGGCCGGTTTTTATGTCGTCCATCTTTTTCAGCGCGCGCTCAACACCTTCTTCGGTTTCGAGCGTTGGATACACATCATCGCGGGCTACGCCGTCGGCCATAAGGGCCCATTCCATGATCACTGTCGGATCATTTCGGATGGCACGTGGCCCAGGATAGGTTTCTGTGTCGAAGAAATCCGAAATGGTTGATGGAGGCGTTTCTGCGAATTGAGAATTGTTATACGCATATGCGGTGCCCCATACGATGACTCCTACGCCACAATCATTCAGGGCACCTTCGACAAAATCCTCTCGAAATGGTGTGCCATCGACGCCATCAGGCAGTTCTATGTCAGATATATTCTCCAGCAAGCCCTCTTCGCAGGCGCGAAGTGAATCTGCTTGCGTAAGGTCGACCACATCCCAAATCACATTTGCGCTTTCGACCTGATCGCGGATTTCCGAGATGCCACCATTGTAATGTGCAACATGCACATCGGCGTTTTTGGCTTGCTCATAAGGGCGCACAAACCCAAGCATCTGACTTCGCATGTAAGGGCCGGTCCAGGATGTGAAGGTGATGGACGGCCCGGGCTCTGGGATTGTGGTTTCGCTCTCAGAGTTACTTTGCGCCATCGCATTACTCAAAGAGAGAGTGGAAAACAGCGCAGCTATCATTATCCGACAGCCCCTGACCGCCTTTAGCCTATAGTACATCATCAAATTCCTCCCTAGTCGCTTCTAATTTTGTATAAGCGCTTTGTTTGGGTCGTCCTCCTGGTCAATTCCCAGCACATTCAGCAAGAATACATCAAATTCACCCTGATGATCAGCAATAATCAAAAATTGCGAAAGCTAAATACGACTATTCCGCCAGACAGAGCGACAGATTTGGCAGAGCCACCAAGAAACAAGGCTTGCGGTTACAGGCTGTTTTCCAGAAGCCAGCGATACAGAGAAACCGGTTCCTGTTCGTCGACCACAGTTAATTACGGACCTGATCTTGGGGCCTATCTCACCTTCGGCGAAAGAGTCTCAGGGGCGTGCGCAGGCGCTGGAATGACGACGCCCACGGGCGTAAAGTTGATGTTTTTTCTCAAAGCCTTGACGTGTCATCGCAATAAATCTGACCGACAGATCGCCAAATTGAATGCACACACAG